>SVOU01000133.1 GCA_015066215.1 Oscillospiraceae bacterium | reverse complement strand
ACAGATAGCCTGAAAAATAAGCACCGGTGTCCGACATCCACGCCGCCATCAGCGCAAAGAACACGTAGGCAAGGCCAAAGTTGCTCTGGCGCAAAAGGGCGAGTGCCGTAAAGCCGAAGCCGACGAACAGGGTCAAAAAGCCGAGCGCCAACACCGAAGCCGCCGACACCTTTTGGTGATAGAGCAGCAGCATCGCCGCAAGGCCAAACACAAACACCAACAAGATCGGCGCGATCCATTTGGTCTGCAAAAAACCCCAAAACGGCATCGACAGCGCAAGCAGCATACACCACGCCAAAACGCCGTAGTTTTTGGACAGTTTGAGCGCGTTTGCCAGTTCATAGACTGCCACCGCCGCCAAAACCGCTACCAAAATATTGACCGCCCAATACGGCAGAAAAAGCAGAACAACCAGAGCCGCGGCAGCAGCCACAAGACCCGTAATCACACGCGTTTTCATACTTTTCACACTCCTCCGAAACGCCGATGGCGTCCGGCATATTCTTCCAGGGCGCGATCCAAGTCGTGCGGCTTGAAATCGGGCCACAAAACGTCCATAAACACATATTCCGCATAAGCGGATTGCCACAAGAGAAAATTCGAGAGGCGATATTCGCCGCTCGGGCGTAAGATCAGATCCAGTTCCGGTTGGTCAGCGGTGTAAAGTCCGCCTCCGATATCCTCTTCACGCAAGGCGTCAGGCGAAAGTTCACCGTCTGCGACGCGTTTGGCAAGCCGGCGCACGCTGTGCAAAATCTCCTCACGACCGCCGTAGTTGACGGCGATGTTGAGCTGCATACCCGTTTTGTGGGCGGTGGACTCCTCTGCCTCCTGCATCAACCGTTGCAGGTCATCAGCCAGCGGCGTGCGGTCGCCGATAAAGCGCACACGGATATTCTCTTGCTTAAAATCCGACAGGGACTCTTTGAGATAGTCACGCAAAAGGTTCATAATGGCGGTCACTTCGTCGGCGGGGCGACGCCAGTTTTCGGTTGAAAACGCATACACCGTCAGGCAGGCGATGCCACGCTTCTCGCAGTATTTCGCAATCGTGCGGAAGGTTTGCGCGCCCGCGGCGTGTCCCGCTTTGCGGGGCAGACCGCGTTTTTTTGCCCAGCGCCCGTTGCCGTCCATAATAATGCCGACGTGTTGCGGGAGTACCGACGGCTCGGGAGTGACCGTCTTTTTGCGGAATAAACCCATTGTACACCTCCGTATGGGACAAATTCGTCCCATAGGCAAGACGCTGCCTCCCACGAAGGAGAAGCAGCGCAGCCAATTAGATCTCCATGATCTCTTTTTCTTTTTTGGAAGCGAGTTGATCGATCTCTTTGCAGAAACGATCGGTCAGATCCTGCACCTTTTTGTCGGCGTTTTTCAGGTCATCCTCGGTGATCTCGCTCTTTTTCTTCATATCCTTGAGCTTGTCGACCAGATCGCGGCGAATAGATCTGACCGCCACCTTGGTGTCCTCGGCATATTTGTACACGCTTTTGGACAGCTCGCGGCGGCGCTCCTCGTTGAGGGGCGGGAAGTTAAGGCGCAGCGCCGAACCGTCATTTTGAGGGTTGATGCCGATGTCGGAAGTGAGCACCGCTTTTTCGATTGCTTTGAGCAACGTTTTGTCCCACGGTTGGATCATCACCGTGCGGGGTTCGGGCACCGAAACCGCCGCCACCTGATTGATCGGGGTGGGCGTGCCGTAATATTCCACCAGCACCTTATCCAGCACCGCGGGGTTGGCGCGACCGGCGCGGATAGCGGCATATTCACTCTGCAGCACCGCCACCGACTTGTTCATTTTTTCTTCCGCTGTTTTGAAAAGCTGTTCCATCATTATTTCCTCCTCGCCTGTGGCGTATGTTATTGCACCAACGTGCCGATGTCCTCACCGCAAACGGCACGCACAATGTTGTGCGGATCGTTGAGATTGAACACCAAAAGGGGCAGGTTGTTATCCTTGCACAGCGTTGCCGCCGTGGAATCCATCACTTTGAGGTCTTTGTCCAGCACGTCCATATAGGACAGGCGATCAAACTTCTTGGCATCGGGATTTTTCTTGGGATCGCTGTCATAGACACCGTCCACCATACTCGCCTTGAAGATGATATCGGCTTCGATTTCCGCCGCACGCAGCGCCGCCGCCGTGTCGGTAGAGAAGAACGGGTTGCCCGTGCCGCAGCCAAAAATGACCACGCGGCCTTTTTCGAGATGGCGTACCGCCTTGTTGCGGATATACGGCTCTGCCACCTGGTTCATACTGATGGCGGTCTGTACGCGCACGTTGCAGCCCAACTGTTCCAGCGCATCCGCCAGAGCCAGCGCGTTGATGGTGGTGGCGAGCATACCCATATGATCAGCGCGGGTGCGATCCATCTTGCCGCTGGAGCGACCACGCCAGAAGTTGCCGCCGCCGACGACGACCGCGACCTCCACACCCATATCGGAACATTCCTTCACGGCTGAACAAACGTCCAGCACCGTGTCAAAGTCCAGACCAAACCCTTGTTCGCCGGACATAGCTTCTCCACTAAGTTTGAGCAAAATACGTTTATACTTCGGTTGCATCGCTTCGCTCCTCCTTCATTTTCTATCACCGTTTATTGTACTATATATGCGTCAAACTATCAAGTCAAAACTGCAAATTCGCCGCAGGATTTTTTGAAAATTTTTATTCGCCGCGAAATATGTACCGCCCACAGGCGGTTTGTCACCCCAACAGTGACAATTGCTCACAAAGTTCCTTAAAAAGCGGTGCGGCACGCACCCCCGTACGGTTTTTATCTTCGCCCACGATAGCGATGGCGTAGGCGTTGTTTTCGGTTTCAAAATAGCCCGCATACCAGCTTTGCACCACCTTGACGCCGTCCTCCACCCAGCCCGTTTCCGCCGTGCCCGTTTTGCCGCCCGCGCGCCCCGTATGCGGATTGGCGGTGGTGCCTGTTCCGTGATGCATATTGTTTTCCATAAATTCTTGTGTATATTGTAATTGTGCAGTAGATATAAACAACTCTGCTTTTCTCTGAAATTTTGACTTTTCACTATCATTTATAACACCAATTATGGTAGGAATTATAATTAA
>SVOU01000022.1 GCA_015066215.1 Oscillospiraceae bacterium | reverse complement strand
CATCCGAGGCATCGGTGTCGGCGCCTGACGAGGTCGGATCCCCAAACACCAACGATTGATCGCTTTGCGGTTCATCCTCCAAAGGATCAACCGCTACCACTGTCAAACAAAACACGGGGGCGTTGACACAGTATGAAAAACAAAACCCGAATGCAGCCACGTTCTGTATTCCTAGCACCTGATCATATCCTCCCCGCGAATAAAGGCGAGAAGAAAAGAAGAGGGATGCTTGAAAAAGCATCCCTCTTTCTAAGAATCTTTTATTGCGCGGTACACACTTGGTTGACCACATTTACGATTTTCGTGAGCAGCGCAACGTCCATTCCCTCAAAAGCCGCCGCCGTTACCGGCTTTCCGGTTATGGTGCGAAGCCATGTCGCCGCCGCAGCATAACGGCCGTAATCCTTGGAAAGGTGCGTTCCGTCGCAGTTGAGCGACAAACCGCCGTTTTGATAATCAAATTCGGTAACGTTTTCGCGAAGATTTTGGATTACCGAACCCGTGGGAATAACCGACAGCTGATACTCACTCGCTTTTTGCGCAATGGTAGCATGAATGCCGTCATACATCTCGCGTTGCGTTTTTTGATCCCAAGGGAACCATGCGTAATCGCTTTCATACGCCCAAGTTTCGTGGAGATAAATCTTGGCCGTGGGACAATTTTCTCTTAAGAAAGCGACCAATCTTTTCATATACGGCTCATACGAACTGGGGTGGCCGGCTTCGCTACTCCTTTGCTGAATGGTGATAACATCCCACTGTTCCAACGCGAGCGCGCCCTGAACGCTAATCGGCTGCCCCGTTGAAACGCCGTTGCGCTCCAGAGTGTATTTTTCGGCTTCTTTTGCAACGTTAGTAGCGTGTTGTAGCAGGTCACAACTGCCGATATAAAGGTTGACTGTCTGCATATTCACGCCATTTTGTGCCGCCAATTTATGTAGCCACGCGTGTGAATCGGTGGAATAGCTGTTGCCAATCGACAGAACCTTAATGGTAGGTGTCTCCGGTTGTGTTGTTTGCGACTGCGTTGTTTGCGATTGTGTTGTTTGCGGTTTCGATCCCCCTACCTGTGATCCGGAAGCAGAGGACGGGTCGTTCTCTGTTTTGTTCGACACATCCGAACTGCCGTTGTCAGTGTTTCCCGTATGGCAACCGCCGAGTAGTAAAAGCGAAAGCGAAAGCGCAAGCGCAAGCATAAAGCAAAGAATTCTTTTCATTTCAAATTCCCCTCAACATCTTTTGCAGTAAAAGTAAAAAAATGCATAAAAATATGCAATTTTTTTACTTTTTTCTGTAAATAATAATACCATCGGAATTTTTTCTTTGTCAACATACTATAAGACCTAAATTGTGCCAAATAAGACTTTTTATCATTCTCCCTCCTGAAAATAGCAAAACCTTTTTGCGGTTTTTTTGACCGTTGCGACGCTCATCTTCGTCTACCCATTAACGCAAAAGAGCCTTGTCGAAAGACAAGGCTCTTTTTCTGGAGCAGGTAATGGGAGTCGAACCCACCTATTCGGCTTGGGAAGCCGATGTTCTACCGATGAACTATACCTGCGGCTTGTGTGACACAGTATAGCATATCCCACTTTGCAAAGTCAAGGGCAACGCCGCAAAAAAATCCCTGCAAACGGTGCAATTTTGGCACATCCCCCTTGCACAAACGAGAAAAATGGGGTATAATACTATCAATTGCGAAATATTGGCAATCCATTCATCTACCGAAAGGAGAAGGACAATGAATTATTCCCATGAAGTCGAACAAATGTGTATCGTCGCCAAGGGTCCTCACCACGGCCCCGCCCCCATTCCGGAGGAGGGCCTTTGGGTGAAATCCAAGGAGATTTCCGATATCTCCGGTCTGACCCACGGCATCGGCTGGTGCGCTCCTCAGCAGGGCACCTGCAAACTGACACTTAACGTCAAAAAAGGTATCGTCGAAGAAGCGCTGGTGGAAACCATCGGTTGCTCCGGTATGACCCACTCTGCGGCTATGGCGGCGGAGATCCTTCCCGGCAAGACCCTGCTCGAATGCCTCAACACCGACCTGGTGTGCGACGCCATCAACGTGGCTATGCGTGAGCTGTTCCTGCAGATCGTCTACGGTCGCACCCAGTCCGCGTTCTCTGAGGACGGTCTGGTCATCGGCGCGGGTCTTGAGGACCTCGGCAAGGGTCTGCGTTCTCAGGTCGGCACCATGTTCTCCACCAAGGACAAGGGCGTGCGCTATCTGGAAATGGCAGAAGGCTACGTCATCAAACTGGCTCTCGACGAGAACAACGAAGTCATCGGCTATCAGTTCGTGAAACTGGGCAAGATGCTCGAGGATATCCGTCGCGGTATGGAGCCTAACGAAGCCTATCAGAAAAACATCGGTCAATACGGGCGCTTTGACAATGCCGCCAAGTATATTGACCCCCGTGAAGAATAAGCAAGGAGGACAGACCAATGGCCAATGATGTGAAATTTGAAGGCAAGGAAAGACGTCTTGCCAAAATCGAAAAATTCCTGTCCGAAAACGGTCTGGGCTCCATGGAGGAATGCCGTGACCTGTGCCTGTCCAAGGGCATCGACGTGGATGCCATCGTCAAAGGTGTGCAGCCCATCGCTTTTGAAAATGCTGTGTGGGCGTATACGCTGGGCGTGGCGCTCGCGCTCAAACGCGGCGTGACCAATGCTGCCGAAGCCTCTGCCGTGATCGGCGAAGGCCTGCAGGCTTTCTGCGTGCCCGGCTCTGTTGCCGAGCAGCGTAAAGTGGGTCTGGGTCACGGCAACCTGGGCAAAATGTTGCTCTCCGAGGAGACCGATTGCTTCGCGTTCCTCGCAGGTCACGAGTCCTTTGCCGCTGCCGAAGGCGCTATCGGTATCGCCCGCACCGCCAACAAGGCTCGCAAATCCCCCCTGCGCGTTATCCTCAACGGCTTGGGCAAGGATGCGGCGTATATCATCAGCCGTATCAACGGCTTCACCTATGTGGAGACCGAGTATGATTTCTACACCGGCGAGCTGAAGATCGTCAACGAGAAGCCCTTCTCCGACGGCGAGCGCGCCAAGGTGAAATGCTACGGCGCCAACGACGTGCTCGAAGGCGTGGCGATTATGAAGTACGAGGCTGTGGACGTGTCCATCACCGGCAACTCCACCAACCCCACCCGCTTCCAGCATCCCGTTGCCGGCTCCTACAAGAAGTGGGCAATGGAAAACGATAAGAAATACTTCTCCGTCGCTTCCGGCGGTGGCACGGGTCGTACCCTGCACCCCGACAACGTGGCGGCAGGCCCTGCTTCCTACGGCTTGACCGATACCATGGGCCGTATGCACGGTGACGCGCAGTTCGCCGGTTCCTCCTCTGTGCCTGCGCACGTGGAGATGATGGGTCTCATCGGCATGGGCAACAACCCGATGGTCGGTGCGACCGTGGCTTGCGCCGTGGCCGTCTCCGAAACCGCGAAGTAAGTAAGGTTTATACAACAAAAACAGGACTTGGAAATCCAAGTCCTGTTTTTGTTGTAACTTACAGCCGCGTTATTCTGGTTGGAAGTGGATTTCGTCGTCGTAGATACCTATGTCCTCGCCTTTGTCAATGGCCTGCCATTGTTCTTTTGTGCCGAGAAAGGTAACGGTTTCGCGATCGGAGTTATACGCAAACGCCAAATCACCAATGGAAGTGACGCTTCTGGGAATCGTGATGCTTTGGACGCTTGGACAGTTATAGAACGCCAAATTACCAATGGAAGTGACGCCGTCGGGGATGTTGATGCTTTTTAGACGCCAGCAGTTCGAAAATGCCCCATAACCAATGGAAGTGACGCTATCGGGAATGGTAATGCTTTTGAGACCCTCGCAACAGTCGAACGCAAAATCACCAATAGAAGTGACGCTGTTGGGGATCGTGACGCTTTTGAGATCGCAGCAGTGCCAGAATGCCCACCCATCAATGGAAGTGACACCGTCGGGTATCTTGAAGTTTTCGACGTTATACATATCGATGTACACGGTGTAATCTCCTGACATACAAGAAAACAACGGATACGCCACAAAATACCCGATGAGAGTAAGGATGACGGGAGTTGAAGCGAGAATAGCGATTATTTTATTACGTGCCTTATTACGCATTCTTTTTTGTGCCTGCTCGGCTTGCAAACGAGCTATTTTCTCCGCGCAAAAGGCAAGTTCCTCAGAAACGTCCTTTTCGGCTTGCGGAATGCTCGAAAAAACCTCTTTTGCATTTGCAACGTCCTCAATGCGATCGCTTTGGTAAAGGGTAAGAGCATTTTTGTAAGTTGTTTCGATCGCCAAAATTTTTGCCATATCCAAATCGGTCTTCCAATCTGCGCAATCACCCGTCCAAACCGTGCCGTCCGCAAAGCCCACGTGAGAAACACCCACGAGAAAAGAACGGGTAGAGACGTTGGGAAGCACGATCGGGTT
The DNA here is from genome assembly GCA_015066215.1 of Oscillospiraceae bacterium. GTDB lineage: Bacteria > Bacillota > Clostridia > Oscillospirales > Acutalibacteraceae > HGM12789. The sequence continues at coordinate 13,873 of SVOU01000022.1, read as the reverse complement.
CTTTGCGCCGAACTCTTCTCTGTCCGAGATCGAAAGGTCCAAATATTCGAAGGCAATCGCCTGACCGAGAGGTGCTTTCATTGTGTCAAGCGGTGTGATGGCAACCTTCACGTACGAAATGTTTTTGCCGCTGACATTCACTAATTTTAACTGCGCAATCATTTTTACGGTTTGCGTATCTTTCAAAAGCGCGCTTGCAAGAATGACGACGGGCGCATCTTTAACGTACAGGGCTTCATCACCTGAGAAAACCTTTACATATCGTTCGCTCATCATATCACCTCTTAAAGATCAGGGAGCTCATCTTCGACAATGGGAGCGGGAGCATTGTTCGCCATAGAGAGCAAGGTGTCGGCAACGATCACTTTCTGCGATATAAGAATTGCCGTAAGAAAGCGACTCAGCCATGCAAAACCCACGGCAACGCCAGATCCAAGAAACACGACGCCGAAGAAGCCTTCATCGGTGGCGGAAAGGGCGATAATACCTGCTGCAATGGCTACCAGCCCCCAAAAAATCAGCGAGCTCCAAAAAATGATGTTGGGAAGGTTTTTGTACTTTTCTTGGTACACGCTTAGGTAGTTGACATTTTTCATTGTGTTTCCTCCTAAAAATAAAAAAGTGTGTGCAACCAAAGTCGCACACACCGAAAAATGCGATTCATGATTGCTACCACACAACATTTTCTGCCAACACCGAAGCGTGCGAAAATAGAGCCTGCATTTTTACCGAAGATAAAAATGCACACTTACAATGTTGGCAATATTAAAATGTTGTGTGGTATATTCAGTATATCACTATCAAAAATGGATTGCAATAGCGATTTTGTCGGCGCTTTTCCCTAAAGTGTTTCTTTTCCACACGCCTCTTGCCTTTTGGCAGGAGGCGTGTTATATTGTGGGTAGAACTTGAAAGGGGGTGCAAACCCGTGCCGCTTTTGGACTATGTCAATATCCGTCAGGGAACGGCATCCACGCCGTCCTTTTCCCACGGCAATACCCTGCCGCTGACCCAACGCCCGTTTGGTATGGCGTCGTTTGCGCCCCAGACCGCGCGCGGCGGCAACTGGTTTTATCATCCCGACGCCGCCACACTCGACGGCGTGCGCCTGACGCACCAGCCCAGCCCCTGGGTGGGTGATTTCGGCGCGCTGTTGCTGACGCCGCAAGCGGGCGAACCGTCTTTCGCGCCGCAATCGGCGTACAGCCCCGCCGACACGGTGCTTGCGCCGTACTATATGCGGCTCGATTTTCTGCGCTGCGGCTGTACCTTTGAACTGATCCCCACCGCGCGCGGCGCGATTATGCGCTACGCGTTTGCCAACGATGCCGACGCGCCGTTTTTATCACTGTTGCCGATAGCGGGCAATGCAACGTTTACCGCCGACGCGCCGCACAACCGCCTTTACGGCACCACCGACCACATCAGCGTCCCCACCGAAACCGCACCGTTTTGTATGCATTTTGTGCTGGAATTTGACGGCGATGTGTTGTGGGAGCACTCGGTGCTGTCGGGCGACGGCGCGCATATCGCGCTCGTGTCGCCAAGCGGCACCGTGCGGCTTAGCACCTCCTATATCAGCGCCGCGCAAGCACTTAAAAACCTGCAAAGCGAATGTGGCAAGCAACCGTTTGATACCCTCGTGGCGCAAGCCGCCGACGCGTGGGAATCCCTGCTTTCGCGGGTGCAAATTGACACCGATGACACAGCCTTGCGCCGCACCTTTTATTCTTGCCTTTATCGCACGCTGCTCTTTCCGCACAAAGCGTATGAGTGGGACGCCGACCACAACCCCGTGCATTTTGACCCCCACGCGGGCGGCGTCAAAGCGGGCTATGCCTATACCAACAACGGCTTTTGGGACACCTATCGCACCGTCTATCCACTGCTTTCGCTGGTGGCCCCCGATATCTTGCCCGAAATATTGCAAGGCTTCCTACAAAGCTACCGCGACTGCGGCTGGTTGCCGCGCTGGCCGTCTATGCGCGAGTTTGGCATTATGCCCGGCACGCTCATCGACGCGGTGCTCGCAGACGGCGCGGTCAAGGGTATGCTCGCGCGCGACGATATGGCGCTGGCACTCACCGCGATGCGTAAACACGCCGAAAACGAGGGCGCACACCCCTTTGGGCGCCGCGCGGTGGCGTTTTATCAGCAGCACGGCTTTGTGCCCAACACCGTGCCCGAAAGCGTCACCCAAACGCTCGACTACGCCTACGGCGACTTTTGTATCGCGCAGATGGCGGCACTCTTGGGCGACAAGCAGACGGAAGACACCTATCGCCGCCGCGCACAAAATTATCGCCATCTTTTTGACCCCGCCACCGATTTTATGCGCGGGCGGGACGAAGCGGGGGAGATGACCGACCCCGAAACCTTTGACCCCTTTGCGTGGGGCGGCGACTATACGGAAGGCGGCGCGTGGCAAAGCTCCTTTGCCGTGCCGCACGATATCGACGGGCTGGCGTCCCTTTACGGCGGTCGCGACGCATTTTTGCAAAAACTCGACACGCTGTTTGGCACCCCGCCGCACTATTCCGTGGGCGCTTACGGTTTCGTGATACACGAAATGGCAGAGATGGCCGCCTGTGACTACGGTCAATGCGCCATCTCCAACCAGCCGAGCTTTCACTATCCGTGGCTGTACGCCGCGCTGGGCGAGGTCGACAAAGCCACCTATTGGGTGCATCGTATGGCGCGCGAGGTGTTTAGTGCCGACGCAGACGGCTTCCCCGGTGACGAGGATAACGGCACGATGGCGGCGTGGTTCATTTTTGCGACGCTGGGCTTTTATCCCTTATGTCCCGGTCGCGCGGAATATATCCGCACGGCGCCGCTGATAAAAGCCGCGACCATTCGCGGCAAAGCGGTGCCGTATGCCCAAAGCGGTACGCATTTCTCTCAAAAGGATTTGACCTGACAAAAAAGCAAGGCTTGGAATTCCCAAGCCTTGCTTTTTTGTGTCGTTTTGTGCTATATCAATGCCGTGGGGTGTGCTGGCGTAAAAAGTCGCGCACCGATTGCCCCGTATATTGGCGAAACAGGCGACTGCAATAGTTTTCATCGCCCAGCCCCACGCTTTCGCCCGCTTGCCGCAGACTCATACGCCGCGACAACAGCAGCTCGCGCAACTTCTCAATCCGTGCGGCGTTGACGTAGCGCACGATGCTTGCACCCGTATATGCCTTGAACAGCATACTCAGATACCCCGTACTGATGCCGAGATACTCCGCAATTCCCTCTACCGTCAGCTTTTCCGACAGATGCTCGGCGATATATTGTACCGCGCGTTGGGCATAGTGCAAGCCCGCGGGGGAGAGCCCGCCGCCTTCCAGCACCGCCGCGCGCACGGTCGCGCCGCTGATAGCACCCAACAATTCGTAAAGCAGTCCCGTGCAATAGAGCGCCTGTTCCGCGTCAGGCAGCGCAAAGCGGTCGATTAAGCGGGACAGCAAGGCTTCGCAGGCGGTGTTGCCTGCCAATTCCAGCCCCTCGTCGGAGATATAAAAGGTAGGAAACGTCGACGAGCGACGCTGACAGTCCGCCAAGAGTTCCTCGCGCGTCAGCAAGGTGATGCGATAGTCGCTTGACAGCCCCACCGTGATGTGGCGGCAAAAGGCGGCGCGACTTTGTGCCGTAAACGGCTCGTTATAGGTGGATAAAAAGAAATGCTCCGCGGGGAAAAACTCCATCCGTCCGTCGTCATAGCGGCGAAAGGTGTCGCCTTCCTGTAAAAGGGAGATCTCCAATTGCTTTTCCATGACGGGGAAATCAAAATGATAATGCTCGGACGCAAAGGCGTGCGCAAAGCAGATCTGTGGCAGGGACAAAAGCTCTACTTTCTGATACACAAGATCACCTCAACCGCATTATAGCAACCAACGGCGCGAAAAGCAAGAATTTATATGAGAATTGTGCTACTTTTTTCTGTTGCTCCATAGACAGCCGCAACTTTGAGCGATATACTGAAAATATAGAAAGGAGTTGTGGCTTATGACACGATTGGAACAACTCAAAACGGCAGTGTCACAGCCGCCCTTGTACCCCGACGGTATCCGCGACGTGCTGTATGCGCGCGGACTCGCGGCGCATTTTGACGATCCTGCGGTGCTCGCGCGCGCCTATGGTATCGCTGAGATGTTCACAAAGGGCGCGGTGCACGTCTATCCGCAGGATCTGATCCTCGGCTCTCTGCGCGGGATGACCGACGAGCCAGCCGAGCCCAACGAGCTTGACTACGCACGCCGCGTGCGTGCGAGCTACGGCGAGCGGCACTTCGGCACCAACGCCGACCACTTTGCCCCCGACTATGCCACCTTCCTCAAGGACGGCGTCGGCGGCACGCTTGCCCGTATCGAAGCGGCGCAAAAAACACACGCCGCCGACAAATCCAAAAGCGACTTTCTCGCCGCCGCGCATATTACGATGACCGCGTTTGGCGCAATGCTCGGGTGCTATGCCGATGCGGCAGACGCGCTCGCCGCGCTCACGCCCGCGTGGGCCCACAGCCTTAAAACGGCGGCACAAAACTGCCGCCACCTGATGACCGCCCCGCCCGAAACCTTTGCACAGGCGTTGCAGCTGACCTTTATGGCGCACGTTGCCTTTTCGTGGGAAGGGCGCTACGCGATGGCATTTGGGCGTATGGATCAGTTTTTGTATCCCTATTATCAAGCCGATATCAAGGCGGGTCGCCTGACCCCCGACCAAGCGGTCGAGTTGCTTGCCTGCACGCTGTATAAGCTCGGTGAGCGCAAGGTCATCTACGGCGGCGACGATGTTTGCAACATCGCCATCGGCGGCGTGCTTGCCGACGGCACGGGCGGCGTCAACGCACTTTCCTATCATATCCTCGAAGCGGTGAAAATTTGCGCCATCCCCGGTCCCAACCTGTCTGCGCGCCTTTATAAGGATGCATCCGCAGAGTTTTTGGACGCTTGCCTTAAAGTGATCGGCACGGGTATCGGCTATCCCGCGCTGATGAACGACGAGGTCAACATTCCCGCCCTGCAACGTTTCGGCTATGCCCTCGAAGACTGCCGCAACTATGTGTTCGTCGGCTGTATCGAAAACTTCCTGCCGGGACAACAGCCGCCGTGGAGTGACGGACGCTATAATTCCCCCAAATATCTCGAAATGGCGCTGTGCGACGGCCGCTGTATGCAAACAGGCGTGCAAAAAGGTCCTCACACGGGCGAAGCGGACACCATCACCTCTATGGCGGACTATATGCAGCGCCTGCGTGTGCAGATGGAAGCGGGCGCGGCGGAATATATGGCGTTTTTCCGCAACGAAAACGACCGCTATAACCGCGAAAGCTACGCGTCGCCGTTTCTGTCCTGTTTCTGTCAGCAGACGATTGAGCGCGGGCTGGATATCAACAACGGCGGCACCAAATACCCCTCCGTCCACGGCGCGGGCTGTATGGGCATCGGCACGGTCGCCGACGCGCTTGCCGCAATGGAACAGGTGATATTCACCGAAAAACGCGCCACCCCCGCCCAGTTGCGCGACGCGCTCGCGGCGGATTTCGTGGGCTGGGAATGGTTGCAAAAAGTGCTGCTTGACGCGCCCAAATACGGCAACGACGAGCCACTGCCCGACAAATACGCCGTGTGGTTTGTGAAAGAGCACGCCCGCATCTTCGACCGCTACAAAACGCCCGACGGCGGCGGTGTCTATATCGGCATCGCGTCCAACGTGCAAAATATTTCCGCAGGCTTGGAAGTGGCGGCGACCGCCGACGGACGCAAAAACGGCGAGCCGCTGTCCGACGCCGCCTCTCCGATGCACGGCGTGGACAAGAACGGCCCGACCGCGGTGGTGCTGTCCACCACCAAGCCCGATTACACACAGGTCGCCTGCGGCACGGTGCTCAACCAAAAGTACAGCCCCGCGATGTTCTCCGACGACCAAAACCGTATGAAGCTCGCCACCCTTATCCGCACCTATTTCGCGCGCGGCGGTCAAGAGATGCAAATAAACTCCGTTTCCCGAGAAATACTTGCCGACGCGATGGACAATCCGCAAAACTACGGGTCGCTGGTGGTGCGCGTGTCGGGATTCAGCGCGTTTTACACAACGCTCGACCGCGCGGTGCAAGAGGATATCCTCAAACGCACCGAGCAGGGATGATGCAGACATATTTTAAGGAGGAACCCCTTATGCAAACCGCAAAAATTGCCATTATGACAGCTGTTAACGAGCCTTTTGAAATCCGTGAATATCCCTTGACCGCGCCTGCTGACGGCATGGCGCAGATGAAACTGATCGCCAGCGGTGTGTGCGGCACCGACCTGCACATCTGGCGCGGCAAGATCCCGACCAATCCCCCCACGGGCATCGGTCACGAGTTTGTGGGCAAGGTGACCGAGATTGCCGTCGCCGATGGCGAAAAATACGGTATTGCGGTCGGCGATAACGTGGTGGTGGATATTGCCTGCCCCTGTGGTGAATGCCTCTTGTGCCGCACGGGCGATGACGCCAACTGCCTGAATATGGGCGTCACCAACGGCGGCGATCCCGACGTCGCGCCCCACTTTTACGGCGGCTACGGCGAATATAACTATTCCCCCGTCAAAAACCTCATCCGCATCCCTGACGAGCTCGACCCCAAAATGGTGTGCGTGTTCGCCTGTGCAGGCCCGACCGCGCTGCACGCCTTCCGTCTGGCAAAAGAAGCCGCCTGCCTCATTGAGCAGGCACAGGTGGCGGTGGTGCAGGGCCTTGGCCCTGTCGGCAGCTTTGCGGTGATGTATCTCGCGACCCTCGGCATTCCCCATATCATCGCGGTCACAGGGCGCAAAGAGACCAACCGCGCCGCCTCGGCGATGAAGCTGGGCGCCACCGAAGTTATCGATCTCGAAGACGGCGGTGCCGCGCTCAAAGCCCGCGTGTCGGAGCTTTCGGGCGGTATCGGTGCCGACGTGGTGTTCGAAGCCTCGGGCAACCCCAAAGCGGTGCCGCAGGGTATGAACCTGTTGCGCAACCGCGGTACCTATCTCATCCCCGGTCAATATTCCAACAGCGGCGACGTGGAGATCCCGCCTCAAAAGATCACCTTCAACGCCCTGCGCCTGATTGGCTCGTCGCAATATTCCGTATCGGACGTGGAAAACTATATCGCCTTCTTGCAGAAAAATCCGCAACTGCACCATCTTATCAGCGATATGATCACCGCCTATCCCGTCACCGAAGTCAATAAGGCGCTGGCAGATGCCGCCAAAGGCTGCAACGTCAAAACCGTCTTGGTATAAACCCGCTTGTCAAAGGCACGCGGCTGTGCTATACTGAATGAAACCAAACACCCGTCGGTCTTTGGCCGACGGGTGTTCCTTTTCGGAGGTGCTTTTGTGGAAGATCCAAAACGTATTGCCGATATCGACAGCCATATGGCCGTCGCCACCTTGGAGGGCGTGCCTGTCGTGTTTCACGACGTGCGCAAAGCCCTGTTTGATATATACGGGCTTTTGTGGGACGAGAACGGGTACTTCACCCGCATTCCGCAGGCGATAGCCGACGCCACCAACGATGGCGTTAAGTGGCTCAACCGCCACACCGCAGGCGGTCGCGTGCGCTTTATCGCCGAAACGCCGTATGTGGCGATCCGCGTCAAAATGCCGCAAGAGGGCAGAATGCCCATTATGACGCCGCTTTGCAGTTCGGGCTTTGACCTCTATTTTCGCGAGGGCGACGAGCCGTTCACCTTTATGAACGGCTTTATGCCGCCCATCGTTGCCAACGGCGGCTATGAGAGCCTGCTGTATCTACCGGGTGGCAACCGCCGCCGCGAATTTCTCATCCATTTTCCGCTGTATGACGCGGTGGATAGCTTGGGAATCGGCGTTGCGCCCGACGTGAAGATCGAAGGCGGTCAAAAATACCGCAACGATAAGCCGTGGCTGTTTTACGGCTCGTCCATCACGCAGGGCGGCTGCGCATCGCGCGGCGGCACTTGCTATAACGCCCTGCTGTCCCGCCGCTTCAACTGCGATTTTCGCAACCTCGGCTGGTCGGGTAGCGGGCGTGGCGAACAGGTGATGGCAGACTATATCGCCGCCCAACCGATGAGCCTGTTCTTTATGGACTATGACCACAACGCGCCCGACGCCGCCCACCTCGCCGCCACCCATGAGAAGTTTTTCCTCACCGTGCGCGAGAAAAATCCCGATCTGCCTATTATTATCGCCAGCCGCACCGACCCCATGCGCACCGCCGCCGACGTCGCCGATAACGACGCGCGTTTTCGCGAGGTATGTAAGACCTACGAAAACGCCCTGCGCCGCGGCGATAAGCTGGTGCGGTTGATCGACGGCCGCCAAATCTTTGCGCCCGTCGGCCAAAACGGACTCGCGATGGGGGATGCCACCGTCGATGGCTGTCACCCGACAGACCTCGGCTTTTTGCTGATGGCAGAAGCCTTCGCCAAACCCATTCAAGAACTGCTCAACCTGTAATAAAAAATCCGCCGTTTTCAAACGGCGGATTTTTTTGCTATTATTCTTCGATCAATTGTACCGTAAACACATCGACGAAGCCGCCGGCATCCGACAGAATATACAGCAGATCGTCGACAAGGTGCAAACTTTCGGGTTCGCCGCCAAGCAGATCGTCAATGGGTATCACAAACGCACATTCGCCTGTGTTCCAATCATAAAGGCGCATTTCGCTGTAGGGTGCTTGTGCGGTGGAAGAGCGAACAAACCAGATATAACTGGCATCGCAGAAAACCCCTTGTGACAGAGTCTGGGGTGTTTCCACGTCAAAAGAACGCAAATGATTGAGATCCTTATCCCATACGTCGACCGTTTGGCCGGCCCAACGTGCCGAGCCGTACAGCTTTTTCTCAGGCGAATACGCCATCGAGAAAAAGGGGTTAGGCAGTTCGCCTGTGCTGATCACCGTAAGGGTGTCGGGATCAACGAAGGAATACCACGCCCAACGGTCGCGTCCGCCGGATTGGCAATGTGACACCAAAATTTGGTTAGTGTGCGGGTTATAGGACAGATTGTTAGAATGGTCAAGTGCCAAGGGTTCACTCGTAGCCACCGGCTCGAAACGGTCATCATATTTGACGATATATACGCCTGATTCGGGGTTGTCATCCTTGATAAAAGAAACGTACCAATAGCCGTTGGCATAGCAAGAGCCTTGCAGCTTCTTGTGCGTTTGTTGTGGCGACTTGAAAAACGCTTGCCAGGTGGCTTCTGCTGTGTAATTTTTACCCTTTTGGGGATAGTTGAAAGGCGATGAAGTGGGCTCTGTTGTCGTCGTGGTGGATGTTTGGGTGGTCGTTGTCGAGGTGGTGGTTGTGGTTGTGGTGGAGATTTTTGTTGTCGTGGTGGTCGTGTTTTGCGAAGCGGTTGTGGTCGTACCGACGGTCGTGCTGCTTGCCGCGCTTTGTGAGGCGGCTGTGGTCGTACTTGTCGTCGCAGACGTCGTCGTGCCTGCCGTAGGTGTGTTGTTACCGCCGCAACCGACCAACAAAAGCGCCAGCGCCACCACGGTCGAGAAAATCCTTTTACTCATATACGTTCTCCTTCCTTCAAAAACAACTCGCACAGACGGATATCGCATAAGTATTGAAACACTTCCCAATATGTGCTATACTGATTGTGGGTATAGTATAGCAGATTGAAAAGCAAAAAGATACCTGAAAAATCATTGAAAAGGTGTGATATATCAGTGAAATTACGAGGAACACCCCTTCCCAAAATGCGGACGGATAAAGCCGTTGACGTTTCGGCGCGCAACGAGACCCTGCGCATCTTGCAGGACGATGACCGTCTGCCGCTGTACATCGACCTTGTAGGTATCACCCATCCCGACAGCGATTATCACATCCACCGTGCCGTCGGTGAAGTCACCGTGATGGAATACGTGTCCGCGGGCAGCGGCTATCTCCAATGGGGCGGTCGCTGGGAGCAGGTGACGGCGGGGATGATCTATATTCTCCCCAAAGGCGTCACCCACGACTACGGTGCCGACAGCAACACGCCGTGGGAAAAGCGATTCATCAACATCCGCGGCGACCTGCCCTTGCAGCTGCTCGAAGCCTATGGGCTTGCGGGGCGCGCGCTGTTTGACGGCAGAGAATGTGCGCACCTGTTTTCCGCCATCGACCGCGTGCTGACCGAGCCGATCTCGCCGTTGGAAGCGCAAGCGATGCTCACGGGTCTGTTCGTACAGGTGCTTGCCATCCTGTCGCAAAACTGTACCCGTGCCGAGCATCATCAGGAAGCGGTCAAAATGCGCGACTATCTCGACGCCAACGTTCACCGTACCGTGAGCTGCGCCGAGCTGGCAGAGCAGGTGTTTCGCTCGGTAGACTGCTGCCTCAAACGCTTTTCCAAAGAATATAACGTCACGCCCTATGAATATCAACTGCAAAACAAAATGAGCGTGGCACGCCGCCTGCTTGCCAACACCGATATGACCGTGCGGCAAATTGCTGTTGCCGTCGGCTATGACGACGCGCGCTATTTCTCGTCGCTGTTTCGCCGCAAATGCGGCATTAGTCCCAGCGCCTATCGCCGAAAAAGCCGCAGCTGACGGCATAACACCGCCCGAAACGCTCATACTGTATAAGAGGTGAGCGATGTGAAAGGGGCAAAACGGTGGCTGTCTGCCTGCCTGTTGGCGGCGCTGTGTTTGTGGTCGGTACCGCTGTGGCGCGGCTCTGCTCCCGCCGATACGCTGCCGCCCACACCCATCCCGCGCGATGAGCCGCCGACGCTGTGCTTTTTGGCGGTGCTGACCGATGCCGACACGCCGCAAGGGCTGTTGCTTATCACCCTGTCGCCCACCGCGGGCGTTGCCGTCTGCGGCGTGCCCGTGAATACCCGCCTCGTGATTGACCGCCGCTTCGTGTCGGCACAAACGCTGGCGGCAGACCCCGACCAAACGCCGCTGCGCCAAACGCTGTCCCAAACGCTGGACGTCGCCATCGACAAGCACCTCGTGCTGTCGTATGACGCGGTGCGCGACCTGCAAAGCGACTTTGTGGGCGGCTTGCCGCTCACGCTGGAAACCGACGTCCCCGTGCCGTTTATCGGCGATACACTGATACTCCCCGCAGGCGAAAACACCCTCACTCCCGCCCAGACGATCGCCTATTGGCGGCAAACGACCGACCCCGTCGAGCGGGTGCGCCGCCAAGCGCAAGCGGTCGCGGCGGTGCTGTCGCTGTGGCTCTCGCCGCAACAGCAAGCGCGGTGGGACACGATCTTTGCCGCGCTGTGCAACGCAAGCGACACCGATTGGCGCGTCGACAGCTACGCCACCCACCGCGCCACCCTGACCGCGACGGCACAGGTGGAAAACTATACCGCCTTTGTGATAGCGGGCGAAACGGTGGGGGAGAATGATAACCGCCGCTATGAATTGACCGCGCCAGACGGCGCTTACCGATAAAAAGGAGACCCTATGAAACACTTGATTTTGAGTATAGCCTTGTGCTTGTGTATGCTTGCGGGTTGTGTCCCCGCCGAGCCGACACCCAACCCGCCCGACGCGCCCGCCTTGCAGGTCTATCGCGAGCAATATGCTTCCCGTCGCGGCTTTTTATCCCTGTCGGCGGCACAGCAACAAAACTATGACGCGCTGTTCACCGCCGTGACCGAGCAAACGGACAGCGATACCTTCATCACCATTGACCAAAGCGGTCGCCAAACGCTGGGACTGCGTGTCACCCTGCCCGCGCCGCTGACGCAGGCGGAAGAGATCGCCACGCTGTTTGCCGCCTTTTTGGGCGATAACCCCGCCTTTTTCTATATCGACAACACCTACACCTACGAGGGCTATCGCGTGGGGGACGCCTACCGCTATAATGCTTTGTGTCTGTCCTTCACGATGAACGCCGCCGAGCGCAAAACCGCGCAGGCGCAGATAGACGCCGCACTTGCTACCCTCACCGCAGGAGCGGCGGCGTTGCCGCAAGGCGAGCGGGCGGTGCTGTTGCACGACCGTCTTATCGCCCACGCTACATACGATGAGCAAGCGGCAGAAAGCGACACCCCGGACAAGACCCACCCCTTCGCCTTTACCGTTTACGGTGCGCTGGTACAGCAAAAGGCGGTGTGCGAAGGCTATGCCCGCGCCTATATGCTGCTGTGCCAACTGGCGGATATCCCCTGTGCCACCGTGGGCGGCACCGAAACCGCCACCAATGGCCCGCATATGTGGAATATCGTCACGATTGACGGCGCAGATTATCACACCGACGTCACGTGGGATGACCGATGGGATACCGCCCTGCACGTATATTGTCACCTCACCGCCGAGGAGATCGGCCGCACCCATACCTTTGATAAGGATGCGTGGGGACAGACAGCAGACGCGACGGCGGAAAATTGGTATATCAAAAATGACCGCTACCAGCCGCGCTATGACCGCACCGCCATCGCCAAAGCGATAGCCGCGCGGGTAGCGGTTGGGGATGCGGTCATCGAATGGCGATTTTCGCCCGAACACCTGTCGAGTATTGCGCTGTTTGTGAAAAACCGCACGTGGTTTAGCGAAGCGGTGGAAGAACACCTGCCCGACGGCGTGAAAATGTGGGAGTACGACAGCCTGTTTTTCAAAGAAAACGGCGTGATGGTGCTGAAAAAGAAATAAGTTCTTGACAGCCCCTCTCTAACGTGTTAGAGTATATATGTACTCTAATGCATTAGAGAGGGGCGTTAATTATGCATACACCGAAAGTGTTTGAAAGTGAATATCGTTTTTGCTTGATTTTGTGGGAGAACGAGCCTGTCAAAAGCAGTAAGCTCGTCGAGCTCTGCAAGGAGCAGCTCGGCTGGAAAGCGACCACGACGTACACGGTTATCAAACGCTTGTCCGAGCGCGGCGTGCTGAAAAATGAAAATACCGTCGTCACTTCCCTTGTCAGCAAGGATCAGGTGCAAGCTGCCCAGCTCAACGAGATGGTGGAAAAAACCTTCGAAGGGTCTTTGCCGGCGTTTATCGCGGCGTTCACAAAGCACCAAAAGATTTCCGACGCCGAGATTGATGAAGTTCAGCAAATGATTGACCGTTTCAGAAAGGGTGAATCAAAATGAGCGGTGTCTTCTTGAACGTTGTGAATATGAGCATATCCGCAAGCTGGATCGTCATTGTGATATTGCTTTTGAGACTGCTGCTCAAAAAGGCGCCCAAGTGGATCGCGGTACTCCTTTGGGGTATTGTAGCGGTCAGACTGATTTGCCCGTTTTCTATCGAGAGTGTCCTGAGCCTGATTCCGAGCACCGAAACGATCAGCAAGGCACCCGATGCCAACAGCCCTCATTTTGAATCGGGCTTTGCGGTTATCGACGACCCGATAAATGACTATCTGTCCGAGCATTATTTCGAGAGCGCGGGAGAGTCGGAAGGTATCACAACGCCTCCGGCGCATTTCGAGGGAGCCGCAAAACCTGCGGGGTATTTTATGGACGTGACAACCGTTTTGGCCATCGTTTGGATCGTGGGTATGGCCATGCTTTTGGCGTATACAGCCATCAGCTATTTGCGCGTGAAACGCAAGATCGGTACGGCGGTGCGTCTGCGTGAGAACATTTTCCAAAGTGAAAACGTCGTTTCTCCCTTTGTGCTGGGCATTGTCACCCCCAAAGTCTATCTGCCTTTCAATATTGGTGGACAGGATATCGACTACGTTATCGCGCATGAGTGTGCGCATATTCGCCGCAAAGACCATTGGTGGAAGCCGTTTGGCTTTTTGATTTTGGCATTCCATTGGTTTAATCCGCTGATGTGGCTTGGCTATGCGCTGCTTTGCCGTGACATTGAACTCGCCTGTGACGAAAAGGTTGTTAAAGAGCTGGATGCCGCGCAAAAAGCGGATTATTCGCAGGCACTTTTGACGTGCAGCGTCAAT
>SVOU01000021.1 GCA_015066215.1 Oscillospiraceae bacterium | reverse complement strand
GCTTTCGCTGGCTATCGGCAACAAGGGTCAGAACGCCCGTCTGGCTGCCAAGCTGACCGGCTGGAAAATTGATATCCGCCCCGAAAGCGAAGCGGCATCCCTGTAAGATCAACCTTTTTGAAAAAGGAGTGGCAAGGCTTGGTACACAACAAAAAGATCCCCCTGCGCAAATGCGTGGGCTGCGGAGAAATGAAGGAAAAGCGCGAACTGTTGCGCGCAGTGAAAACACCGCAGGGCGATTTTCAACTGGACACCACCGGCAAGCTCGCGGGGCGCGGCGCATATCTTTGCCCTTGCGTAGACTGCCTGCAAATTGCACGCAAAGCGCACCGATTGGAAAAATCCTTCTCCTGTGCCATTCCGAATGAGGTATATGACCGATTGGAGGAGGCACTCAAAACGTATGCATAACCGTATCGCCGGTCTGTTGGGGATCGCCCGACGCGCCGGACACGTGGCGGTGGGTTTTGACGCTGTGGTGACGGCTGTGAAGGCCGACAAAGCGAAGTTGGTGCTTTGCGCCGCCGACATCTCCCCCAAGACCGCCAAAGAGTGGCAATTCGCCACAAGGGATAAGACCGTCGCGTCCCTGTCTTTGCCGCTTTCCAAAGAGGAACTCGGCAAGGCGTTGGGATATGCCAAGCCCGTCGGGCTGACGGCTGTTGATGACGAGGGGTTTGCCAAAGGCATCCGCGCTCTCATCCTCGAACAATCGAAGGAGGAATGACACTATGATGATTAAATATCGGGTCACCAACGTTGCCAAGGACTTTGACGTCCCCGGCAAGCGCATCGTGGCCATTCTGGAAGAAAAACTGGGCAAGCAGGTCAAAAGCCAGACCGCGCTGGAAGAAGAGGACTTGGACGTTATCTTCGAGCAGTTGACGCAGGAGACCGAGCTGCCTAACTTTGACGCCTACTTTGCGATGCAGGCTGAAAAGCCCGCTGCAAAGGAAGAGCCTGCACCCGTTGCCGAAACGCCCGCAACGGAAGCCCCTGCTGCCGCACCTGCGGCGAAAGCGGCGCCCGCCGCGCAGAAGCCTGCTGAAAAAACGGGCGCTCCCGCTCCGGCACCTGCGGCGCAGAAGCCCGCCGAAAAGAAAGAGAAAAAGCCCGCGCCCCCCAAAGCGCCCATTGAGCGCCGTACTGTGGATCTGCGTACCCAAAACCAAGTGGGCGACAAATATGACGAGAAGTTTGACGTTTTGGCACAGACCTCCAACCGCGTACGCGGCGACGGCGGTGCGGTGCAAAAGCAAAAACTCAACCAGCGTTCCAAGCAGAACAAGCGTCCCCAGCGCCGTCACGAGACCGAGGCTGAGCGCTTGAAGCGTATTCAGCAGGAGCGCAAGGCGAAGCAGATGACCATCACCGTCGGTGAGACCATCACCGTCGGCGAGTTGGCTCTGCGCCTGAAAGCCACCGCCGCCGAAGTGATCAAGAAGCTGTTCCTCTTGGGCGTGATGGCTACCGTCAATCAGGAGATCGACTTTGACACCGCCTTCTTGGTGGCGGAAGAATTCCACGCCAAGGTGGAGCGCGAAGTGGTGGTCACCATTGAGGAACGCATCATCGACGACAGTGAGGATACCGATGAGAACCTGCAACCCCGCGATCCCGTCGTGGTGGTTATGGGTCACGTTGACCACGGTAAGACCTCTATCCTCGACGCCATTCGCAAGACGCAGGTCACCTCTGTGGAAGCGGGCGGTATCACCCAGCACATCGGTGCGTATCGCGTGACGGTGAACGACAAGCAGGTCACCTTCCTCGACACCCCCGGTCACGCCGCCTTTACCGCTATGCGCGCCCGCGGTGCGCAAGCGACCGATATTGCCATTCTGGTCGTCGCCGCTGACGACGGTATTATGCCCCAGACCATTGAAGCCATCAACCACGCCAAAGCCGCGGGCGTGTCTATTATCGTGGCTATCAACAAAATGGATAAGCCCACCGCCAACCCCGACCGCATCCTGCAACAGCTCACCGAGCACGAACTGGTGCCCGAGGAGTGGGGCGGCGACGTGATCTGCGTGCCCGTTTCGGCGCATACCGGTCTGGGTATGGATCGCCTGCTCGAAATGGTGCTGCTGGTGGCGGAAATGCGCGAACTGCGCGCCAACCCCGACCGTGCCGCCAAGGGTATCGTTATCGAAGCGCGTCTGGATAAGGGTCGCGGTCCTATCGCTACCGTGCTGGTGCAAAACGGCACCCTGCACGCAGGCGACGTTATCGTGGCGGGTCAGGCTGTCGGCCGCGTGCGTGCGATGACCGACGAAAACGGCAACCGTATGGAAGAGGCCGGTCCCTCTGTGCCTGTGGAGATCATGGGTCTTGACGAAGTCCCCGCCTCGGGCGATATCGTCAACGCCGTCACCGACGAGCGTCTGGCGCGCGAATTGGTTGAGCAGCGCAAGACTGCCGCCAAGGAAGAGATCTTTGCCCAGTATCAGAAGGTGACGCTCGACAACCTCTTCGACCAGATGCAACAGGGCGAGATGAAGGAGCTCAAGCTCATCATCAAGGCCGACGTGCAGGGCTCTGTCGAAGCGGTGCGTCAGTCTTTGGAAAAACTCGCCAACGAAGAAGTGCGCGTGCGCGTCATTCACGGTGCTGTCGGTGCTGTCACCGAAAACGACGTGATGCTCGCCAACGCTTCCAACGCTATCATCGTCGGCTTCAACGTGCGTCCCGACCCGCTGGCAGAAGTTGCCGCTGAGCGTGACGGCGTAGATATGCGTATGTATCGCGTCATCTACGATTGCATTGAGGAGATCACCGATGCTATGAAGGGTATGCTCGCGCCCAAAACGCGCGAGGTTCTGCACGGTCGTGCCGAAGTGCGTCAGGTCTACAAGATCACCGGCGTCGGCACCGTCGCGGGCTGCTATATCCTCGACGGCAAGGTTTATCGCAACGATCTGTTGCGCATTGTGCGTGACGGTATCATCATCGGCGACGATAAGATGATCTCGCTGCGCCGTTTCAAGGACGATATGAAGGAAGTCGCCCAAGGCTACGAATGCGGTATCGGTCTGGAAAGATTTACCGACATCAAAGAGGGCGATATTTACGAAACCTATATCATTGAGGAGTATCGTGACTGATTCTCCATCTGACAGAAAGTGAGGGACATATATGGCCAGCCATCGTATGCACCGCGTAAACGAAGATATTTTGCGCGAGCTGACCGCTATTTTGCGGACGGTCAAGGATCCGCGTGTCACCGGTTTGGTGAGCATCGTGCGTGTGGATGTGACCAACGATTTGTCCTATGCCACGGTTTTTATCAGCTCGATGGACGGGCTGGAAGCCGCAAAACAAGCGGTGGTGGGTCTCAAATCCGCCGCCGGCTATATGCGCACCGCGCTGGGACGCGCGCTCAAACAGCTGCGCCACGTGCCGGAGCTGCGCTTTGTGGCAGATGACTCTATTGCTTATAGTGTGGGGCTTACCCACACGCTGCTCGAGCTGGAACGCGAGCGTAAAGAGCGCGAAAGCGCACAAGTTGCAAAGGAGGAGAGCGTCGATGAGTCAACGACTTGATACGGCGGCGGCCGCCGCTATGCTGGCAAATGCTGACCGTATCCACATTCTCACCCACGCTTCTCCCGACGGCGACACACTCGGTTGCGGCTTTGCCCTTTGCCGCGCTTTGCGGCAACTGGGCAAGCAGGCACAGGTGCTTTGCCCCGATGCGGTGCCCGCCAAATTCAGCTATATGCTGTTGCCCGATCAGGATTTTGAGCCTGCTTTTTACTGCTCTGTGGACGTGGCGTCGCCGCATCTTTTGGGGCGATATGAGCCTCTTGCCGAAAAGGTGGTGTTGGCGATCGATCACCACGCTAACCGCACCGATTTTGGTGAAAATCTGTTGCTCAAAGACTACGGCGCGGCGGCTATGCTCATTTTTGAACTTTTGCAAGAGATGGCTGTGACTATTGACGCAGACATCGCCGCCTGCCTGTATACCGGATTATCCACCGATACGGGCTGTTTCAAATACACCAACACGTCTCCCCTAACCCACCGTATGGCGGCGCAGCTGATGGAGCTTGGCGCACCTGCGGGAATGATCAACCGCGAGATGTTCGACACCAAATCCCGTGCGCGTCTGGCGCTTGAACGCGAGGCGCTTGCCTCTATGCAGTTTGCGTTTGGTGACCGCTGTGCCGTGATGGCGTTGCCGTTGTCCGTGCAACAGGCGGTGGGCGCTGACGAGGGCGATATGGACGGCATTGCCCCTCTGCCCCGTCAAATCGAGGGCGTTTGGGTGGGTATCACCCTGCGTGAAAAGGAAAGCGGCACCTACAAAGTGAGTGTGCGCACCGATGAGCATATCGATGCCGCCGCCGTTTGCGCCCGTTTGGGTGGTGGCGGACACGCGCGCGCCGCCGGCTGTACTGTCACCGCTTCCCTTACCGATGCAACGGCACAGCTTTTGGACGCGGTGGTCGCTGTCGTTCCGGAGATTGCACTATGAACGGAATATTATGTTTGGACAAACCCGCTGATATGACCTCTTTTTCTTGCTGTGCTGTCGTGCGGCGGCTGTTGGGGGTCAAAAAGGTAGGACACGCCGGCACCCTCGATCCGATGGCGACCGGCGTTTTGCCGCTTTTGGTGGGAAACGCTTCCAAGGCGCTCGACTGGTTACCCGTACACGATAAAAGCTACACCGCTACTCTGCGATTTGGCTTTACCAGCGACACGCTGGACGTGTGGGGACAAGTTGTATCCACCAACAAGCCTCTGCCCACGCTTGCCGATATAGAAGCGGCACTGCCGCAGTTTCGCGGCAATATTTTGCAGGTACCGCCGATGACCTCGGCGCTGAAAATTGACGGCACACGCCTCTATGAATTGGCACGGCAGGGCAAGACGGTGGAACGTATTGCTCGCCCCGTGACCGTTTATCAGCTGGATATTTTGGATTTTGACCCCGTTGCAGGTGAACTGACGTTGCATTGCGCCTGCTCCAAGGGGACGTATATTCGCTCCATCTGCGACGATTTGGGGCGTGAGCTGGGGTGCGGTGCCATAATGACCGCCCTGCGGCGCACCAAAGCGGCAGGATTTTCGCTCAACGACTGCGTGACGCTCGATGAGGCGCGCGCGTTGGCACAAGAAGGTACGCTCGGCGCACGCTTACTCCCCGTGGAGACCGTGTTGGCAACCTATCCGGCGGTGACGGTGACTGCACCGCAAGCGGTGCGTTTTCGTAACGGCGGTGCGTTGGCGCTTGACCGTTTGCGTACCCCCGTCACCCAAACCGTGCGGGTATTTGCTCCCGACGGCACCTTTTTGGGGCTGGGTGTGCCCGCCGACGGCGAACTGACTATTGGAAAACTTTTCGTGTAATGAGGGATAGGCTGTGCAGATCTACACCATCACCGACCTAAAAGAACCGCTTCCCCCTTGCCCCCGTCGGGTGGCTTTGGGGGTTTTTGACGGTTTGCATATCGGTCACCACGCGGTGTTGTCGCACACGCTTGACGGCTTTGAGCGCGCTTGCGTGCTGACCTTTTCCCATACGCCAAAATCCACCTCGCCGCTGTTAAGCGAGCAAGAGGAAATGCGGCGCTTGGAACAGCTCGGCATTTCCGAGTGGATCCGCGTGGATTTTTCTCTCATACGCTACCTCTCCCCCGCCGAATTCGTCACCGTCTTTTTACACCGATTGCTCGGTGCCAAAGCGGTCTGTTGCGGCTATAATTACCGCTTCGGCAAAGACCGCTGCGGTGACGCCGACACGCTCGTGTCGCTGTGCGCCGCCATAGGTATCGACGTCACGGTGGTGCCGCCTGTGCTGTGCGGCGAAGAGCCTGTCAGCTCTACCCGTATTCGCGAGGCGCTGGCGGCAGGCGATATGACTCTTGCCAACCGCTTGCTCGGTCGCCCCTTCTCGCTGACCGCCACGGTGGAGCACGGAAAACATTTAGGAAAAAAGCTCGGCTTTCCCACCATCAACCAAGCCTTTTCGGGCGGGCGATTTGTGCCGCGCCGCGGCGTTTACGCTTCCTTTGCGGTGCTTGACGGCAAGGTGACCTTTGGCGTCACCAACGTGGGGCGTCACCCCACCGTCAACCGAACCGACGCGCCGTTGGCGGAAACGTGGTTTCCCGATTGGGCGGGTGATCTCTACGGACAGACGGTGACGGTGTTTTTGTCGCAATTCTTGCGTCCCGAGCAGACCTTTTCATCAGTTGATGAGCTGACCGCACAGGTCAAGGCAGACGCCGAAAAGGCGCGCCACCTGTGGGAGGGCGATCCCGCCGACCGCACGGTCAAGGCGGTGCTGTTCGATTTTGACGACACGCTGCACGATCGTCGCGCGGCTTTTTACAACTTCTCCCTGTCACTGTTGGAGCACTTTTTCCCCGACAGTTCTCTTGACTGGCGACACGAGCGCGCCACCGAGATGCGTATTGTGAACAACGGCGGCTACGTGCCGTCTTACGAGTGGTTTTACGGCGAGATGCTCTCACGCTGGGAATGGCCGCCCGAGGCAACGGTGGATACGCTTTGCGATATTGCGCGACGGCGGTTTCCCGATCACGTCTGCCTGTTTGCCGACACCGTTTCCACCTTGACCGCCTTGCGGCAGCGGGGCTATCGGCTGGGCATTCTCACCAACGGGCATTCCCTGATGCAAAACCGCAAGATTGAGGTGTCGGGACTTCGCCCGCTGATGGATGCGGTGATGGTGTCGGGCGACGTCGGCGTGCAAAAGCCCGACGGCGAGATCTTCCGTCGGCTTGCCGCCTGTGTCGGTGTGCCGCCGCATCAATGCCTGTTTGTGGGCGACTACGTGCCAAACGATCTTGTGGGCGCACAAAACGGCGGTATGCAGCCGCTGTATATGGATGCCTTTGACCGCCGCGAAGCAGACGAGAGCATCCCCCGCATCACCGCTTTGTCACAGCTTCTTGAAATACTTCCCTAAAATTTTGAATTTTTCGCGCCTTTGGTGTTGACAAACCCGTTTTTTCGTGGTATTATACATGGGCGCTGAAAAATGCGGCTTTAGCTCATCTGGTAGAGCGCCACCTTGCCAAGGTGGAGGTAGCGAGTTCGAGCCTCGTAAGCCGCTCCAGAAAAATCCCGTTCACTTTCGTGAACGGGATTTTTACTTTTTTATTGCGGCTTTGCCGTCGGCGTGGTACAATAGGAAAACAAACTTGCAATACACGAAGGAGAGCTTGAAATGAAGAATGCAAAATTCTCGATGACAAAGCAGAAATTTATTAATCAGTGGCTCCGACACTTTGCGCCGACCCTTTCCAAAACCCAAGTTGATATGTACATTAAGGACCAATACATCTGGCATGTGTTCTCACAAAAATTGATAGCTTTCGACGGATTGCTCGTGGGAAATGACGCGCGGCATGCGTTTGATGAAATGACAAAAACCCACTGTATTTGTTGTGATGTGTACGGTGGCGGTGTCACGGATAAGCTTTCTTCTCAATTTGATACCGCCGAAAAGATTGACACTCAGTTGCGCGAATTTTATGTGGTTGCTGAGGATTATTCCTGGACATACATAAAAACACACGAGGACGACTTGTTTGGTCCCTATTTTTTAAAAAAAGAACAATAAAATGTTGCTTTTTTCACGTATTCTCTTACATATAACCCCTCTTTAGGAGAGTGATACCGTATGTTCACACACGCAAAATGGATCTGGCCTGATGACAGTTTCACCCCAAACACCAGAGCCGACTTCCTTTTCACCGCCGACCTTAACACCGTTCCCGCAAGTGCCGAAGCGTTTATCGGCTGCGAAACGAAATATTGGTTGTTCGTCAACCAAAAGCTCGTGGTATTTGACGGTGGACTCTTTCGCGAGAGCCGCCACGGTTGCGGCTATTTCGACGCGGTAGACTTGGCGCCCTTTTTGCGCGCGGGCGACAACGAGATCGCGCTGCACGTGTGGTATTTCGGCAACGGCGGCAGAAACAACGTCCGTATCGACAAGGGCGGGCTGATCTTCTCCTGCCCTAAACTGGAACTTTTCAGCAACGAACATACCCTGTGCCGCCGCAACGACGCCTACTACACGCCTGAGGATGATAAACCCAGCTATCTTTACGGCGGTGACCACACCGCCTACGACGCCCGCGTGCGCCCGTTTTCGCTTTCTCCCGACCACGCAGACATGCAAGCGGCCACAGTCGTCGGGCAATACGGCGACACGCCGTGGGGCGCACTTTTTGAGCGTCCCATTCCGCTGTTTTTCTTCTCCGACCGCATCCCCTGCACCGCCGAAAAAGCGGGTGAGCAACACACCGTCACCCTGCCGCAAGCGATGCAGTTTTCGCCGTTTTTGCGCGTGACCGCCAAGGGTGGCGAAAAGATCGTCATACATTCCGACCGCTATATGGTCAACGGCGGTCCGGGTGACTTCAATGTCTATCGCGGTCACCGTGCGGAATATATCTGCCGTGCGGGCGTGCAAGAGTTCGAAATGCTCGACTGGATCTTCGGCGAGAAGATATATTTTCACATTCCCGACGGCGTGGTCGTAGAGGAGTTGGGCTACCGCGAAAGCGGTTATCCCAGCGACGTGACTACCGAATTTTCGTGTGACAACCCTGCCGTCAACGCGCTTTTTGCCAAATGCGTGCGCACCCTGCAAATCTGTATGCGTGAAAACTATATGGACTGCCCCGACAGAGAGCGCGGGCAATGGATCGGCGACGTGTCGGTGCAGGCACCGCAGGTGGCGTATCTGTTGGACAAGCGCGGACTGATGCTGCTACGCAAGGCTATCTGCGATTTTATCTATCTGCGACAGGGCAATCACCTGACGGGCAACGTGCCGGGCGAGAACAATTACGAGCTGCCGTCGCAAAGCCTCAACGCCATCAGCGAATGGGGTATGATCGCCTCCTACTATGCGGCGACGAAGGATCGCGATATCTTGGAGCTGGCGTTTGAGCCTGCTATTGCCTACTTAAAGCTGTGGGACACCGATGACGAGGGAGTCGTGGTGGAGCGCACCGACGGTGATCCGTGGTACGATCACCTGTACAACTGCGACAAGCCGCTGCTCAATATCTGTTGGTACTATTCCGCGCTGCGCTTTGCGAAAACGATGGCAAAAGAGTTGGGACTTTCGCACCACGATGAATTTATCGCCGCACGTATGCAAGCGATCGAAAAGGTTTTCGACAAGCGGTATTGGCACGCCGCGCAGCGTTATTTTGCCAGCGGTAGCCACGGCGATGACCGCGCCAATGCGATGGCGGTGCTGTCGGGACTTTGCACGCCTGACAAATATCCGCAGGTGCGCTATCTCCTGCTGTCCGTTTTCAACAGCACCACGTATATGGAAAACTACGTGCTGACGGCACTGTGCGAGATGGGCTACAAGGAAGATGCGTTGCGGCGGATGCTCTGCCGCTATCAACCGCTTATCGACAACGAAAACAGTACGCTTTGGGAAGACTTTTTCCATCTCGGTACGCGCAACCATGCCTGGTCAGGCGGTCCTGCCACCATACTTTTGCGGTATTTTGTCGGCATACAGCCTGATCTGACGGTGAAAGAAACGGATATTACTCCGCTCAAAGCCTTGCGTTGTTCTTTTGTGAACAACGACGGTGAAACGGTTATCATCGACAAATAATGAAAAAGAACGGCACGCAGCTGCATGCCGTTCTTTTTTGTGCAAAAAAATGAAACACCGCACCGGGATTCGAACCCGGACCCAGCTTGCCCCGAAAGCAAGTGCACTCCACGTGCCTTACGGTGTTTCGTTTTTGTTGTATACATAACGCACCGTTTTGTCAAGACAAGACGGTTTTTCGGCTTATGGCGGTTTTATTGCGTAAACCGATTAAAATCCACCCACAAAATGCCGCAGGAGCGCGCGGGCAACTGCAAGACGCCGTCGCGGTTGACCGCGTCACCCAAGGTGACGGTGCAATCACGCCACAAAGGCGGCAACCACACCTCGCGTGCGCGTCCCGACGCGTTGACGGCGCAAAGGAGTGCCGAGTGAGCGTCTTCGCGTGCAAAGCATAAAAGCCCGTTTTCGCCCTGTATCGGCACGAAACGCCCCTCTTTGAGCGCAGAGCAATCCTTGCGCAGCTTGCCGAGCGCGCGATACCAATCGGTCAGCGCTTCGTCGGTGTTTCCCCACGGGAAACAGCCGCGGTTAAAGGGGTCTTTGTAGCCTTCTAACCCTGCCTCGTCGCCGTAATAGATGCTGGGAACGCCGGGCAGGCAATACTGTATCGCCGTCGCCAAACGCAAGCGTTCAAGTCCTGCCGCGCGCTGGGTCGCAGACAGGCTTTGCGCCGCCTGCCACGCACGGTCACGGTCACGCACAGGCTCACCCGCCAAGACGGTAAGCGCGCGCTCGGTATCGTGCGTACCGATGTGGTTCATCAAAAGCCGCAACACCTGCGGCGGATAATGCTCCACAATATCCAGTACCGTATCGAAAAATTGGGTGGTGTCCCCTTGCGTGACAAAGCGAAGCACCGCGTCACGGAAGGGATAGTTCATCACGCTGTCAAGCTGACCGCCCAGCACATAGCGGCGGCGCTTGCCATAGGCGAATTTGTTGCTGGCGTCTTCCCACACTTCGCCGAGCACCATCGCGTCGGGCTGTTCGGTTTTGACCGCTTTATACAGCGCGTCCAAAAACGCATCGGGCAGCTCGTCCGCCACGTCCAAGCGGAAGCCGCCCACGGCACCCGCTTTGATCCAGCGGCGCACGATGCCGTTTTCGCCCGTGATATAGTCAAGATAGGCGGGCGCGGTCTCTTGCACCTCAGGCAGAGTGTTAAAGCCCCACCAGCTCTCATAATCATCAGGCCAATGGCGGAAGTGATACCAACTGCGATAAGGAGAATCGGGGGTGTTGACCGCGCCCTGTAAGGGATAGCGCTGTTCGCGGTTAAAATAGCGGCTGTCCGCGCCCGTGTGGCTGAACACACCGTCGAGCATCACGCGTATACCCGCCGTCTTGGCCGCTTCGCACAGCGCGCGAAAATCCGCTTCGTCACCCAAAAGAGGGTCGATGCGCTCATAGTCGGCGGTGTCATAGCGGTGGTTGGAGTGGGATTCGAAAATGGGGTTGAGATACAAACAGGTGACGCCGAGACTTTTGAGATAGGGTATCTTTTCGGTAATACCCGCAAGGTCGCCGCCGAAAAAGTCCTTGTTGCGGATCTCACCGTCGGGATCGGGTTGCCACGCGGGCTGCTCGCCCCAGCTTTCGTGTATACGGCGGTCGGCGGGCACGCCCGTTTTCGGCTTGCCCGACGCGGCAAAGCGGTCGGGAAACACCTGATAGATCACGCCGCCCGAAAGCCAATCGGGGGTGGCAAAATCCTTGGCATACACCGTCAACTGCCAGCAAGAACCTTCGCACGCGGAAAGCGCCGCCTTGCCGTCGGGCAGGTGGGTGAGAAACAGCTCACCCTGTGCGGTGCAAAGCGTAAAATCATACCAATAAAGGTCGGTGGCGGCAGGTGCAAAGTGGCAATCCCACCACTCCCATTCCGTGCCTTCCATACCTGCCCAAAACAGGTCGTGCAAAATGGTTTCTCCGTTATCTTTATGCAAGCGTAAATGACCGCCCGTACAGCGCAGGCTGCGCGGCAGGCAGATGCGAAACAGCACCGCCGTGCCCGCGGGCACAGCGCCAAACGGCGAGCGATACGCGATATGACGAGAGTCAAAATAAGCAGGCATACACCTTCTCCTTTTCGATTACAGTCAACTGATATTATCCCACACTTTTACCCTTTTTGCAAGGAAATTTCCCAAAACGCTATGTTTTTAAAAAAATATGTGATAAACTGGAAAAAGTTTGTGCTTTTATGTGACGCGGTAAACCCTTTTTCCGTCTTTATAGGTGAAAGGGCCTTTCAATAGAACATATCACAAGGGGGGATTTTATGTCGACCGAAAACTTCGTACAGCGCTTTTTCGATCGTGACGAAACAGTGCTGTCGGCGGTGGCGGCACAATACGGCGCCTATTGCCGCCGCATCGCCAACAATATTTTGGGCAACGAACAGGATGCGGAGGAATGTCTCAACGACACCTTAACACGTGCGTGGAACACCATTCCGCCGCAAAAGCCGCAAAACCTCTCTGCCTTTTTGGGGAAAATCACGCGTCACCTGGCCCTTGACCGCTTGGATCACCTCACCGCGCAAAAACGCGGCGGCAAGGAGCTTTGCGCTGTGCTGGAGGAATGGCAGGGCGTGTTGCCGACCGAACTGTCGGCAGAGCATATCGACCTGAAAGCCACCCTCAATCGCTTCTTGTGCGAGCTGCCCACCGAGCGACGTCGGCTCTTCTTGCAACGCTATTGGTATATGCTCCCCATCAAGGAGATCGCTCATTGTAACCGCTTGCGGGAAAGCAACGTGAAAATGCAGTTGTTGCGCACCCGTGAAGCACTCAAAACTTATTTGGAGAAGGAAGGGATCTATGTATGAAACCTTTTGAACTGATATATGCCCTCGGGGATGTTGACGAAGCGATGATCGCCGATGCCGCCCCCGTTGCACGCAAAAGCGTGCTGACCGCCCCTGTGTGGCGCTGGACAGCCGCGGCGGCGTGTGTCCTGCTCGCGGCAGGTGTCACGTGGAAGCTGTTGCCCAAGGACAACGGCGGCGTTGTACCCAATCAAAGCACCACCGCCACGACGCAGACGAACAGCACCATCGTCAGCACCGACACCACCACTTCCGCCACACAGTCCACGACGGAATCCACCACGCAGTCCACGATGCAAACCACCACAGGCACGACCGACTGGGAGGGCCAAGGCGGAGGATATGGCGGAAATCATGTATACGTCAACGGTGAAAAACATCTTGGTGAAAATCTATTCAACTATTACATTTATAAGGAATTTACAGAAGACGACACCAAGGAACTGTATGCAGAAATTGCCGCCGAAACAAACGGCACCCACTATGCCTATACCGGTGCCTCTCTGCAACGGTATATATTGGCACTGAATATTCCTCGTGAAAAAATCGAAGAGATCAATGAATCTTCTAAAAAAATGTATGCAGGACACAAGCAGTACGACCGCCTTGTTTTTACCGACGAAGAAATCAACGATATGTACACGTTGACGAGAGAAGAATACAACAAAAAATACAAAGCCCCAACGGCGGCAATCATTGGATCGGTCTTGTATCCCTTTAATTGGTTTGTGGAAAACCCCGTTGAAGTTTGGATGCAGCACCCCTTCGCTCTGGAACAAATTGAGGAAGTTTTCGAAAACGGTAAAAAAGCGAATTTCCCCGAAAAATATCTTGACGAGTTTGAGAAAAAACTCAACGACTATATCGCCGCTGTGGAAGCTAACGCATAACCGCGCGCCCCACCTTTGGTTTTCCCCAAAGGTGGGGCTTTTTTCGCAAAATTTGCCGCCGCGGTCTTGGCAGACGGGCAAAAAAGGTGTATACTACCTATAGTTTTAGAAAAAGGGGGCGGTTTTTTGCGTATCACCTGTGTTTGCACGGGCAACACCTGTCGCAGTCCGATGGCGGCGGCTTTGTTGCGGCAATGGCTCAACGAGCGCGGTCTTGTCTTTGTGTCGGTGGACAGCGCCGGACTTGCCGCCAACGGCGATGCCGTTGCCGACAATGCGGTCGACGCTTTGGCGGCGGTGGGGCTTTCCGTGCTGTGTGACCGCTCAAAGCCGCTGACCCGTGAGCTGTTTGATGCGACCGATGTTTTTTTGGTGATGTCCCCCGCCCACAAGCAATATCTGCTTGCCGCGGGGGCAAGTGACGCGGCGGTGGTGGTGCTCGGCGGCGGTATCCCCGACCCGTTTGGGTGCGGTGCAGACGTCTATGCCGCCACGCGCGACCGTTTGCAACTGGCGATTGCCGATTGGGGCGAGGTGCAATTCCCCTTTGCGGTGCGCCCACTTGCCGCAAAACATTTGTCCTCTTTGGCGGCACTTGAACAGGTTTGTTTTTCACAGCCGTGGTCGGAAGACGCCTTGCGCGAGGAGCTTTCCAACCCCACCGCCCGCTTTTTGGTGGCGGAAAAGGACGGCGAGGCTGTCGGCTATATCGGCTGTCATTTTGCCGCTGACGAAGGGGCTATCACCAACGTGGCGGTATCCCCCACCTGTCGGCGACAGGGCGTGGGCGGTTTATTGCTCGACGCGTTGTTATATGCCGCCGAAAAGGAACATATCGGCAGCATATTTTTGGAGGTGCGGGTGTCCAACACCGCCGCCAAGGCGCTGTATCAGTCGCGTGGATTCGTTTCCTGCGGTGTGCGGCCGCGGTTTTACACCGCCCCCACCGAGGACGGAGAAATTTTCAGTTGGACGGCAAAGGAGTGACCGTTTTTGTTGATATTGGGTATTGAATCCTCTTGTGATGAGACCGCCGCCGCCGTTGTGCGCGATGGGCGCAAGATCTTATCCAACGTGGTAGCGTCACAGGTGGAGGAACATAAATTATACGGCGGCGTGGTGCCCGAAATCGCCAGCCGCCGCCATGCCGAGGCCATTTCCGGCGTAGTTTCGCAGGCGCTGACTGACGCGGACGTGACGCTCAAAGATATTGACGCCATCGCTGTCACCCACGCGCCCGGGTTGATCGGTGCGCTTTTGGTGGGTGTCAACTTTGCCAAAGGACTTTCTGTGGCAACGGGGCTACCGTTGGTGCCGACGCACCATTTGCGGTCGCACATCGCCGCCAACTATATTGCGCATCCCGACTTAAAGCCGCCGTTTTTGTGCCTGGTGGTGTCGGGCGGTCACAGCCATCTGGTGATGGTGGAGGATTACACGCGCTTCACGCTGCTCGGGCGCACGCGCGACGATGCCGCGGGTGAATGCTTTGACAAGGCGGCGCGCGCGATGGGGATGCCCTATCCCGGCGGCGTGCATTTGGACAAACGCGCCCAAAGCGGCAACCCGCACGCCTTTGCGTTGCCCCGCCCGCAGGTGGAGGGCAGCCCGTATGATTTCAGTTTTTCGGGGCTGAAAACGGCGGTGCTCAACCAACTGCACAACGCGGCGCAAAAGGGCGAGGAGATCGACACCGCCGACCTGTGCGCGTCGCTGCAATTTACGGTGGCGGATATGCTGGGCAAGCACACCTTACAGGCGGCACGCGACACGGGGGCTAAAACCGTCGTACTGGCGGGCGGCGTGTCCGCAAACTCGGGACTGCGCGCGCACATGACCGCGCTTTGCGAGCGCGAAGGGCTCGCGCTCTACTTCCCGCCGCTGTCCCTTTGCGGCGACAACGCCGCGATGGTGGCGGCGCAGGGGTATTATGAGTTTTTGGCGGGCAATATTGCCGCCGCCGATCTCAACGCCGCCCCGACCTTGCCGATCGAATATCGATGAAAACATAAAAAACAGGCGTGCATTTGCACGCCTGTTTTTTCTCTTTGTGTGTGATTATTTGAGCACCTTCACATAGTGCAGCACCGAGAACACGATGCCCGCGGTAACATACAGGTCGATAGCACCGCCCAAGAAGCTGATGATCCAACCCAACACGGGGATGTGGCTGAGCAGCGCGATCAAAAGACCTGCCACAAAACCGACCACCACGTAGATGACGATGTTGATGACGAGTGCCGCCACGTCCTTCTTCTCACCAAAGGAGAAGGGGAAAAATTTCTTCAAAGTATCCATCAAAAAGCACCTCCTTTTTCAAACAGTACCATACTACTTTTTATGCGAAAATGCAAGCATTTTTTGCGGTTGCCGCAGGTTTGCGCTATTTTTACAGTCGCGCCAGCGTTTCGGTGAGGAATGTCCAAATGCGCGCGGTGGAGTCCACGCTCAACCGCTCGGCAGTAGTGTGGATCGCCCGCATATCCGCGCCGATAGACACGGCGTCAAGGCCGGGGAGCTTGCCGCAAAGCGGACCGCATTCCAGTCCTGCGTGAATACCCATCACGACGGGCGTTTTGCCCGTGAGGGCACGATAGGTATCCACCATCACCTCACGCAAGGGCGAGTCGGCGCGGTATTCCCACGGGTCATACACGCCCGACACGCTGACGGCAGCATTTTGCTCTGCCGCGGCGGCTTTAAGGGTGGTTATGAGTGCGTCGCGCTCGGCACAGACCGAGCTACGCACCGAAAAGGTGATGACGGCGGCACTGTCTGCGGTGCGCAGTATGCCAAGGTTGAGCGAGGTGCGCACCAGCGTATCGTCAAACGCTTCCTTCGCCTGTACGCCGTCGGGGGTGTCCGCGACCAGCGCGAGCAACGCGGCGGCACTTTTTGCCGTCAACGGCGGCTGTGCCGCGGTGGCGGCGGTCAGCGTCAAAGTGAGCGCGGGGTCGGTTTCGACAAAGCGCGCTTTCGCCTGTGCCTCAAAGTTTTGGCAAAAGGCTTCCCAGCCCGCCGTATTCTCCACCCACAGGGTGGCGGTAGCATCGGTGGGAATGGCGTTATCCTTACTGCCGCCGTCAAAATCGGCAAGACAGCCGCCCAGCTCCTGCACGCCCGCTTTAATGGCGGCGGCGAGCAGCTTGGTGCCGTTGGCGCGACCTTTGTGTATCTCCGCGCCCGAATGACCGCCTGTCAAACCGCTTAGTGTCAGGGTAATGGGCTCGCCCACAGGCTGCACGCGGTCAAGCGGCAGATGAAAATTCACTCGCGCACCACCCGCACAACTGACGGTGAACACGCCTTCTTCTTCGGAGTCGAGATTGATCAGGCGGCGGGCGGTCACTTCCGACAGATCCATCGCAGTCACGCCGAACATACCGGTTTCTTCGTCGTTGGTGAGCAACACCGTCACCGCGGGTGCGGGCAGCGGCAGTTCCAGCACCGCCATCGCCATCGCGACACCGATACCGTCGTCACCGCCAAGCGAGGTGCCGGCGGCACCGACCCAACCGTTTTCGACGAACACGTCCAACGCGTCGGTATCCAAATCCAGCGGGCAATCGGCATCTTTGACCGCCACCATATCGATATGCGCCTGCAAAATCACGGGCGGGTGATCCTCATAGCCCTTGGCGGCGGCTTTTTCCAGCCGCAGGTTGCCCGCACCATCCCTGACACAGGGAATACCTTTCTCCTTTGCCCATGCGGCGATATAGTCCGCCAGCGCGACCGTATTGCCCGAGCCGTGGGGAATGGCACAGATCGCCTCAAAATGCTTCCACACTGCGCGGGGTTCCAGATTGGATAAAACAGACATCGTTGTCCCTCCTGTGAAAAGACGGAAAGGGAACGCCTTTCCGTCTGATTTCGATTATTGTGCATTTTCCGTCTTTTGCGCTTCGATCAAGCGGCGCAGGAACGCCGCCGCCACCTCCACATCCGCTTCCTTGCCCTCGGCAGTACCGCTGGCACCGCGCACGCCGAAATAAATATGTTCGGGGAGAGGCTCGCACCTTTGATTTTGCTTTGACAACTCCTTGATTAGCTCGCTGAACAACTCGCTTTGCTGCAGCTTGGAACCGTACCAGTCCCAGCACTCACCGTTTTCCACCAGCGAGTCGGACGGCAATCCCACGTCTGCAAACAAGCCCGCTTCGCTGCCCTCCAAAACGGGGCGCATATAGGCTTCATAGGTGTTTTGCTCAAACAAGTAAATCATACGGTCGGCGGAGACCAAATGT
The DNA here is from genome assembly GCA_015066215.1 of Oscillospiraceae bacterium. Lineage (GTDB taxonomy): Bacteria > Bacillota > Clostridia > Oscillospirales > Acutalibacteraceae > HGM12789. The sequence continues at coordinate 844 of SVOU01000021.1, read as the reverse complement.
ACCGCCAAGGTCTGACGGTTGGAATCCACCAGCTGTTTCAAGGATAAATCATCAGGGTTGACGTAGAGATTTTCCACCATCACCTCGACCTTGCCGTCACCGTCCAGATCCTCACCAAACGGCATAAGCTCCATTTCAAACGCGGTGATCAGGTTGGGGTGCTGCGGCTCGTCGGTGACGAGCACCACAAAATAGTCGGGATCGTCGCGGGTGACCATCTGGTGCACGATTACCGCCAGCACGAGCACGATAAACACGGCAACCACCACTTTCCATTTGTGGTGATACCAAAAGTTTTCCCATTTGCCTTGCGGAGTCTGCGGCTGCTGTATCGGAGGTGGGGGTTGCAGCTCCTCCTCCGACACGCCTGCCAATGCCCATTCGCGTGCCATATATACATCGTCCTCTCTCAGACAGCGTTCTGCATTTTGCGACTTTCAGTATACCACGCAACACCCGTTTTCGCAAGGACTTTTACACAAAGTTCACAAATCCCGACGGCTTTTTCGCCCGTTTTCGTTGTGACAGAAAAATTTTGGAAATGTCTTGACAAGCCACGGCGGTGTATGGTACAATAGCCTTCGCTGTGGCGGCTTACCCGTTTGATTCGCGGGTGTAGTTCAATGGTAGAACCCCAGCCTTCCAAGCTGGTCGCGTGGGTTCGATTCCCATCACCCGCTCCATCAGCCATACAGGCGCCTGTAGCTCAGCTGGATAGAGCATCTGCCTTCTAAGCAGAGGGCCAGGGGTTCGAGTCCCTTCAGGCGCGCCATTTTTATACGGTGGGTGTAGCGTAGTTGGCCTAACGCGTCAGTTTGTGGCACTGAAGATCGTGGGTTCGAAT
>SVOU01000020.1 GCA_015066215.1 Oscillospiraceae bacterium | reverse complement strand
TGCGCCTGTCAGAACGCTATATCACCGACCGTTTCCTGCCCGACAAGGCAATCGACCTGCTGGACGAGGCGTGTGCTGCCACGGCGTTGCGCAACAAAGCCGCAGATCTTTATGCTCAGCTACAAAAGGAGATTGCCCGCCTGCAAGAGGAAGAAGAAACGCAGACCAACGCTGAGGCGGTGGATTTTGAGCAGTTGGCGACCACCCGTTTCGCCCTGCTGCAAAGCCGGCAGAAGGCAGAGGAAATTCGCGCCGAGGCTACTCAAGCCCCCGTCACGATGGATGACCTGGCAAAGGTTATCGAGCTGTGGACGGGCATCCCCGCTGCCAAGATCCGCGAGAACGAGCTGACGCGTTTGGCAGAATTGGAAGCGCATCTCAAAGCCAAGGTGATCGGGCAAGACGAAGCGGTGGAACTGGTGGCAGCCGCTATCCGCCGCAGTCGCGTGCAGATAAGCCCGCGCCGCCGTCCCGCATCCTTTATCTTTGTCGGTCCCACAGGTGTGGGCAAAACGGAACTTGTCAAGGTACTTGCCAACGAGCTGTTCGACACCCCCGAAACGCTTATCCGTCTGGATATGTCGGAATTTATGGAAAAGCACGCCGTGTCGCGTATTATCGGTGCACCTCCCGGCTACGTCGGCTATGACGAGGCGGGACAGCTCACCGAAAAGGTACGCCGCAAGCCCTATTCGGTCATTTTGTTTGATGAAATCGAAAAGGCGCACCCCGATGTGCTTAACGTGTTGCTGCAGATCCTTGATGAAGGGCGCGTGACCGATGCCCACGGCCGTCGGGTGAACTTTGAGAATACCGTTATCGTGATGACCTCCAACGCGGGCAGCCGTTTCAACGAAACCCTCATGGGCTTTGGCAAAACGGCGGCACAGGCGGGGCGCGACAAGGCGGAAAAGGCCTTGTCCGAATTTTTGCGTCCCGAATTTATCAGCCGCGTGGACGAGATCGTCTATTTCTCGCCGCTGGGCGAAGCGGAATATGCCGCCATTGCCGACCTGATACTCTCCGAGCTGCAAGGGCCGCTCAAAGAGCGCGGCATTGATTTTTCGTGGACGAAAGAAGCGTCTTTGGCGCTGGCTAAAGCCGCCGTTGGCGGTCGCCGCGGCGCACGCGACCTGCACAACGCCATTCGCCGTCAGGTGGAGGACGTGATTGCCGTCAAGCTGGTGCAAAGCGGTGACACGCCGCCTGCGGCTATTACGGTGAACGCAGCCGAAAACGGCGGCGTGAGCCTGACGGTTATGGAGGCCAACTGATGGAACTGATCGACATCACGCGAGAACTGCTTTCTGCACCCGTGTTTCCCGGTGACCCTGCCCCCGAAATGGAAGCCATTTCCCGCATCGCCTATGGTGAGGTGTGCAACCTGTCACAACTGCACGCCTGCTTGCATAACGGCACGCATATGGATGCCCCGCTGCATTTCTTTGACGGCGAGGCGGATATCGCACAGGCAGATCTGTCCGTCTGCGTGGGTGAATGTAGCGTTATTGAGCTGTCGGGTGCGCTCACGGGTGCCGATCTCGAAACAAAACTGCCCTTTTGTCAGCCGCGCGTGCTGATAAAAGGCGAAGTATCGCTTACCCAAAGTGCCGCCTTTGTGCTGGCACAGGCGGGCGTGCGCTTGATTGGCGTTGAAAACCAATCCGTATGCTCCGATCAAATTGCTGCGGTACATCGACAGCTTTTGGCAGACGGCATTTGGATCTTGGAGGGGCTTGACCTTTCAAAAGTGTCCGCCGGAACCTATCTGCTGATGGCGGCACCGCTGAAAATCGCGGGTGCTGACGGTGCGCCCGTGCGTGCACTTTTGTGCAAGCGGCAGCCGTCGCTGAACGTATAAAAAAGAAAGGAGGTGCTGTCCGAATGAGGGGCAACCAACTGAAATTGGGCGTGATTATCAACTACGCCTCGGTGGTGATCGGTTTGATGATCACCCTGTTTTACACGCCTATTATGTACAAGGGCTTGGGCGAATCGGAATATGGCGTCTATTCCACCACGATGGCGTTGGTGTCGAATTTGAGCCTTTTGAGCCTCGGTATGAACAGCGCCTTCACGCGGTTTTATTCCCGCAAGAAGTTGGAAGGTAACGAAGAGGGTGTGCACCGTCTCAACGGTATGTTCCTGACGGTCTATTTCATTATGTCCGCGCTCGCGTTGCTGTGCGGCGTTATTATCGCGCTCAATTATCGCGCGGTTTACGGCGGCGTTATGACCGAAGAGGAGCTATCGCGCACCCCGTTGCTCACGATGATTTTGTCGCTTAACGTGGCGGTGACCTTCCCCGAAAGTCTGCTGGAATCTACGATGACGGTCAACGAGCGATATGTGGTGCATCGCAGCCTCAACGCTATTAAAACGATTGCCAACCCCGCGCTGATGCTACCGATTTTGCTGCTTCCTTCGCTGGCAAAATGGCGCACCTCGGTGGCTTTGGCGGCAATTTTGCTGATCGTGCATTGCCTGCATATTTTGTGGTGTTTTCTCTATTGCAAAAAGGCACTGCGCTTCAAAGCGAGGTTCGGGCATTTTGATATGCCGCTGATGAGAAGCATCGCATCGTTTACGTTGTTCGTGTTTATCGGTATTATCGTGGACAAACTCAACTGGAGCGTGGACAAGTTCTTGCTCGGCAAGATGGTCAGCTCTACGGCGTCGGGTGTCTATTATCTTGCTGACCAGCTCAACGTCTATTTTCTATCCCTTGCCACCATCCTCTCAAACGTGTTGATCCCGCGCGTTCACCGTATCGTGGCGGATGGGGGAGACGATGCCGAGCTGTCTCGGCTGTTTATCAAGGTCGGTCGCTTGCAGTTTATGGTGCTGGCACCCATCTGGCTCGGCTTCTTGTTCTTTGGTAAATTTTTCGTGGGCGTGTGGGCAAACGGCCAGATGGACGTCTATCCCATCGCGCTGTTGCTAATGGGCTCGACCATTATTCCCTCTATTCAAAATCTCGGCATCGAGATCCAACACGCCAAAAACAAGCATCAGTTCCGCTCGATTTTGTATCTTATTGTCTGTGTGGTCAACATCATATTCACCATTGTGGCACTCAAACTCGGTCACGGCGGTGTCGGTGCGGCGGCGGTGACGGCGTTCACGGTGCTGGTCGGCAACGGCCTTATTATGAACATCCACTACAAGAAAAAGATCGGGTTGGACATCGGTCGCTTCTGGCGCAGTATCTTGTCGTTGCTACCCGCGTTGATACTCCCCGCAATTGCGGGCTATCTGATGATGCGATTCGTACCGATCGACGGCTATGTGCTGTTCTTACTTTGCTGTGCGGCATTTGTGCTCGTCTATGCGGTGAGTATGTGGCTTTTCGGCTTCAATGCCGAAGAAAAAGCAACGGTCACCAATGTGCTTGGAAAAATCAAAAGGAAACTGCTTCGTAGATAACAAAAAGCCATCACAAGTTTCTGTGATGGCTTTTTTGCTATGTATACGTTATACCGGATCTTCAAACGGCATCTTAATATGTGCTGCTTCCAGACGGCGGCAATAATCCTTGACACGGTCGGGGAGATAGTCCTTGACGCGATGCCCGTCAAAGCCGACGCTGACCTCCAACCCTGCGCGACGGATGACGTCTTGCTGCTCCTCTGAGGCGAAAAAGTCCAGCATATATTGGTGCTGGTGGAAGTTGTGGGTGGGATCAAAACTCACGTTCATCTCCCAAAAGATCCCGCGTTCCGCCATCTTTTTGAAGAAGTCGAACGGTGCATAACCGCACGCTTTGGCAAAAGCAAACAAGTCGGTGTGTGCCACGCCCACCTTGCATCCACAACGCTCGGCATAGCCGAAAAGGTCACCATTGGCAACCGATTCTTCCACAGCGTCGATGTTTTCGATCAGGCAATAATCAAAATAGGAAACGTCGTCGGTATCCTGCAAAAAGTGCCGCGGTCTGTTCATCGTACAGATCTCGATACCGCGCAGCACCGTGATCTGATCTTTATATTTTTCACGCAGCAGATTGATGTGATCGTAGTAGCGTTTAAGACAGCGAAAGTGATCGTTGCCAAGTTCAGGACTTTGGCAGCAGAATACGTCGAAACGCTGATTGCAGACGCCGTGATTGTGGTCGGTGATGCCGATGAGTGACAGCCCACCGGCAATAGCTGCTTCAACCACCGCTTCGGGCTGGTCGGCACCGCAAAAAGAATAATAGGTGTGTGAATGAAGATCTTGTAACATCGTGTTCCCTCAAATCTGTTCTTTTTTACCCCATTTAGCAAACCAACGGAAGGTGGCGGGCCAGCCGATACCTGCGGCAATCACCACGAGGAAATAGCGCAGCGCGTGTGCGATCTCGTGACCGCCGCACAAAGCGAGCAACGGCTGTTTGAGCCCCGCACGTACGCCGACGACCAGTGCCAATCCCAAAATCAGCTTGATAAGCTGCGCCCACCAGACGGCCTTGGTGTCAAATCGCAACCACTTTTTATCCACGATCCACACCAACACCACCGCCGACAGCGAGCCGAGCAGCGTGTAGGCGTTTTTGCGCGCGTGTGCCAGATTTTCGGCATCCACGTCGGCGGGGAAAGCAGAGAATTCCATAAACACCACGAACGCCGCCGCCATCGCCGCCATACCAACGGTCAGCCACAGCATATATTGCGGCTTTTCGCGTATGCGGCGATACAGCGGGTAAAATACGGCTATAAACGCGATGGCCACCGCAAAGGATACACCGACGTCCAAGGGCGTGTGTACGCCTAAATACATACGGGAAAAGGGGACGAGAACTACGGGGACAAGGAAGAGCCACCGCAGCCATTTGCGTTTTGTCCAGACCGCCAATCCGCCAAACACCGACACCGCACTTTGCGTATGCCCGCTGGGGAAAGAATAGCCCGTGGCGGCTTCTCTGGCGCTTTCGACGATGGAAAAGTCGGGATCCAGTACCCACGGGCGGGGAATGCGGCAGAGAATTTTGAGGAACTGGTTGACCACCGTTCCCAAAAGCCCGATACCCATCAAGAAGTAGCCCTCATATTTGTCTACGCACCAAAAAACGATAATCGCGATGACCAAAAAGAAGGTTTCCTCGCCCAAGCGGGTGATCACCTGCATAATCGCGTCCAAAAACGGACAGCGGATGGATTGCAAGGCGTATAATAAGTCCATAAACGATTGCCCCCTTTGCGCTTTCTTGCATTATACTACAAACAAGTCGCAAAGTACAGACAAAATTATTTTGCCGCTTATCTTCCGTTTTCGGGATTTTGTGACCGCGCCGAGGGAAACTCGGTATCAGCGGAATAAGGGTTGCCCGGGGCGATGGCGGGAAACGGGTTTTCCGTGTCTGCCGTCGGCTGAATATTATAGGTGCCGTAGCGGTTGATGAGATCCCAAACGGTGGTGTCCTCGGCGTCACCCGTGTGGGGTGCTTGCCGCACGTCGGCACGCTTTTTACTGTTCTTTTTCAAAAAATCACCTCTGCTTACAGTATGCCCGCGGTGTTAGCAGACTGCACAGGAAATTGCTGCTGTTTTGACACAAAGTTCACCAAAAACGGTGTTGACAAACAGCGCAAAAACGATATAATAGTTAACGTGTTAATTATTTCGAAATTTACCAAAGGGAGAGAACGCTTGTGGAACAAAAACCCGAAGAACGCAGCCTGCCCGAACAGGTGCGTGATCGGTTTATGTTGGTGGATCGTATGCACCATTGTGCGTTGGATCGAAACGTGGCGCAAACGGGTCTGCACAGAAGCCAATTTTTTATGCTTTTGCACGTTTCGCGTTGCCCCGAGCCACCGTCACAAAAGGAGCTGGCGCAGGCAATGTCCATCAGCCCCGCCGCCGTCGCGGTGACGCTCGGCAAATTGGAGGCGGCGGGCTATATTCAGCGTGAAACGGCGTCGGGCGACAGCCGCCGTCACTGTGTCCGCGTGACCGAAAAAGGGCAAGCACTGCTCGACGCTACCCGTCGCTTGGCGTTTGGTGTGGACGAAGTGATGTTTCGCGGCTTTTCCGAGGAGGAGCTGACGCAGCTGTTTCATGGACTTGCCAAAATGCAGGATAACTTGCGCGCGTTGCAGGAGGGGCGCATATCTCTGCCTGACGAGCCCACCTTTGGCCCACCCCCACGTTGCCGAAAGGATGATGAGAAATGAAAAAATGGATGAAATATATTAAGCCCTATTGGCCTTATTTTATCATCGGACCTTTGTGTATGATCGTGGAGGTTATCGGTGAGGTGCTGATGCCGCGCCTGCTGGCGACGATTATCAATCAGGGCAATGACGGCACCTTGACGGTGGGCAACAGTATCTGGACCTGCGTGTTGATGATCGTGATCGCGTTGGTGATGATGGCGGGCGGTATTGGCGGTGCCTATTTCGGCGCCAAGGCGTCGGTCAACTTTGCGGCGGATGTTCGCAAGGATATCTACGGCAAGATCCAGCGCTTTTCCTTTGCCAATATCGACCGCTTTTCCACCGGCTCGTTGGTCACGCGCGTGACCAACGACGTGACGCAGATGCAAAACTTTGTCAATATGTTGCTGCGTATGGCATTGCGTTCCCCCGGTATGCTTATCGGCGGTCTGATCATGGCGATCTCGCTCAAGCCCTCGCTCGCGACCGTGTTTGCGGTCAGCATCCCGTTGATGCTGATTGTGATCGGCTCGATCATTTTGCTGGGTTTTCCGCGCTTTCAGCGTATGCAAACGCGCATCGACGGGCTCAACTCCACCGTGCAGGAAAATATCACCAACGTGCGTGTGGTCAAATCTTTCGTACGTGAAGATTTTGAGGAATCCAAGTTTCGCCGCGCCAACCGCAACCTGAAAGAAGCGGGCTTGAGCGCGATGAAGGTCGTCATCTTTATGCACCCCGTGATGACCTTTTTCATGTACGCCACCATCATCGCAGTGGTGTGGTTCGGTCACGGCATCGTGCTTGACGGCGGTATGCCGATCGGCGACCTGTCGGCGTTTGTCACCTACGTCAACCAGATTTTGATGTCGCTGATGATGATCACCTTCCTTTTGATGACCTCCGCGCGTGCGCTGGCGTCTGCCCGCCGTATTCGCGAGGTGCTGGACGAGGAGCCCGATCTCACCGACGATAACGCGGCTTTCCCGCAACTGGAAGTGCAGGAGGGGCGCGTGGAGTTCAAAAACGTATCCTTCCGCTATTACAAACACAGCACCGACAAGGTACTGGACGACGTCAACCTCACGATCGAGCCGCGCACGACCTTGGGTATCATCGGCTCAACGGGTTGCGGCAAGACCACGCTGGTGTCGATGATCTCCCGCCTTTACGACGTGGACGAGGGCGAGGTGCTGGTGGACGGTGTCAACGTCAAAGACTATTCGCTCTATAACCTGCGCGAGGGCGTCGGTATGGTGTTGCAAAAGAACGTGCTGTTCTCGGGTACGATCAGCGAAAACCTGCGCTGGGGCGACGCCGATGCAAGTGAAGAAGCGTTGTTGGCAGCCGCCAAACGTGCGCAGGCAGATAAATTCGTGCAGACCTTCCCCGAAGGTTATGACACGATGCTGGAAAAGGGCGGTGCCAACGTGTCGGGCGGTCAAAAACAGCGACTTTGTATTGCACGCGCCCTGCTCAAGCACCCAAAGATCTTGATCCTCGACGACTCTACCTCGGCGGTGGATACCGCCACCGAGGCGCAGATACGTAACGCCTTCGCCAATGAGCTGGCGGATTCCACCAAGATCATCATCGCCCAGCGTATCTCGTCGGTCAAAGACGCGGATCGCATCGTGGTGATGGACGAGGGACGCATCAGCGGTATTGGCACCCACGAGGAGTTGCTCGCGCAAAACGAAACCTATCAAGAAATCTACTATTCCCAAATGGATAAGAAGGAGTGAGCGGTATGGCGAGAACGTTAGAACAACTGCAAAAGCAATATATCGCCGCCGCCAAAGACCAAAAGCGGATGGGACCTCCCGGACGCGGTCCCGCTGTGCGTGCCAAGGGCAAACCCAAAAATATGGGCAAAACGGTCGGCCGCCTGTTATCCTACGTGGGAAAATATTGGTTCCGCTTGGTGCTGGTGCTCTTGTGCATGCTGATGAGCACCGTCACCTCCCTCATCGGCGGCTATATGCTCGCACCCATCATCAATCATATCGCACTGGCGATTGCGCCCAACGCGGACATTCAGATGAGTGCGGTGGAAAAACTGGCGGACAGCGCCATTCAGTGGGTGGCAAAGATCCCCATTATTCAGCAGTTTATGGAGCAAGGGACGCTGGCGGCGGTGTCGGTCTACGTGCTAGCGGCACTTTTACTGCTCGCCACGGTATATGTGGTGGGTATCGTGACCGCCTATCTGCAAGGTCGCCTGATGATGTCGGTGTCGCAAAACGCCATTGAGGCGTTGCGCAACGACTTGTTTAAGAAGCTGCAAAAGCTGCCCGTGCGCTATTTCGACGGTCACCCCACGGGCGAGATTATGAGCCGTTTCACCAACGATATCGACAACATCGACGTGATGCTCAACAACTCCTTAACCAGTATCGTGTCGGGCGTCATTTCGCTGATCGGTACCTTTGTCTTTATGATCACCACCAACTGGATCCTCACCCTTATCACGGTGGTGTTTATCCCGATTTTTGCCAAAGGCGGTGCGGCGATCGCCCGCCGCAGCAGCAAATATTACAGCGGTCAGCAGGCGGCACTCGGCGCGGTCAACGGCTATATCGAGGAAACCGTCACGGGACAAAAGGTTATCAAAGTCTTTAACCACGAAGCGGATTGTGTGGAGGAGTTTTCGCTGCTCAACGACGAGCTACGCGACAAACAATTCAAAGCGCAATATTACGGCGGCATTATGGGTCCCGTTATGGGCAACACCTCGCAGATCAGCTACGCTATCACCATCGGCGTCGGCGGCGTTTTGATGTGCACGGCGGGACTCACCCCCGGTGCGCTGACCGTCTTTGCGGGCTATTCCCGCCAGTTCTCGATGCCCATTAACCAGATCTCCCAGCAGACGGCCGCTATCTTCGCAGCACTGGCGGGTGCCGAGCGCGTATTCGCTGTGATGGACGAGGAGCCCGAGCAAAAAGACGCCGAAACGGCGGTCGACACCCCCATCACGGGTCACGTGGTGCTGGAAAACGTCACCTTTGGCTATCGCCCCGACAAGATCGTGCTTAAAGATATCTCGCTGTATGCCAAGCCCGGACAGAAGATCGCCTTTGTCGGCTCGACGGGCGCGGGCAAAACCACCGTTACCAACCTGCTCAACCGTTTTTACGATATTCAAAGCGGCAGTATCACCATCGACGGCGTGGACGTGAAGGATTATCAGCGTGAGGTCTTGCGCAAAAATATCGCGATGGTGTTGCAGGACACCCACCTGTTCACGGGCACGGTGATGGAAAATATCCGCTACGGTCGTCTGGATGCCACCGACGAGGAGGTAATTGCCGCCGCAAAACTGGCGAGCGCGCACTCCTTCATTATGCGCTTGGAAAACGGTTACGACACCGTGCTGGAGGGGGACGGTGCCAACCTGTCGCAAGGTCAGCGGCAACTGCTCAATATCGCCCGCGCGGCGATTTCCAACGCGCCCATTCTGGTGCTTGACGAGGCGACCAGCTCGGTCGATACCCGCACCGAGCGGCATATCGAACACGGTATGGATCGGTTGATGAAAAACCGCACCACCTTTGTGATCGCGCACCGCTTGTCCACCGTGCGTAACGCCAACGCCATTATGGTGCTGGAAAAAGGCGAGATCATCGAGCGTGGTGACCACGATGCGCTGCTCGCCCAAAAGGGACGCTACTACGAACTCTATACAGGTAAAAAAGAACTCGACTGAAAAAGACCGCATACTGTCCAAGCAGTATGCGGTCTTTCGATTTTGATTATTTAAAGCGGCGCGAGCGGAGAAATCCTGAATAGTGGGTATATTCCTGTATGCGCCCCTTGAGCAAAAACACGCCGACGCCACAGACGGCAAGCCCCAAAAGGCTCTCTCTGAGCGTGCCTTGCAGCTCGCTCCATGTAAGCGAGAAGGCAAGCGCGTTGGCGATGGTCGGCTCGTTTTCTGCGAGATCCTCATAGTAGTCGCCAAACTCGGTGTAATACATCGCGTAATAGGCGGGATCTTCGTGAAAATCCTTGGCGAGCTGCCAGTTGTAATAGGTGGAGGTCAAAAGCTCGCAACCGAACACCGCCAAGAGCGAGCAAACGAGGATAGCCCCGACGGCAAAGCCTGTGCGGTGTGCGCCGCGCAAGAACTGATAGCCATAGAAGGAGCCGACGCCCACAAGACCACCCAAAAGCCAGAATTGCCACCCGATAAAGCCCGTAACAAGCCAAGGGATCACGCCGACGAGCGCACCGCCAAAGGCACCGACAATGCCTTTGAGATAGGCGCCAAACGGCTCGGCTGTACCCGATTCGTGCTTGTCGTTATAGGCGGAGTTGGTGATGTTGACTGCCTTTTCGATACACGCCTGCAAAAAAGCGGCAAACGCCTCACCGTCAACGGGCGGTGTCTGCGGTGTGATCAGCACACCGCGCTCCTGCAAAGCAACGGACACGGGGGTGACCGCAGAGAGACGGCTTTGCAGTCGCTCCATATGCTTTTCGGACAGGCTGACAGACAAAAGCAGAGAAAAAGGGGAGAGAAACGCGCGAAACGCCACACCGTCCTGTACACCGTCCACGACGGTGTCGCCCTGGCTGCTGCGCCAGCCCTTTTCGCGGCAATATTGCAAAATATCCGCCATATCGACACACACCCTTTCAGTTTCTGTTAACAGTATACCCCAAATGCGACAGAGTGTCAATAAACTGCCGCCAAAATGCCGAAAGGCGGTTGACTTTTTGACAGCTGTTGTGTATAATAAAACCACACATAATACGGCGCTGTGTGCTTTGGGGCATACGGGCGGGCGGGTCTTGTGCGACGAAGTGCTGTGAACCATGTCAGGCGGGGAACCGAGCAGCATTAAGCAGATGTTTTCGTGTGCCGCAAGTAATCGGTTCGCCCGTATGCCCGAGAGGATACGGCGCTTTTTGCAAGGAGGGTTGCAGAAATATGTATCAGGTTTTGTATCGCAAATGGCGACCGCGCACCTTTGCACAAGTGTACGGACAGCCCACCGTCACCACCGCACTGCAAAACGAATTGAAAACAGGCCGCTTGGCGCACGCTTATCTGTTCACCGGCTCGCGGGGAACGGGTAAGACCACCTGTGCCAAAATTTTGTCCAAGGCGGTCAACTGCCTGTCGCCCATAGACGGCAACCCCTGCAACGAGTGCGAGCTGTGCCGCGCGATCGACAGCGGTGCGACAATGGACGTGGTGGAGATCGACGCCGCCGCCAACAACGGCGTGGATAATATCCGCGAACTGCGTGAGGAGGTCAATTTCTCCCCCGCCATGGCGAAATATCGCGTCTATATCATCGACGAGGTGCACGAGCTGTCCTCCAGCGCGTTTAACGCCCTGCTCAAAACGCTGGAAGAGCCGCCCGAGCACGTCATATTTATTCTGGCGACCACCGAAGTGCACAAACTGCCCGCCACCATTTTGTCCCGCTGTCAGCGCTTTGACTTCGGGCGTATTCCACCGCAGGATATTGCGGCGCGTATGCAATACGTTGCCGAACAGGAGCAGTTTTCACTCACCGAGGAGGCGGCTCTGCTCATCGCCCGTCTTGCAGACGGCGCTATGCGTGACGCCCTTTCACTGCTTGACCAGTGCCTGTCCCGTTCGCGTACGATTGACGCCGACGTGGTGGCAGAGGCGACAGGTATGGCGGGCAGAGAGCATCTGTATGCGCTGACGAAAGCGGTGCGCGAGCGCAACAACGGTGCCGCGTGGGCGCTGGTGGATCAACTGCACAATGCATCCAAAGATATGGAACGCCTGTGTGTCGAGTGGATCGACTTTTTCCGCAACCTGATGATACTCAAAAGTGTGCCTCAGCCCGAGGAGCTGATCATCGCCACGGCAGAGGAATTGCGCCGTATGGGCGAAGAGGCTGATAAATGGGAGCTGACGGCATTGCTGCATACGCTGACGGCGTTGCAGCAGACGCTTGACCGTCTGCGTAGCGGTGTGTCCCGCCGCGTGGAAATGGAGATGACGATGCTGCGCCTGTGTGAGCCTTCGTTGGACAGCACCAACGAGAGCCTTTTGCGGCGTGTCAAGCAGCTGGAGGATGCGGTGCGCGGCGGACTGGTTGCGGCATCCGCCCCTGCACCCGTTGCAAAACAGACAGAGCCGAGCCGTGAACCCACGCCCGAGCCCGCATCTGTGCCCGCCCCTGCGGCACCTGCGGCAGAAACGCCCGCCCCTGCGGCAGAAGTTGCACCGCCCCCTCTACCTGTGGAGGAACAGCGGCTTGATAACTGGACGGACGTGCTGGATATGTTGCGTACTTCCTGCCCGCCGCTTTTCGGCGTGTTGTCGGATTCCACCGCGACCCTGTGTGCCGCGGACAGACGGCTGTTTATCGAAACCGACAACGAGTTGTTCCGCGTGCTGGTGAATGCGGCGGACAATAAAAACGCGCTGATTCAAGCGATTCGCGCTGTGACGGGACAGAGCTATCGCATCGCCACCCGTCGGCGCACACATACCGAAAAAAATGACCAAGACCCCTTGGCGGCGTTCATTCAGGAAAGCAAGAGCAAGGGCGTTGTGGTGGATGTACAGTAAAAGACCTTGAAAGGTAGGAATAGATATGAAAGCAAGATTGCCCCAAGGTATGGGCGGCGGCCCCGGTAATATGCAAAGTATGCTGCGTCAGGCGCAGAAAATGCAGGCGGATATGCAGACGCTGCAAGAGGAACTCAACCAGCGCGAATACAGCGCCACCGCAGGCGGCGGTGCCGTGACGGCGGTCGTCGACGGTACGCACGAGCTCAAATCCTTGGAGATCCGTCCCGACGTGGTGGATCCCGACGACGTGGAGATGCTGGCAGACTTGGTGCGCGCGGCGGTCAACGAGGCCATTCGCGTGGCATCCGACACAGCGCAGGCGGAAATGTCCAAAATCACCGGCGGCATGAATATGCCCGGTATGTTTTGATGCCTATGGGATACACAGTAGTGCCGCTGGCACAGTTGACCGATCAGTTGGAGCGTCTTCCCGGCGTGGGGCATAAATCTGCCCAGCGTCTGGCGTATCACCTGCTCAATATGCCCGCCGCCGACGCGGATGCGTTCATAGCCTCTATTCGGCTGGCGCGTGATACCATTCACGAGTGCGCGGTGTGCCACAACTTGGCGGATAGCGAGTTGTGTCCCGTGTGCAGTCAGTCTGACCGCGACAAAACCACCATCTGTGTGGTGGAGGATCCGCGTGATCTGGCGGCTTTTGAACGCACCCGTGAGTATACGGGTACCTATCACGTGCTGCACGGCGTCTTGTCCCCGATGAAAGGGATCGGTCCCGAGCAGTTGCGCGTGAAGGAACTGTTGTCCCGCGTGGCAAAAGAGGATATTGCTGAGATCATTATGGCGACCAACCCCACGGTTGAGGGCGAGGCCACCGCGATGTATTTGGGTAAGCTCTTGCGCCCCTTCGGCGTGAAACTTACACGCTTGGCGTACGGTATCCCGATGGGCGGCGATCTGGAATATGCCGACGACGTGACGTTGCGCCGCTCGTTGGAGGGCAGACAAGAACTGTGAAGGTAGGTGACGGCTATGGCGGAAAATTTCAAGACCATCGCGCAAAATAAGAAGGCGTATCACGAATATTTTGTGGACGAATCCTTTGAAGCGGGTATTGAACTGGTGGGGACGGAAGTCAAATCCCTGCGTGCCGGCGCGGTCAACCTTAAGGATGCGTGGTGTTCTATCGTCGACGGCGAAATGTTTGTCAACGGTATGCACATCAGCCCCTATGAACAGGGGAACATTTTTAACCGCGACCCGCTGCGCGTGCGTCGCTTGCTGGTGCACAAGCGCGATATCTTGCGCCTTTTCGGACAGATGAAGCAGCAGGGCTACACCCTTATTCCGCTGTCGCTCTATTTCAAAGGCAGCCGCATTAAGGTGCAGGTGGGCGTCTGCCGCGGCAAAAAGCTGTATGACAAGCGCGAGGATGCCGCGCGTCACGATATGAAGCGCGAGGCCGATCGTGCCCTCAAAGAACGCAATCAATAAGAAAAGGCTGTTTCGCCGATCGCGCGGAACAGCCTTTTTATCTTTGTCAAAAAAGGCAAAAAAGCAAATGCAGATTCCTTTGTATTTGTTGAAAATCAGGAAAAACATTGACACAAAGGCAGGAAAATGTTAGAATGCAAGTGGCTGTTTGGCAAAGGAATGCCATCCCCGGCGGCTGAGTTTGATTTAGGAGTTGTTCAAATGAAAAAACTGTTATCCATTTGTTTGGTTCTGACCATGTTGCTCGCTTTTGGCGCGTGCAGCACGACACCTGTGGACAATCACGATGGCGGCGAAAGTTCTACCTCGTCTACCGGCGAAACGACTTCGTCCACCGTTGCCACCGGTGACGGTGCAGGCGACAGCACCACAACGGGTACTGCCGGCGCATCTTCGTCCGACAACACGACCGGTACCACGGCGCCTGTCGGCACGACCGGTACGTCCAAGGTCAACACCACGACCAGCACAACTAAGGTGACCACAACAACCAATCCCTGCAAGCACGAAGTGATGTTGCCTGCGAACTGTGACCGCCCTGCGACCTGCGCAGAGTGTGGCAAGACGGGTGGCAAAAAGCTTGGTCATATGTATGAGCTGGGTGAGTGCACCCGTGTGATTGACGGTAAGGTTTGCGGTGACTACGATCCCAAATACATCCCGAAGATGTATTTCACGGGTGATATGTCCAATATGACCAGCAAAAAGGACGTTCGTGAGATCGATTTCGAGTACAGATGCAAAGAAACTGACGAGAAAAAAGGCGAGGTACGCGTGCTCCAAGGTGCTGCCAAAATTAAGGTGCAGGGCACTTCCAGCCTTTCCTACGATAAGAAAAACTACACCATCAATTTCTACGAGGATACCAGCTATGCCAAGAAATTGGGCGTTGACGTTGGCTGGGGCGAACAGACGGAATATTGCCTGAAAGCCAACTGGATCGACAAGACCCACGCCCGCAACGTCGTTTCTGCAAAACTGGTCGGCGAGATGCAGGCAAAATACGGCCTGTTTGAGGATACCCCCAACGGCGGTGCCATCGACGGCTTCCCCATCGAAGTGTATATCAACGGCGATTTCCACGGCCTTTACACGATGAATATCCCGAAGGCTGACTGGATGTTCAATATGGACGAGTCTAACCCCAACCACATCGTCATCTGCGGCGAGGTCTGGGAAGCGGCCAACTGGTTCAAAGGTATGCCTTCCTTTGATACTTGGGCTGTGGAAGTCGGTACCGAAAACGACGCCACTTTGCAGAAGATGAATCGCCTGTTCCAATTCCTCTGCTACAGCAACGATGCCACCTTTAAGCGCGATTTCGAGGATTATATGGACCTCGATGCCACCCTCAACTATTACATTATGATGGACTTCGGCTATATGCCTGACAACCGCGGCAAGAATATGCTGATCGCGACCTATGACGGTCAGTACTGGTATCCGTCGCTGTATGACCTCGATACCTCTTGGGGTACTTACTGGGACGGCAGCCAGCTTTATCCTTACGACACCACACCCGTGGAGATGTATCACAGCCACCTGTGGTCGAATATGGAGAAGCTTTTCAGCAAGGAGCTTGCTGAACGCTATTTCGAGCTGCGTGAAACCGTGCTTGACGAAGATCACGTTATGAAGATGTTTACCGATTTCTATGAGAGCATCCCCGACGAAGTGCTCGCGCGTGAGAAGAACAAATGGGGTCCCAATCTCCCCGGCGATGACATTGACCAGATTCAGGATTATCTCGACGTTTGCGTTCCGTATCTGGATGCCAAATACGCGGATTGGCTGTAATTTACAACAAAAAAACAGGCACCGGATTCGGTGCCTGTTTTTTATATATCTATGCAAACGGTGCCGTCTTTATTCAAAATATGCTTCGTTACGCCCAAAGCCTGCATCCATGCGCGTGTTTCAAGCGTTTTCCACGGGCCGCTTCCCACACCGCCGCCGTTGTCGTTATCCCAAAGCCAGTCGGGCGTTGACCAAAGGCAGGCGGCGGGCTTGATGGTGCGATAAAAGTTCTCGTCAACACCGCTTTGCCCGTGATGCGCCATCTGTACGTAGTCGGCATAGAGCTCCGCGGCATCGCAGGATGCCAAAAGGGCGTCACCGCCCTCTTTCCCCAAATCGCCGAGAATCAAAACGCGCGTTTGCGGTGTATCGATGCGGTAGACGGTGGAACTGTTGTTGACGAAATTTTTTGTAATATTTGGGTCAAATACGCGCATCACGCGCACGGTCAGGTCGTCAAATGTAAAAGCGTCGTGCAGGTTTACGCGCTGAAAGTCGGTGGCAAACCGCGTGGCACACAGCGCATCAAAACGTTCCCACAAATCGATCTCCCATGCGGCGCGGCTTCCATATTGGATCAGTTGCTCGGTGGTAGGAAAGTGACAACAGAGTCTTTCGATGCGTATATCGGGCGCGTTTTGACAAATATCCAAAAAAGCACCGAAGTGGTCGTGATGCGGGTGGGTGAAAAACCACGCGTCAACGCAACTGTCAGCGTGAGTGCGAAGAAAAGCCGCCAAAGCAGCGCCGTCGCCCTGCGTGCCGCCGTCAAAAACAATCGTTTTTGATGCGGTTTGCACGACAAAGCCCAACATCTGGCTGCGAGTGTTGGCGGAAAGAAAGTGAAGTTGTGCCATAAAGCGCCTCCTGTACTGTTTCTTAAAATCGGTTTAATATCCGCGCAAATCGAGATCAAGCAGAGTGGAAATGAAACTCCCAAGCTGTTCCTGCCGCTTGTCATCCCAACAAATGACGGTGTAATAGGGGGTGGGGGCGTTGTGAATAAAATGCTCGTACTGACAGCGGCTGTCACCTTGGAAAATCAGCTCGTCGTCGGTTTGCTCGATCACTTCAATATATGGGAACGCGGCTTGATAATAAGCGGTGAGCGTTTCTACATCAAGCGTGCTCGAAATGAGAATGGTGCCGACGTATTGCATACCGTTGCCGTTGCCCACCAGCTTGCCCGCGAGAGAATCCGCGTCCACCAGCGCGGTGTCGGCGGGTGGGGGATAACTTTCAAGCCGTTCAACAATCCTGTCGGCGATATGGTTGTTGGTGACCACGACGGTGGCGTAAAAAGCAAAGGGAAGCATCACCAAAAACAGTATCAGCAACGTGCGCGGTTTCATTTTCATAGGATCACTCCAAACTTCTTTTGTTCGCGCTCAAAATATAAAAACTCATATAAAACAGTATGTTTGACAACGCCGACAACAGTGCTTCGACGTTTATCGGAGAAATATCGGTCGGAAGGCTTTGCCAATAGGCAAAACCGCCGGCAAGAATAAAGTTGATGATAATAGTTGCAAAGGTTATGATTGCATACCCGAGTGCGCCGATTTTCAGCAAGCAAATATGTCTGACAGAAAGCGTTCCTATAACCGTAAGTATGAGTGCGATAACTGTTAAAAACGCACACAAATACGGTAAGATATATTTGGGCTCGTAAACGAGCACGTCAATGATGGAAGAGGACGAAGAAAGCAGAGAAACAACAGAATGAATAGCAGCCGTTCCAAAAGCAAGAGGCAACAACCAACGCTTCAAACGGTATTCTTTTTTGTAGGTGAGAAAAAACACCAATGCAAGAATCGGTGTGACAATGGGCATAAGAGTTGTAATCAAGTGGTTTATGGCGATATGCTCGAAATTTTGAATAAGAGCCACAAGGCGAGGGCATAGGCGAGGAAACAGAATGATTATGTGAAATGCAGAACAACAAATAGCAATTATGCGTTTCTTTTTATCGTGCAACATGCACTCCATCAGAACTACCCCCCAAAACAAAAGATGTGCTACCATTATGATAGCACATCTTGGGTGATTTTTCAATCAAGTATTATTTGAAGTATCTGTTCAGCAGACCCTCAAATGCCTTGCCGTGACGAGCTTCGTCCTTGGCCATCTCGTGGACGGTGTCGTGGATAGCGTCATAGCCCAGCTCTTTGGCGCGCTTGGCGATCATCATCTTGCCCTCGGTAGCACCGCACTCGGCTTCCACACGCATCTCAAGGTTTTTCTTGGTGCTGGGGGTCACGACTTCGCCCAGCAGCTCCGCAAATTTAGCGGCGTGTTCAGCCTCTTCATAAGCGGCCTTTTCCCAGTAAAGACCGATCTCGGGATAGCCCTCACGATGCGCCACACGCGCCATCGCCAGATACATACCGACCTCGGAGCATTCGCCCGCGAAGTTGGCGCGCAGACCCTCGATGATCTCGGGATCCACACCCTGCGCCACGCCGACCACGTGCTCAGCGGCCCAGGACTTCTCGCCGCCCTGCTCCTTGAACTTGTCAGCGGTCACGCCGCAAACGGGGCAGACGTGAGGGGCGGAATCGCCTTCGTGAACATAACCACATACGGTGCAAACGAACTTCTTCATACTTGTTAC
>SVOU01000132.1 GCA_015066215.1 Oscillospiraceae bacterium | reverse complement strand
CTTGACCTCGCAACTGGTCATGGTGCAGGAGAATATCATTTACAAGAATGAACCCGGTGCGGTGAAAGGACAGGTAATTGGTCAGTCCGTCGCGCCCGAAACGCTGGTTCAGCCCGGTACGGAAATCATTTTGACTGTTGCTTCCGGTTATAGTGACGTCAGAGTCACCGTGCCGCTGCCTAACGAAGATCTGGCGGTCGATTTGATGGTCTATATCAACAACCGCGCTTCCGCTGCACCCGAATATGGTGAGCCGCTTAAAGGTCTTTATGCCAGCGGTATGGGCAGCCTGCCGCTTACCTTCTCTGAGCAGCTGCCGCAGTATACGGTTGCCATATTTATTCGTGAGTCCGGTGTGAATGCGCCGTATGAGCCGTATCTGGAATATACCATCAACGGTGCTGACGGTACTGTTGTGCTGGATAAGGCACATCCCTTTGGCGGTGGCGGTGCCACAAGTTCTTCTGCGACTGCAGGTTCCACCGACACACAAACGGATCCCTCCGCCTCGGTGACGGATCCGTCTACATCGACTTCTTCGACGGAAACCACCACTTCTTCCGAGGGAGTCACCACAACTACCGTTACTCCGTAACAGAATGGTACTTATATGAACGATTCGAAAAGCAATGAACAAACACTTTCCGGTATCGTATTACACAGCATCGGCGGTTTCTATTATGTAGAAACCGCCGATGCGGTATACGAGTGTCGGGCGCGCGGACATTTTCGTCACGAGGGTATAACGCCGGTCGTAGGGGACAAGGTGCAGATTACCTGCCAATCGGCAACGCGTGGAACGGTTGAAGAGGTGTTACCTCGCAAAAACTGCCTTGTTCGTCCACCGGTTGCCAACATTGATTGCTTGGTAATTGTGGTTTCTGTCGCCGATCCTGCGCCTAACACGTTGGTGCTGGACAAGATGCTGGCGATGGCGATTTACCGCGATATTACCCCGATTATCGTCATTAACAAATCGGATCTACAGGATGCTGCTTGGCTGGAACAGATTTATCGTGGTGCAGGATTCGCGGTATTTATCACGAGCGCGGCTAATCCGCAATCTTTTTTGCCTCTTGAAGAAGTTTTGCGTGGCAAGGTGTGTGCCTTTACGGGCAACTCGGGGGTTGGAAAATCCACCATCCTCAACCATATTTGTCCCGATTTGCAGCTCGAAACAGGGGAAATCAGTCAAAAACTGGGGCGTGGTCGTCACACAACTCGCTCGGCACAGCTGTATCCGATGAAAGACGGCGGTTATTGGGCAGATACGGCAGGTTTTTCATCCTTGGATATGGAACGCGTAGAGCCCATCCCAAAGGAATGGCTTGAAGATGTATTCCCCGAATTTGCACCGCATATAGCGCTTTGCCGTTTTACAGGCTGCTCGCACACCAAAGAGAAAGAATGCGGTGTGAGAATGGCGGTTGATCGCGGTGATATTTGCGAGAGCCGTTATGCGAACTATGTTACGCTTTATGAGGAAGCGCAAAAACGCGTAGAATGGAAAAAATAACGCACCCTTGTGCAACAACCGCATAGGATGATAATAGGCACGGCATTGTGACCGAATTTGAGCAACGGTGGGTGTTGACTATGCGAGTCAGAAGCAAGGGTAACGGAATGGGCTTTGTCGCTTTCGGTGCAGGAATGCTGCTGGCACTCCTTTGCCCGACAAAGGTTGTCCTCATTGTTATAGCAGCAGCATTCGTTTTGCTCGGTCTTGCGGTGCTGAAATGTTAAGGGGGAAACCGCATTGAAGATTGTCGTTTTTCGCAGTCCCAAATTGTTAGGCGGCATTTTGCGCCGTATATTTGGTATCAAAAAGGATACATACATGACAGAATAATAAAAAGCGGTGCCATGTGCACCGCTTTTTTCGTTGTTTGGCAAACGAAAAAAGATTTATTGCTTAATTCACAAAAGGTTCATACTTTTCTATTGACAAACGACGATAAGAATGGTAAATTATAGGCAGTTAGCACTCTTTGCTTTTGAGTGCTAAATCGGAAAGGCGGTGAGGAAATGGCTTTGGGCGAAAGAAAAAGACAGGTGCTCAAAATGATCACGGAGTCTTACATTCGCAGCGGCGAACCGATCGGCTCAAAGGCGATTGTTGAACAACTGGACAACGCCGTTTCCTCGGCGACTATTCGCAACGATATGGCCGACCTGTCGGTCATGGGACTGCTGGAACAGCCCCACACCTCTGCGGGACGAATTCCCACCGTTATGGGTTTTCGCGTATATATTGACCAGTTGATGCCGCGACAACGGCTGGATGATGCCGGTAGGCGAGAGATAGATGCTTTGCTGGCGACTTGTGCGCACGATCCCGAAAAAATGGTGGATACGGTTTCCAAGACGCTGGCTGAGGAAATGCACTGTGCGGCGATGTCCACAACACCGTATGAGCAAAATGCACCGATACACCGCATTGAGTTGATCCCTATGTCATCTTTTGTCGCAGCGGTGATTTTGATGACGCGTTCAGGCACAGTGCGCAACCGCGTGGTGCGGTTTGATCTACCTATTGACGGCGCAACGCTTGACCGTGTGGCCAATAAATTGCGCGAGCGATTTATCGGTGCTTCGCTGGCTGATGTGCATATGGTGCAAATGCAAAGCGTTATGACCGCGTTGGGTACGGATGGATTTGTCTGCGCCCCCGTCTTGTCTGCATTTGCTGAACTTGCCGAGGAAATGGCGCGCTCGGAACTGTTGCTGTCGGGACAGATGAATCTGCTCCAGTGCCATGAACTGTCACAGGAAAATGCACACGGCATACTGCAATTCTTGATGCAGCGCGAACAGCTGATCCGTATGTTGGCAGACCATTCTGAGGGTTTGCGCGTATTATTGGGAGCGGAAAGTCCGCGCCCCGAACTTGTGGGTTCGGGTATTATCGTGGCGCGCTATGCCGGTGGCAACAGTAGCGGCTCGATTGGTGTTATCGGTCCGTTGCGTATGGATTATGCACGATGGATTCCACGTATTGAGTATCTGGCCGGTGCAATGGGACGCATACTCTCCGAGCTGGCCGAGCGTTAAATGGAGGATGAAAATGGACGAAGTGACTAAGAATCCTGAGGTGGAAGAGCAGGAGACTCCCGCAACACCTGTGAAGGAGAAAAAATCCAAAGTAAAAGGCGATTCCGCCAAGGTTGAAAAGCTCAAAAAAGAGCTTGAAGAAAC
>SVOU01000019.1 GCA_015066215.1 Oscillospiraceae bacterium | reverse complement strand
TGCGATCGCTCTGCGCTGCTGGAACGAGATGGAGACCTATCTGCGCGTGTGCCCCTGCGTGCTGCTCTCTGAGCTTAACGATCGCGGCATCACCGCTTCCTGCGAGATCGATATGTGCTCTGCCATCACCATGCGTGCGCTCTCGCTGGCGACTGAAGGTCCCGCCGCTTGCCTCGACTGGAACAATAACTACGGAGAGGACCCCAACAAGGTCATCCTGTTCCACTGCGGCTCCACCGCGCAAAAGCTGATGAAAGAGCGCGGCACCGTCACCTCGCACAAGATGTTCGATAAAGGCGATCCCGGCAGCGGATGGGGCACCAACGAAGGTCGCATCGGTGCGTTCCCGATGACCTTCTCCAACTGTAAGACCGAAAACGGTAAGATCACCATCTATTTCAGCGAGGGCGAGTTTACCGCCGACGATATCGAGAAAGAGTTCTTCGGTTGCGGCGGTGTGGCGCTCATCCCCGACCTGCAGGATAAACTTCTGCGTCTGGCACGCGGTGGCTTCAAGCATCACACCACCGTCGCCAACGGTCACGTGAAAGCGATCCTTGAAGAAGCCTTCACCTATTATCTCGGCTATGACGTCGTGAGCATTGAGGGGTAAACGATGATTATTGGTGGATTGGACGTCGGTACGACCGGCTGTAAGATCGCGCTCTATGACGAGCAGGCGACGCTGCTCGATACCTACTATCAGGAATATGCCGCCACGCACCAAAACGGTCAGCACGAGATCAACTTCTGCGATATCCGCAACGGTGTGCTGGGTCTGCTCAAACAGGCGGTCGGCACTTATCGCCTGGATGCGCTGGGCGTGACCAGCTTTGGCGAAACCTTTGCGATGCTGGATGAAAACGACGAGGTGCTGTCGTCCTCGATGCTGTATACCGATCCGCGCGGCAGCGAGGAATGCGCGGCACTTTGTGCGGCGCTGGGCGAAGAAAACCTCACTCTGCTGACGGGCGTCAAGCCGCACGCGATGTACAGTATCTCAAAAATGATGTGGCACAAGGCGCATAACCCCGACTTGTTTGTCCGTTGCCGCCGTATCCTTTTGGGTGAGGATTTCGTGGTGTATACCCTGACGGGCAACGCCCAGATCGACTATTCGCTCGCCGCCCGCACCGCCGCCTTTGACGTCGAGAAAAAGACGTATATTCCGCAGGTGTTCAAAGTGGCGGGTATCGATATGGCGCTGATGTCCCGCCCCGTGCCTGCCGGCACGGTAGCGGGTGAGATCACCCCCTCGGTGCAGGCGCTTTTGGGTATTGACTACACCTTTACGGTGGTGAGCGCGTGCCACGATCAGGTGAGTGCTATGATCGGCGCGGGCGTGTTTGACCCCGCGCAGGCGATGGACGGAACGGGTACGGTGGAATGTATCCCCGTGTTGCTGGAAGAAAAACCGCGTGATCTCGCGTTTTATGCGGGCGGCTATGCGGTGGTGCCGTTCCTCGGCGACCGCTACGCCTGCTATGCGCTGTCCTTTACGGGCGGCGCCACCCTCAAATGGTTCCGCGATACCTTTGCCGAGGAAGAAGCGGCACGCGCCGCCCAAAACGGCGAAAATATCTATGCGCTGCTCGACAGCCGCGTGCCGAAAGATCCTACCGATATTTTGGTGCTGCCCCACTTTGCGGGCGCCGCCACGCCCTATATGGATAACGACGCCAAGGCGGCGTTTGTGGGCGTGACGCTGGAAACGGATAAATACGCGCTCTACAAGGCGCTGATGGAAGGCACGTCCTATGAGATGCTGCTCAACTTCCGCACCTTGCGGGCGTTTACACAGGACATTCACGAGATCCGCGCCACAGGCGGCGGGGCTACCTCCGATGTGTGGCTGCAGATCAAAGCGGATATTCTCGACACCGCCATCACCGCGCTTTCCTGCAAGGAAGTCGGCGCGGCAGGCACGGCGGCGATGGCCGGCTTGGCGGTCGGTGCCTACACCGACCTTGCCGCCACGGTAGCAAAGATGGCGACGGTCAGAAAGACCTTCACCCCCGATCCCGCCCGCCGTGCGATCTATGCCGAGCAGTATGAAAAGTACGCCAACCTGTATACAGCCGTAAAAAACCTGTGAGGTGACCTTGATGAACTCCTATGTTGGCAATCCCCTGCAAACCCGCGGCGCAGAAACCTATGTCCTGCAAAACGGCAAGGGCGACGGTATGCACTTCCTCTTTGTCCGCAACGGCAAGGGACTGGAGGTGTGGATCTCGCTCGACCGCGCAGGTGACGTTTCGCGCGTAAGTTTCTTAGGCGAGAATATGGGCTATTTTGCCCCTTGCGGCTACGTGGCACCCCAATATTATGACCGCGTGGGCGCAGGATTTCTCAAATCCTTTACCGCAGGCTTTTTTACCACCTGCGGTTTGACGGCGGTGGGGTCGCCCTGCACCGACGACGGTGAAGAGCTGCCGCTGCACGGCACGCTTTCGCATATTCCCGCCACCGTCAACAACATCACCAGACCGATGACGCGCTTACCGTCTGTCTGACGGTGGAGGATGCCGTCATTTTCGGGCGCAAGCTGGTGATGAAACGGCAATATGTGTTCTCCTACACGGAAAACACCTTTACGGTGACCGACAGCGTGCAAAACCAAGCGGGCACCGCGTCCCCCTATATGATCCTCTACCATTGCAATATGGGCTATCCGCTTTTGGACGAGCACAGCATCGTCACGGTGCCGCACAACGGCGTCACCCCCCGCAACGCCCATGCCGCAGAATTTGCGGATAGCGCGTTGCAGATGGAGCTGCCGCAAGCGGGCTATGAGGAGTGCTGCTACTACTATGACGTGGCGCAAAAGGACGGCGAAGCGCGCGTGGGTATTTTCAGTCCCACCGTCAGCAAAGGCGTCGTGATGTGCTACGATAAAACCGCCCTGCCGTATTTTACCGAGTGGAAAATGATGGGTAAGCGCGACTACGTACTGGGGCTCGAACCCGGCAACTGTACCCCCGACGGGCGCGACGTGTTGCGCCAAAACGGCACGCTTGCCTTTTTACAGCCCGACGAAATCGCCACCACGGGGATCACCTTCCGCTTTGTGGCGGATAAACCGACTTTTGAAGGAGCGTTTTGAATGTTAGTTAACTTGCGTGAAATTCTGGCGATCGCCGAAGAAAAGCAGATCGCCATCGGCTCGTTTAACACCCCCAATATGACCGCTCTGCAAGCGGTCATCGCCGCCGCCGAGGAGGCGAATGAACCCGTTATCCTGATGCACGCACAGGTGCACGAGGAGATGGGCCTTTGCAAGATGGATGAGATCGCGCCCGTGATGTTGCAATTTGCCAAGGCCGCAAAAGTGCCCGTGTGCGTGCATCTTGACCACGGCACCGACCTTGACTACGTCAAACGCGGTCTGGAACTCGGTTTCACCTCGGTGATGTACGACGGCTCGACCCTGTCCGAGGAAGAAAACACCGAAAACACGCGCAAAGCAGTCGCGTGGGCGAAAGAAACCAACGCTTCCGTGGAAGCGGAGATCGGCTCGATGGGTGCGCGTGAAGGCGGTGGCGGCAACGACGCCTCCATCTATACCGATCCCGATGCCGCGGCGCGCTTTGTGGAAAATACGGGTGTCGATGCCCTCGCCTGTGCCTTTGGCACGGCGCACGGCTTCTACAAGGATGCCCCCAAACTGGATTTTGAGCGCCTTTCCGCTATCCGTGCACGCATTGCGGTGCCGATCGTGATGCACGGCGGCTCGGGCGTGAGCGAGGCGGACTATTACGAAGTGATCCGCCGCGGCGTACGCAAGATCAACTACTACACCTACATGGCGAAAGCGGGTGGCGAGGCGATCTCGCAAAAAACCTACACGCAGTTCCACGATGCGTTGCTCGATGCCAAAAAAGCGATGCAGGAAAACGTCAAGCAGGCGATTTCTGTATTTGCCGCACATTGATTTCCTCCCCGGCATGCATATAGAGAAAAAGCGGATGGTTCTTCGTGACCACCCGCTTTTTCGCTTTTAGTTTTCAATCCAAAGAAGTCGTGCAGTGCGTGCATCGGCAAAGTGGAGGGTCACTTGTCCGTCTGTAACGGGATAGGACTCATCACTATCCTCATCGATGAGTCGACAATTTCCACCCGCAAACGGCAACGTGACGGTCAGATCGCTCTCCTCGCAGGTCTCCTGACGGAAAGCCAGCAAACAACCCGTTTGCGAATCGGGATCATAGTAGGCGTAGGCGGTGAAGCCGTTGGTTTCTTGCTCGCAGTGCCACGGGGTAAGCGCGTAGAATTCCTTGAGCATATAGGGCGCCACCCTTTTACACTCCCGAAGACCGAAACGCAGCATATCATAATCCTTCATCTCTTCGGTAGGATAGACAAACTGGGCCACCACGTTGAGCGACGGCAGGTAAGAGGCGCGCCAAACGTACTCGTCACTTATGCCCGTGAGTGAATGCTGCTCTTTTTGCTCACGCGTGCTCGCACCGCAGAAGGGGATCCACTTATTGAAAGAAGACGTCATAGACAGGCGCAACGATGAGGAGGTGCGGTCGGAGTCACTGCGCAACAGCGGCACACCGCGGCGCATAGATTCGAGGTCATTGCGACCGCCGCCGCTCGCGCAGGAATCCACGAAGGCACAGCCGCCATAGGATTTGGTGCAATCGATAATGTCGTCCCACATCTGATAGTGGGCGTTGATAAATTTACACTCGGTGATGCCAAGGCGGTCATCTCCGTCACGGGCATCTAAAAACGCCCACAGCTGTGCGGCATCGCAGTTGTTATCCTCGCGATACATCTCCACCTTGTTTTCACGCAAGGTCTTGCAGATGCGGTCGGTCGTCCAGCGACGGCATTCGTTATCACCGATGTTATTGGAGATGACGGCAACACCATCCTGCTCGATCGCCCAGTCACGTTTATAGCCAAAGTTTTTGACCATATCGTCGGGATAGGTCACGCGCTCAGGTTCAAACCACATCAGCGTTTTCATCCCGTTTTGACGGGCAAACTCCGTTGACTGTAAGAAGCTGTCGCCGGGCCACTTTTCGGGGTCAAGCACCCAAGTGCCGACCGTATCCCACCAGTCCTCGCCTTTGACAAAGGATTTGGCGCTTCCGAGATAGGGCGTCTGGTACCAACCGGCGTCAAACCAACGAAAATCCACCTTGGCATCTTGTGCAAGCATCCCCTCAAGACTGGGACGCCAAGTGTCGTGTTGCTCCGAAATGCTGCCATCACTGTTGGTCAACCCCGTATCGTTCGCCATACACCAAGTGGAAAACGGCTCCAACGGATTGCCCTCGCCATCCGCTTTGGGCATATTGCATTGTACGTACCAATCGCGCCAAAAGTTGGTGGCATACTGTTCATCGCGCACCGCATAGGGCGCCACGGCAAACAGCGCTGTGCGGATCTTCTCCTGCGGCTTAAGATAGGTTCTCAGATTGTTGACCGAGCGCGCCACATAGCATACGCCGTCGGCGGTTTTTTCAAACTCTGCCGTCCAGGTGCCCGCCCAGCCGATAGCCAGCATCGCGCCGCCGTTGCCGTATTCCAGATTGAAGTAAGGGAAATTGACGTGGGTGGCACGACCGCTGTTGCTTTCAAAATGCACCTTTTCTTGTGCAATATCAAACACATAGGGGCGATATAGGTTGACAAGATCGCCGTAAATACCGCGCAAGACGGGATGATCGCCCGTAAAGTGGTACACCGTGCGCACGTTTTCCAGCACGGCGCTGTTGTCGGCGGTCACGTTTTCAAACCACAATGTCCACTCGTAAGCGCCGTGGCTCGGATAAAAGGCTGTTTTGAGGGTGATCTTCAGCGTATCTGCCAGCAAGAAGATGTTGTCGGTGGTCTCTTTTTGGTCGTCGGTGGTAACGGCGGTCTCCAAATGAGCCATATCGCTGTCGCCAAAACCGCTGTAATCCTTGCCGCCATAGGTAAAGCAAACGGGAAATGCGGAAAGGTCAGCCAGCAGCGCACGATACGTGTGTTCAGACGCCGGATTTTGGTAGTTTTTCATGGTAAAGCCTCCTTATATTTTACAGAAACAGACAGGTGCCCACAAAGCAAAGTCCCACGCTGATCCATTGTGTTGTGGATATTTTTTCCTTGAAAAAGAGTTTTCCCGCAAAGGTGGAAAACAGAATCGAGCCGCCCGTCACGATGGGATACAGCACCGTCGCGGGCAACGTTTCGGCACCGATGAGCTGGAACAGATACGACACGCCGCCGATAACGGCAGAGCCTGCGGCAAGCAGCAGCGAAAACGACCAAAATTTGCCGCCTTCCGCCGTTTTCTCCCGCTTAAAAAAGGGAAGAGCCGCGGCGCTGAAAATAGCGCGGGCAATGCCGCTGTACATGACAAAACCGGCACTTTCCACCGTCGGGTACACCTTTTCGATCTGGTGACACTTGGAAAGGATGCTCACCATACCGTTGAGTAGGAAAATAGCGGCACAAAGGGAAAGAAGCTTGGCACTGACTTGGCTTTTGGCGCGATTAGAAAGCGCTACCGCCGTCAAGATACATATAACACCCAAAATGCGCCAGGGGCCGGGCTCTTCATCCCAACGCCACAAACCATATATATAAGGAACCAACATACCGCCGCTCATCAAAAACAGCGAGTAAAGCGACATATTCCCGGTTTTGAGTATGCGAAAACCCAAAAGGCTGTATAACAGCCCGCACAGCGCCATACCGGAGGCCAGTATCGCCGAAAAGGGCGAGAAGGTCAGTTTGAAACCGCCGATTGCCCAGAAGATGATTGCTGTCAATAGGCCGTTTGCCATATTGAAGATGAGTCCCACAGCGGGCGATGTGCCGACAACGGATTGGTACTTTTTGGAAATGGAAAAATCAATTGCCAGTAACACGGTGGCGGTAATCACTAGTGCATAATCCATTTTATCACTCCTTTAGCTCATTTTATCAAGTATTTTTTCATATTTATATAGACTTTTCAACTAAAAGTATGATAAAATCATCGATTGTAGAGGAGATGATGCAAATGGGAAGACATTATGAGCGTTCTAACACTCTCCAACTTTCAGATATGGCGGCGACCGAGTTGTCGGTCAACTATGTCAATTTACATGTGCCGTCAGCGCATCCCATAGACGATTCGCATATCCACGACCGTTGTGAGATTTATGTCAACATCAGCGGCGACGTGGTTTTTGAGGTGGAAAACCACCTTTATCCCGTTTCGCGCGGCAGCGTTATTCTTACCCGCCCGTTTGAATATCACCACTGCATCTATCGTTCCGACAAACGGCACGAACACTACTGTCTTTTTTTCGCGGCACAGGAAAACGCTGACTTTTTAACCTCTTTTTTCAACCGTGAAAAAGGACAACATAACTTGGTGCAGTTGGATGAGCCGTCGCTCACCAAACTGTGCGGCCTACTTGACGGGCTGACGCAAACAGATATCTCGCCGCTGTCACAGCGCATACGCTTTTTGCAAGTGTTGGACATGATCGAACAGCAAATGCAAGCGACTTGCGAGCCACGGGCGCTCGTGTTGCCGCCCGACGTCGCACAGGCACTGTGTTATATGGACACCCACTTGACCGAACCCATAACTATTGCAATATTGTCTGCGCACTGCAACGTAAGCGTTAATACGCTTGAACGGCATTTTCGCGCCGCCTTGGGCATCACGCCGCTGGCGATGCTTCGACAGAAGCGATTGGTGGCGTCGGCGCAATTTTTGCGAACGGGATGCTCTGTCACACAAGCTGCGCAAAACAGCGGCTTTGCCGATTACTCGCACTATATCCAGCTGTTTCGCAAGCAGTTCGGCGTCACCCCGATGCAATATCAAAAAATGGCGGCAACAGCGAAATTGCAACTTGCCGCAACGCATGTTTTGTGCTATACTGATCGTATTGACTGACTTCGAAAGGGGGAATGGCATTGAATCCGAAACTGCGGGAAAAAACAATGGAATCGCTTTCTGCCGTTCTGCCCATTTCCGGTATCGTGCTGTTTATCAGCGTCTTTTTGGTGCCGATGAATCTCGGCACGATGGTGATGTTTCTTGCCGGCGCGGTGATGCTCATTTTGGGTATGGGCTTTTTCCAGCTCGGTGCCGAGATGTCTATGACCCCCATCGGTGAAGGTATCGGTGTGCAGCTGTCCAGATCCAAGCGGGTGTGGGTGGTGCTGTTCATCGGCTTTATTATGGGTGCGATCATCACCATTTCCGAGCCTGATCTGCAAGTGCTTGCCGAGCAGGTGCCCGCCATTCCCAATATGGTGCTTATCCTGACGGTGGCGGTGGGCGTCGGTCTGTTCTTGGCATTGGCTATCTTGCGTATCAAGTTCCAGATCGACCTGTCAAAACTGCTTATCGGCTTATATGCCGTTTTGATAGGTGCATCCTTTTTCGTACCGCGTGAGTTTCTCGCGGTAGCCTTTGACTCGGGCGGCGTGACCACAGGCCCGATGACGGTGCCGTTTATTATGGCGATGGGCATCGGTTTGGCATCTATGCGCAGCGGCAAAAACGCCGCAAGCGACAGCTTCGGTCTGGTCGCCCTTTCCAGCATCGGTCCGATCTTGGCGGTGCTGGTGCTCGGCTGCTTTTATAACCCCACCGAAACGGAATATTCTCTGGGCGCGGTGGCAGACGTCACCACCACCCGCGACGTGGTACGGGTGTTCGCACAAGAGATCCCCGCCTATGCGGGCGAGGTGTTGGTGGCGTTACTTCCCATTGCCGCCGTGTTCTTGCTGTTTCAGTTGTTCACCCGCCGCTACCAAAAGCGACAGGTGGTGCGCATCTCCGTCGGTATGCTCTATACCTATATCGGCTTGGTGCTGTTTTTGTGCGGCGTGAATATCGGCTTTGCCCCCGTGGGCGCGTTTTTGGGCGGCGAGCTTGCCTCGCTCGATTATAACTGGGTGCTGATCCCCATCGGTATGCTCATCGGTTATTATATCGTCAAAGCGGAGCCTGCGATTCAGGTGCTCAACCATCAGGTGGAAAACGTCACCGACGGTGCCATTTCGGTCAAGACGATGAACCGCAGTATGTCCATCGGCGTTGCGGTGAGTATCGGGCTTGCGATGCTGCGTATTTTGCTGAGTATCCCCATCTATTGGATCATCATTCCCGGTTATATTATTGCGCTGGTGATGTCCCGCTTTGTGCCGAAAATGTTCGTTGGTATCGCGTTTGACTCGGGCGGCGTGGCCAGCGGCCCGATGACCTCGACCTTTTTGCTGCCGCTTAGTATCGGCACTTGCCAAGCGCTCGGCGGAGATCTGATGACCGACGCCTTTGGCGTGGTAGCACTGGTCGCGCTTACCCCGCTGATCGCCATTCAGGTGATGGGTCTGGTCTATCGTTTCAAAACCTCGAAGCTGGAAAAACAAGCGGTACAGCATATCGGGCTTACCGCAGACAGCGACGATATTATCGACTTGGAGGAGGGTGGTTAAATGGACACCAACAAGCGTGCCTATCAAATGCTGGTGCTGATCGCCACCCACAAGCTGGTGGATAAAGCAACCGAGCTGTTCCTCAATATGAATCTGCCGATCCAATATCGGCTCAATGCCGAAGGCACAGCGTCCAGCGAGATATTGGATGCGCTGGGACTGGGCAGCGTGGATAAATCGGTGCTTATCAGTACCGTGCCGCAAGGCTTTGGTGAGCAAATGCTCCAACAGCTGCACAATCAGCTGCGGCTGGACGCCGTCAACAGCGGTATCGCCTTTACTATTCCGCTGACAGGTGCCAGCAACCTGATGATTCGTATGATGACGAAGATTGACGAAGATAATGAATTTCCTCAGCAAGGAAAGGGTGAAAACACCATGACAGGTAACAAGCACACACTGGTCATCGCCATCGTTGACCGCGGCTTTTCCGATGACGTGATGGTCGCCGCCAGAGCGGCAGGTGCCGGCGGCGGTACGGTTATTCACAGCCGTGGTATCGAAAACGAAGACGCGACAGGCTTCTGGGGACTCAGCGTGCAGGAAGAAAAAGAGCTGGTGCTCATTTTGGCAGAGGTCGAAAACAAGGTGGACATTATGCGCGCCATCAGCGAAAAGTGCGGTATGCACAGCGAAGCGAAGGGCTTGGTCATGTCCTTGCCCATCGACGCAGTTATGGGCATTTGAGTATAGCAAAAAGAAAAGTGGCGCTCGAACAGAGCGCCACTTTTTATGTTTACAAAATATGCACAGGTACCGACACCTTTTTCCGTAATTGCTCAGCAAAAGGCTCGACCGCCGCCTTGTCGAGGAACTCCGACGGAATGGGCGGGGCTTCTTTTCCGAGCACCGCGAGCTTTGAAAGTCCCAGCGGGTGATAGGGCTCAAGATGTATTTCTTTAAGGTTATCAAGCGTTGCCGCGACGGCGGCGATGCCGTCAAAATGTGCGGTATGTAGGTTGACGTCGGGGATAATAGGACAGCGCAGAATGATCTGCCCGCCCGCCGCGTCAAGACGGCGGAGATTATCCAAGATCGGTGCCAATTCCACCCCTGTGTAATGCTTGTGGGCCGCCTCGTCCGCCACCTTGAAATCAAACAAAAACAGGTCGACGTAGGGGATAAGCGCGGCAATATGTTCAAAATCGCCCCAGCCCGCCGTTTCAATACACACCGAAATATCCTCATCCTTGGCGGCTTTGGCAAGCTCACGCGTGAAATCGGGCATAAACAGCGGCTCGCCGCCCGAGATAGTCATACCGCCGTCTGTGCCGTAAAACGGCTTGTCGCGCCGCACCACCGCCAGCACCTCTTCCACCGTCTTAACCTCGCCGCACAGTTCCAACGCCTCGGCGGCGCACACAGCCGCACATGCGCCGCAGGTAATACACGCCGCACGGTCAAAGGTGTGTACGCCGTCAAGTATCTTGTGCGCGCCCATCGGGCAGACGGCGACGCACGCGCCGCAACCTACGCAACGCGCGGGGCGGTATAAAAGCTGTACGCGGGTGGAGTGGGATTCGGGGTTGTGGCACCACAGGCAACGCAAAGGACAGCCTTTGAGAAACACGGTGGTGCGAATACCCGGTCCGTCCTGTATGCTGAATCGCTGAATATTAAAAACCGTTCCCGTCATAAAGAAAACTCTTTTCTCGTTAATCTCATATTTCGTGCTCGGTGCGCAGCAACACCTCTGCCTGCATCGCAGGGGAGAGGGTGACGAAATAGTCACTGTAGCCGCCGATACGCACCACCAGATCGCGATATTGTTCGGGCGATTGCTGTGCGGCGAGCAAGGTGTCGCGATCCACCACGTTGATCTGCATCTCAAAGCCGCCGCGTTTGAGATAGGTTTCGATGATGGTACGCATAATGCGCCCTGAATCGGCGGTGAAGGTCTTTTTGGCGAACTTCATATTCACGGCTACGCCGCCGATAAGTTCCTTGTGAGACCATTTGGTGCTGGACAGTACCGACGCGGTCGGGCCGCACCGCTCGCGCCCCTGACAGGGTCCCGAGCCATCGCCAAAGGGAAAACCTGCGGGTCTGCCATCGGGGGTAGCACCCGTTTCGGTGCCCAACCGCTCGTGCATGATCCAGCAAAACACGCTCGGTACGAGAGCGGAATTATCCAGCACGCCGTTGGGATATCGACGGCAGGACGATACAATACGGTCAACAATATCGGTCACAAAGCCGTCGACGGCGTCGTTATCGTTGCCGTATTTGGGCAGGGAGTTAAGCAGATAGAGCCGCAGTGCCTCGTCATTGGCGAAGTTATCGTCAAGTGCCGTGCGCAACTGTGCCTGCGTGATCCGCTTTTCTTCAAAAACCGCGGTGCGGATAGCATAAAGGCTGTCTGCGGCGTTGCCAACGCCCACGAAACTGGGCATGATCCAGTTGTAGCGCGCGCCGCCCTGCTCAATATCCACGCCCTTTTCAAGGCAATCGTTGACGAAGCAGGAGAGCGGCGGGTTGATGTTGCTGTCGCGTCGCGCACGCCGCATACGGCGATAATCCTCGGTGGTAGTGTCGATATGCGCGTCCAGCCGCGCAAAATAGGCGGCTTTGAGCGATTCAAAATCCGCATAATCCTCACGCAGGGTATCCAGCAGCAGTTGCGGCATATTGACGTAGGGGCTGGCAACCCACACGTTAGACGCCGCCACGGGAGTGATCTCCACGCAGGTGCTGTGGATGTAGTTGTGCGCTTCTTGCTCGCTGAGCCCATAGGTTTTGAGCCCTGCCGCAATCACGTCGTCGTTGAAAATGGCGGGATGCGAGCGTCCGTGGCTCAAAATAGTACAGGCGGTGTCGAGAATATGGTCGGGCATACCGTCGGTGTAGCAAAGTCCCACCGAAGGGTAGACCAGCCGAATATCGTCGATCACCTGCATGCCCATCACGGTCAGCTCGTTGGCAACGACGTTGCCGTTGCCGTCGCGCCCGCCCACCATATAGCCGCAGGACAGTCCGTGCGGCACGCGGCGGTTGATCT
Organism: Oscillospiraceae bacterium; assembly: GCA_015066215.1. Classification (GTDB taxonomy): domain Bacteria; phylum Bacillota; class Clostridia; order Oscillospirales; family Acutalibacteraceae; genus HGM12789. The sequence goes on along the minus strand of SVOU01000019.1, from coordinate 6,644 downwards.
GAATAGCCAGACAGTCGAGCAAGAGTTGAGCAAAATCAGGCGTGAGGCGCCCCGCCGTAATATCTGCCTGATAGTAGGGATAGAGATAGCGGTCGGGATGCCCGAGCTGATATTGTGTGAAGGTGTGTTTGAGCGGGAGAAAGGATAGCACGAAGGTGACGAAATGTACCGCCTGTACCGCCTCGTGGAAGGTGCGCGCGGGATAGCGCGGCACGCGGGCGCAAATATCGGCGAGGGCGGCAAGTTCCGCTTTTCGCCGCGCGTCCGTTTCCGCCGCCGCCAGCGTGGCAGCTTCTTGGGCATAGCGGTCGGCAAACGCCGCCATAGCTTCAAGGCAGGCGCGGCAACCGCGATAAAACCGCACCTTTTTCGTATCGGTTTCGGTTGCCAGATGGCGGTCAATATCCGCCATAATGCCGTAAATTCCCTGTGACAGTACCAGATCGTAGTCGATCGTCATATGGGAATCTTGTCCGTCTATACAATGATGTGCGGCGATGGCGGCGGTCGTCTCCAAAAACTCCGCCAACTGCTCTTCTGTCAGCGGCGTGTCCGCTTTGCCGACGATCAATTCGTCGGGGGAAATGGACACCTCGGCCTGTGCCAGCGCCGCCGCATAGGCTTGTGCATACCGCTCTTCGAGCGGCAACGCGGTATCCAAACTCAAAAAACAACGGTTAAAACGCAGATTCCACAGATGAAACCCCACGGCAGGGTAAAGGGCGTCCTCGCGCAACCGTTCAATACGTGTCACAGCATCCATAATACGCCTTACCTTTCGGGAAAGATTGGTCACTTCCAGTATATCACAAACCGTTCCGTTTGCAAGAAAAATCGCGCATATTCAAAAGCACGGCGGACAAACTATGCCAAAAGGAGAGATGACGATGGATTTTATGATGTTGCTCAAAGCGTTTGCGGTGGGCGGGGCTATCTGCGTGGTGGGACAGCTGCTCATCGACCTGACTGCGATGACGCCCGCCCGCATTTTGGTGTTGTTCGTGACTGCGGGCGTGGCATTGACGGCTTTGGGGGTCTATGAGCCGCTGGTGGAGTTTGCGGGCGGCGGTGCCGCCGTGCCGTTGACAGGCTTTGGCTATACGCTGGCAAAGGGTGCCGAAACTGCGGTGGCGGAAAAGGGGCTTTTAGGCGCGCTGTCGGGCGGGGTCACAGGTGCCGCCGCGGGTATTGCCGCCGCGATACTGTTCGGGTGGCTGTGTTCGCTGGTCAGCCGCTCGGGCGACAAATCCTGAAAAGGGGTGGAAAATATGCCTTCTTCCACGCGAAAAATCGTGTTGGTCGGCACGGGTATGGTCGGTACGAGCTACGCCTATGCGCTGCTCAACCAAAACGCCTGTGACGAGCTGGTGCTTATGGATATTGACCGCCGCCGCGCTGCCGGCGAAGCGATGGATCTGAGCCACGGGCTGGCGTTTTCGGGCGGTAATATGAAAATATACGCGGGCAGCTACGGTGACTGTGCCGATGCCGATATCGTGGCTATCTGCGCGGGCGTGGCGCAGAAAAAAGGGGAAACGCGCCTTGATCTTTTGCAGCGTAACGCCGAGGTGTTTCGCACCGTCGTTGAGCCGGTGATGGCGTCGGGGTTTGGCGGGCTGTTTCTGGTGGCGACCAATCCCGTGGATATTATGACGCGGGTCACCTGTGATCTGTCGGGTTGTGACCACCGCCGTGTCATTGGCACGGGCACCACGCTGGACACCGCCCGTCTGCGCTATCTCACGGGCAAATATTTCCGCGTTGACCCGCGCAATATCCACGCCTACGTGATGGGCGAGCACGGCGACAGCGAGTTCGTGCCGTGGTCGCAGGCGATGCTCTCGACGATGCCGATCGAGGAGCTTATCACCCGCGCCGCGGGGCAGTTTGAACGGCAGGCGCTCGACCGCATACAAGAGGAAGTGCGTACCGCCGCACAAAAAATTATCGCCGCCAAAAAGGCGACCTATTACGGCATCGGGATGGCGATGGTGCGCATCACCCGCGCCATTTTGGGGGATGAGCATTGCGTGCTGACCGTGTCGGCACGGCTTGACGGTGAATACGGGCAGCACGGCGTGTTTGCGGGTGTCCCCGCAATCGTAGGACGCAGCGGCGTTGAGCGGGTGTTGCCGTTGCCGCTGTCTGCTGACGAGCAAGACAAAATGACCGCGTCCTGTCAAATTCTCAACGACAGCTACAAAGGCTTGCGACTTTGAAACTGGTCGACAAATTTCGCGCTGCTGATTTACTTTTCCTTTTGGGTGTGTTATAATGCCCCCGAAGGACGTGATTATGATGGTTTCGACACAAACCGATCAGCAAAAATCCAAGAAGTTCAAAGCATACGCGTGGCTCGTGCTGCTCAGTTTCGGGCTGATGTACCTCTTTTTCTATAACGGCAGACAAAATATCAATCTGGTGATGACCCAGATGGCGGATGAGCTTAACTCCACCACGGCGGCGCTCGGTGTCGTGTCCTCCTCGCTGTTTTGGTGCTATGCCTTCGGCCAACTGATCAACGGTCGCCTCGGCGCCTTTTTCGGCTACAAGCGGTTTATGATCGTCGGCGTGGTCGCGAGTGCGGTCCTCAACGTGACCCTTTCCTTCCAAAGCAACATTACCGTGATTGCCATCCTGTGGGGACTCAACGGCTTTTTCCAGTCGATGGTCTGGTCAAACGGACTTGGCGTCATCAATAAGTGGTGGCCGAGCAAAAAGCGCGGCTTTGCCACGGGATTTGCCACCTTCTTTTCGGGCATGGCGCAGGTGACGACCTATCTGTCGGTGCTGTTTTGCTTGCAGCTCAACCCCGAATGGGGTTGGCGCGCCGCCTTCCGCTTTCCTATGATCCCCTTGCTGCTTTCGCTGGTGGCGTTTATCATATTCTTCAAAAATGCTCCCGAAGAAGCGGGCCTTGCTCCGTTACAGGATGACGGCGAAACCGCCGTTCTCGAAAACAAACTGAAAGAAAAGGGTTATCTGTATCCTTACAAACTGCTTTTCTCGGAGCCGAAGGTGATCGTGTTCTGTTTTATCTCCGCGATCGCAGGCGTTGGCAGATACGGCTTGCTCACTTGGGTGCCGACCTATTTCATCGAGCAACACGGTATGTCCATCAAGGACGGCATTTTCAGTTCGATTTTGCTTCCCTTTGGGCAGGCGTGCGCGATGTTCATTTTCCCGATCATCACCGACAGGCTGTTCAAGGGCAAACGCGAGCCGATGCTGGTGTTGGCGGCTGTGGTCACTTTTTGCGGTATGCTGGTGTTCCCCTTTATCCAGAACCAAATCGCAGCGTCGGCAATGCTGTTCTTGCTCGGCGTTTTCGCTATGGTGACGGGCGTTATCTGGACGATCGCGGGCGATATCGGCGGCAAGGCACTGTCCTCTACCGTGATCGGTATATTCGACTGGGCGGTGTATATGGGCGCCGCGGTGCAAGCGGTGCTGTTCGGCTTCTTAAAAGACAGGTTTGGCTGGACGGCGATCTTCGTGATTATCGGCGTTTTGTACGTCGTCATGCTGGTGCTCACCTTCTTGGCACGCAAGATGAAAACGCGCAACGTCTGAACATAATGTAAAATCCCCTATGGCAATTCTGCCATAGGGGATTTTTTAGCGATATACCGTGTTAGCGGCGCTTGGTCACCACAAAGACGGCGCTGACAGCCGCCGTGATCATCGCGGCCACCGACGGCACAACACCTGTGTCAGGGTTTTCGGGTTGTACGCCGCTCTCGTCCTCGTTTGTGTTGCCGTTATCGGCGGTATTATCGTTGTTATTACCGGCATCCTCACCGCCGACGGTATCATCCGTACCACCCTCGTCATTGCCGCCGTCGGCAGGCAGATCGGCAGAGAAATAGGAGAAATCCAAGAATGACACGTCGGTGTTGGCGTCCGGCTCACGGATGATGATGGCCAAAAGATCGTAACTCGCCATCGCCTCACGGTCGGCAACACGGTATTCGGTGTGCTTCCACTGATATTCCCCCTCAGTGGCAAAGACGTCGCGGGAAATCAGCTCCAGCGGCTCGTCATCAGCATCGCCGTAAACCTCCAGCGTGAACGGGCCGTAGTGCAAGAGGGTGAATTTGAAATCCACCAAAGCCTTGCCTTCTTGCCAAACGGGAAACATCACACAGCAGGAGCCTTGCACGTCCAGCTTGGAACGGCAGTTGAGATATTCCCCCAACTCGGTGGTCATCTGTTGCATCGCTACGCCCTGAAATTGTGCCAGATCCTCATACGCCTCGATAACGCGGCCCAAATTAAAGTCGATCTTGGTTTCCGTGGCATCGGTAAGGTTTTCGGGATAGGCCGTTTCAGCGCTCACGCCAAAAGCACAGGTGAACGCCAAAAGCATGGTCAAAACGGTGATAAACAGGGTGAAAAAGCGAGATTTCATAGTAAAGACATCCTTTCTGCTATTATGACTTGTTTTTGCCGTCACCTTGGGTGAAAGCGGCTTTGGTGTAGCCTTCGTTGGCTTCGAACTCCTCGCGCCACAGGCGGTATTGCTCGGCATAGACCTCGTCGCTGATGACGGGCGTACCCTTGGAGAAGGTGGGCAACAACTGATCACCCGCCACTTCGGGCGAGGTGCAGGCAACGTCGTCGCGATATTGCTCGCGCACGGCCTTGTCGCGCAGATTGGGCACCTCCATCGGGATGTTGCCCGCCAAAATGGAGCGGTAGGCAAACATACCCGGCAGGAACATATCCATCGCCTCATAGACGTCGATGATATCGGCGTTTTCGTTGCCGAGGATCTTTTCCACGAAGTGGTACATACAGTAAAAATCCGAGCCGCCGTGACCGTAGCCGTTGGCGATATGATCCAGCTCGCGGGTGGGCTTGTAAGCGGTGGGCAGGTTGTGGTTGTATTCGCCGTCGTAGCTGTCCACGTTCACATACAGATGATGCACGTCGCCGAGAAGCGCGTCCTCGCGGGCGGACTCCGCGCGTCCCTTGGAACCGTTGATGGAATACCAGATGGAGTTTTTGTAAAGCCCGCCGTGCAGACTTTTGATGACGCCGCCGTTTTCCAGCGTGACCAGCTCCATACCGTATGAGCCGGACTTGCGTCCCACGCGCAGGCAACGCGCATTCTGCGTGCCTTCTATACCAATGACGGACACAGGACGCAGACCGGTGGCGTGGATGATGGGACCGAGCGAGTGGGTGCAATAGAAGGTGGAGTACATATTGTTGCGCCAGTGATTTTTGTCACCGTAGGCAATGCTTGGCCAGATGCTCTCGCAGTTGTGGAGATATTCACACTCGGCGTATTCAAGCTCGCCCAAAACGTTCTCCTCATAGAGCTTTTTCATTTCATAAGGCGCGGGCATATAGCAATAGTTCTCACCGTAAGCGTAAACCAGACCGCTCGATTCTACCGTTTCGATCAGCTCGACGGCCTCTTTCATCGTCTGCGCGGGCAGCACCTCGGAGAACACGTGCTTGCCCTCTTTGAGCGCACGGATCGCGAAGGGTGCGTGTTCGTTGGCGTAGTTGGCCAGCACCACCGCATCCATATCGTGCCTGATAAAGTCCTCAAAGTTGTCGTAATAGGCGATATCCAAGCCAGCGTTTTGCTCCTTTTGCCGCTCGAGCCCCTCTGTCCACTTATCGCAGATGGCGACCACTTCGGCGTTTTGCGCTGCTTTGCAATAGTTGATCATGCTGGTGCCGCGATAGGCACCCAGCACGCCGATACGTACCTTTTCCATAAACAAACACTCCTTTTGCGCTGTTCAAGTCTATTATAGCAAGAGAGGACCGAAAATAAATGGAAAATATCCATACAAAAATGCAAAAATGTTGTTTTTCGTTTGACAAACGCCTTCACATTTTCTATACTGAAAGCGAAAGGGGGCGGTTTTTACGGACAACCAGAATATCTGCCGTTTCATTTCCCGCCGCACTGACAAAGAGTCTCTGCAAATTTTGCACTTCGTGCGCGAAACCAAGCCGCCCTCCACCAAAGAGATGGTGGCGTATGGGTTTTATCGCCTCTGCCTTGTCACCAAGGGGCGCGGTTTGCTGCACACTGCTGCCGCTGACTATTCACTGGAAGTGGGCGACGTCTTTTTTCAGTTGCCCGGTGTGCCGTCGTCGCTGGAATATGACGAGCGGCTGGAATATATGTATATCGGCTATGTGGGTGCCTACGCACAGGCGCTCACCGATAGCCTGCGATTGAGTGACCGCCGCTGTTATTTTTCGGACTTTTCTCATCTCTTGGATCTGTGGAAATCCGCTATCAAGGTGAACGCACCGTTTGCGGATTTTGCCGCTGAGGGCGTGTTGTTGTTCACGCTCGCAGATATGGGCAGCCGTATGGGTGCGGGCAGCGACTCCGACCGACAGGAGCGCACGGCGTTCACGCAGATCAAAAAGCATATCGACGACCGCTTTGCCGACCCCGATCTGTCGCTGGAGCAGATGGCACACGATCTTAACTACAACGCCAAATATATCTCCACCCTGTTCAAACGCCGTATGCAGGTGGGCGTGGCGGAGTATATCAGCATTTTGCGGGTGCAACAGGCTTGCACGCTGATGGAGGAGGGTATTACCTCGGTCAAGGATATCTCTTTTCTGTGCGGATTTCGCGACCCGCTTTATTTTTCCAAAGT
>SVOU01000131.1 GCA_015066215.1 Oscillospiraceae bacterium | reverse complement strand
GAGCCGCGGGGACCCGCCAGCAAAATCACGCGGCGCTCGCCCTCGGTCAGCAGACGGCGCACGATATCGTCGAGCGTGCCGTGATAGCGCGCTTCTGCCTTTGCCACACAGGCGGCAATATCCGTTGTCACGGCGCGGTTGAGGTCAGCCAGTTCCCATTCTGCCATAAATTCACCTCCGCTTACAGTTTGCCTCCCTTGGTGCCTTTGGCACCGCCCAAGCTCACCGCAGAGAGGATGTTGGATGTAAAGTCAAACGAGAGAGCGTCGCGCTGACGCTGGCGGCGAAACGCCAGTTCCACCAAGCGGTCGGTCAGCTCGGCAAAGGATACACCTGCGGCTTCCCACAGGTAGAAGGAGAGCGAGCCGGGGATGGTGTTGATCTCGTTGACCCACAACTCACCCGTTTCGGTATTGTTGAGGAAGTCGATACGCGCGACACCCGTGCAGCCGAGTGCTTTAAAGGTTTTAACGGCAAGCTCCTGCACTTTGGCAGTCAGCTCGTCGCCGATCTCGGCGGGGCAACGGCGTTTTAAGCTGCTCATACCCGCGGATTTGGTGGCGGTTTTGCCGCCGCCCGCGAGATATTTATCCTTGAAGCTCAAAATTTCATCGCTGCCGACGGGCTCTTCACAAGCGGAAGCCGCCGCTTCGTCGCGGTCGCCCAAAACGGAGCAGTTGATCTCGCGCAGGTGGGGGACAGCCCGCTCCACCAGCACGCGGGACGCATAGGAAAAGGCTTCGTCGAGTGCCGCCGACAGGTGGGCGGTATCGTTTGCCTTGTTGATGCCGACAGACGAGCCGAGGTTGACGGGCTTGACGATAACGGGATAGCCGATAGTCTGTTCGACCTGCGCGATGACGCCATCTGCATCGGCGGCATAGTCCTTGCCCGAAAACGCCACCGCGTCCAAAACGGGCACGCCCGCATCTTTGAGTGCGGCTTTCATCAGATATTTGTCCATGCCCAGTGCCGACGAGGTGACGTCGCAGGCGGCATAGGGCACGCCCAGAAGCTCCAGATAGCCCATCAGCGTGCCGTCTTCCACGTTGGTGCCGTGCACCGCGGGAATGACCACGTCAAAGCCGCCGACAATATTATTGCCGAATTTTTTGAGAGGATACCTGAGCATATCCACGCCGTTTTCGCCCGCGACCAAAAGCACCTGCGTCGCTTCTTTCAGGCAGGTGTCCATATCGCGATAGGATTCCACGCGGCCGAGATTTTCGCCTGTGAAAAAGCGGTTATCTTTGGTCAGATACAGCGGAATGACGTCATATTTTTGGCGGTCGACCGCCAAAAACGCCTGCACGCCCGTGATGATGGACACCTCGTGCTCCACACTACGACCGCCAAACAGTACCGCTACACGTGTTTTCATACAAAAGACTTCCTTTCTGCCAAGAACTCACGCCCTTAAAAATTATCGGGCAGGTCGTTTTCCAAAAGTACCGTGCGCGCGCCCTCGTTGGGCAATCCGCGCACAAACGCCAACCCTTCTTGCAGGGTGGCGGCGACGAAAATGCGGCTTTCATCAAAGCCTGCGGACAACAAGCCCTCTTTGAGCGGCGGGGCTTGACGCTCACCCACCAGCACCGCATAGTCGCAGCAATCTGCGGCGGCGGCACCCAGTTCACGGTTGAGGGCATCCTGCCGCGCGCCCAACTCCACCATACCGGGAGTGACAAGCACGCGCTGCCCTTCAAAGGCTTTAAGCACCTGAAGCGCGCTTTTGAAGCCCGCGGGGTTGGAGTTATAGGCGTCGTCGATGATGCCGCCGGGGAGCAGCTGCAAGCGATGCTCCACAGGACGCAGCATACGCACGGGATAGCACATATCCCCGAGCGCGACGCCCAATTTATGCGCCAGCGCGATACAGCCCGCCAAGTTTTGCACGTTGTGCGCGCCCAAAAGGCGGGTGGTAAAGTTTTGCGTTTCGCCGTCGGGGGTGGTCACGGTAAAGTGGGTGCCGGCGGCATCCACCGTGATATTATCAGCGCGATAGCCGCCGTTTGCGTTATCGGTGACGCCGTAGCAAACGGCGGGCACCGTCACCGCTTCGGCGCGCGCGCGGATAAGGTCGTTATCAAAATTGAGGCACACGAAGCCGTTTTGCGGCAGATTATCCGCCAGTTCAAACTTGGTGCGGACGATGTTGTCGACCGAGCCGAAGGTTTCGAGATGCTGTTCACCGATGGAGGTGATAATGCCGTAGGTGGGATGCACAAGGTCGCACAGTTCCTTGATATCCCCCACGTTTTTGGCACCCATCTCCGCTAAAAACAGCTGATGCTTGGAACGCAGATGCTCACGCACGGTGCGCACCAGACCCATCGGAGTATTGAAGTTTTCGGGGGTCATCAGCACGTTATATTTCACCGACAAAAGGCTGTGGAGAAAATTCTTGGTGCTGGTTTTGCCATAACTGCCCGTGATACCCACCACGATCATATCGCTTTTGGCGGCGAGCTTTTTCTTGGCGTCGCGGGTATAATAGGCAACGATCGCCTTTTCCACGGGGGTGTTAATACCAAGCGCCAACAGCATCGGCCACCAAGCAAGGGCAAGGGAGCAGGCAAGCACCGTTGCCGCCGCCCACAGGGGCAACAGCCACAAGGTAGCACACAAGCCCAGCCACAATATGGCGACGGTCACCAACAGACGCTTGACGCGGGCGGTGAACACCAGCGGCTTTTTCGCCTTTTGCGGGCGGTGACCGAGTCCAAACAGGAACAGCCACAAGCACGCCGCGATACCGCCCCAAGGGGCAGGGACAAACGCGAAGGCTATTGTCGGCAAGCTCAAAAAGCGTCCCAGGCCCCACACGCGGCGGGGATTATCCCCCATCCACTTGAAAAAGCGGGAAGTGCGGTAGGAGTTGAGCTGCAACATATGCACATAATAGAGGGTCTGGGTCGCCGCCGCCCACAGAGAAGCCACCGACCACAGCAAATACGTCACCCAATCAGGCACGGGGCGTTCCCTCCTTTGGTTTCAAAAATACGTCCAACACACGGCGGCATTGTTCCCACCGTTCGGCAAACGCAAAGTGTCCGCAGCCCGCGAGTGTCACCAATCCTGCGTCGGGGATGCGCTTTTCCATGAGTTTCGCATCCGACAGCGGGGTGGCGGTATCATTTTCACCCCAAATCAGCAAGGTCGAGGCGGAAACGTTGGGGAGCAGATGGGACAGATCCTCGTTGATGCACAGCGTCATCGTACGGCGCATCACAGGGCTTGCCTGTTGAAAATCCGACGAGCCG
>SVOU01000130.1 GCA_015066215.1 Oscillospiraceae bacterium | reverse complement strand
CGCCGCCTATTTGACAATAGATGGCGAGGAGGGGCTTTGTGTGCAGGAAGGTGATCAGATACATATATCGCGTTCACCCGAAACGGTTGAACTGATCACCTCAGCCTCTGCCACCTTTTATGAGCGCATTGATCGGAAACTTTTAGGAAGAAAATAAGGAGATTAAGACTATGAAAGCCAAGCGACACGCAAAGATATTGGAAATCATCAGCGAAAACAGCGTGGATACGCAAGAAGAGTTGCTGCGTCTGTTAGGCGAGGAAGGGTTTGCCGTGACGCAGGCAACCGTCTCTCGTGACATCAAAGAACTGCGCCTGATCAAGACACTGGCTTCTTCCGGCGGTTATCGATATACTGTGCCGCGCACGGGCGTGGAGAAAATCTCCTCGCAGTTTCATTCTTTATTCGAACAAGCAGCACTGCACGTGGATTATGCTCAAAACATAGTGATCGTCAAGTGCCTGAGCGGTATGGCACAAGCCGTCTGCGCGGCGATGGATTCCCTGCACTGGGAAAGCGTTATGGCAACCATTGCAGGTGACGATACCTTTATTTGTATCACCAAAGATGAAGACCGCGCGATCCGCCTGACGGTGCAGCTGCGCAAATTGTATAACGAAGGCGAGTAAAAAGTACAGCATTGAAAGGAGGACGGTTTTGTGCTCGTAGATTTGCATATTGAAAACGTGGCAGTTATTGAAAAGGCGGATATTTCGCTCAAAGCCGGCTTCCACGTGCTGACCGGTGAGACGGGTGCAGGTAAATCCATCGTGATCGACGCCATCAACGCGGTGCTTGGCGAGCGTATTTCGCGCGCGCTGGTGCGTACCGGTAAAGAACAGGCGTATGTCACAGCTTTGTTTGACGAATTGTCCGACCGCGTGGTATCATTTTTGAACGAAAACGGATATGCGCCCGAAGAGGACGGCACCTTGTTGATTTCTCGCCAGATCACCAGCGAGGGAAAGGGTGCGGCGCGTATCAACGGGCGTCCCGCCTCTGTTTCTGTCATTCGGCAGTTGGGACGGATGCTTGTCAATATTCACGGCCAGCACGAAAACCAAAATCTGCTTTCCCCTGAAACACACGTGACGTATCTGGATAAGATCGGTCATCTGGAAGAACAGCATCGTGCCTATTATGCTTCTTATCGCGAATACTGTCGCATTCACAAACTGCTCAAAGCCTGCAATCAGGATGAAGAAACCAAAAATCGCCGTGCCGATCTTTTGCGCTTTCAAATCGGCGAGATTGAGGATGCCGCTTTGCAGGCGGATGAAGAGTTCGTTTTGCAAGAAAAGCGTGACTTTTTCCGCAACAGCGAAAAAATAGCCGACAGCTTGACCCGCGCCACTGCACAGCTTTGCGGTGACGATGAAGAGGCAGGCGCTGCGTCCGCCGCGGAAAATGCCGCCAGAGAATTGACAGTAGCCGGAACTTATGACAAACAGCTGGCAGGACTATCGGCGCGTATGGATGAGCTGGCACTTGAGTTGCGCGCGGTTTCGCAGGAGGTACGGCTCGCCTGCGAGCGTCTGGACTGGGACGCTTCCGAGCGCGATAGGGTGGAGGAGAGAATAGATCTTATCAACCGCTTGTCAAGCAAGTACGGTAAAGGCACCGCTGCCATATTGGAATATTGCCAAAAGGCTCAGGACGAGCTTTCTGCTATCGTTCACGCCGCCGAGCGGCAGGCGGAATTAGAAGAACAGTTGGGTCGTGCCGAAGAGCAACTGGTGGCAGATGCCGCCGCCTTGACGGCAGCAAGAAAAGAGGCTGCTGTTCGCTTTGCTGCGCAAGTGGCAGAGGAACTGCGTTTCTTGGATATGCCGCGCGTGCAATTCGAGGTGTCTATCACGCCCGACACCTTAAATGCAACCGGTGGCGATAACGTCGAGTTTTTGCTGTCTGCCAATGCGGGTGAACCGGTGAAACCGTTGGCGAAAATCGCCTCGGGTGGCGAGCTGTCACGCATTATGCTGGCGATCAAATCGGTTATGGCCGATGCAGACGACGTGGACACATTGGTGTTTGACGAAATTGACGTGGGTATCAGCGGTCGCGCAGCGCAAAAAGTCGGTACCAAGCTGCGTGAGATTGCTCAGTTGTCGACCAAACGCTGCCAAGTTGTCTGCGTAACTCACTTGGCACAGATCGCTGCACAGGCACACCATCACTTTTTGATCAACAAATCGGTCGTTGATGACCGTACCTATACGCAAGTGCTTTCCCTCGACAGGGAGGCGCGTGAACAAGAGCTTGCCCGCATCATTGGTGGCGCTATTACCCCGACCAATTTGCAGGCGGCTCGCGAAATGCTGGAGTCACAAAACTAAGGAGGAACACCATGGCAGGAACGCGTAGAAACAAATCCTCACGCCGTGCGCGTCTGTTTGTACGGCGCACCATTGTGCTACTGGTGTTTTTACTGCTTGTGGCACTGCTGACAGCTATGTTTTGGGGCATCGGACAGTTGTTTGAGGGGAATGATACGCCGACGACAACCGTCACGACCACCACAATGGTGACAACGACCACAACGGCACCCAAGCCCACGGTGCCGACTCTGAATGCCGACTCCATTTCCAATCGCTTGACGTCGCAGCGTATCATAGCTTATAACGTCACCTGCGAAACGGAGCTGTATAGCCGCAACGCGGATGAACTTTGCGATCCTGCCAGCACCACAAAGCTATTGACGGCAATTTTGCTCAGTATGCACACACAGGATACGCACATTTTTACGGTGGGCGATGAGTTGGATATGGTAGAGTCGGGCTCCAGCGTAGCGGGCCTGAAAGAGGGGCAACAGCTCACGCGTGCCCAGCTTATGGATGCGTTGCTGCTGCCGTCGGGCAACGATGCCGCCTATGTGGTGGCGGCAAACGTTGGTCGTTTGCTGTTGCAAGACCAGTCAATCGACTGTCATACGGCCGTTGCAGCCTTTATTACCGAAATGAATCGCGTCGCCGCTACTTTGGGATGTACAAATACAAATTTTGTCAATCCCGACGGTATGACGGCTGAGGGGCACAAGACCACCGCACGTGATATGTTGAAGATCGCGTGCAAGGCGAACACCTTTACAGAAGTAAAAAACAGCGTTTCCAAAACGGCGGTCAATACGGAGATCTCCGGCAAGTCGTATTACTGGAAAAATACCAACGAAATGCTGCACCAGGGTATGTATCATCACACCTATGTTACCGGTATGAAGACGGGCTTCACAACGCCTGCGGGATATTGCTTGGTTGCCAGCGCGAATCGCATCG
>SVOU01000129.1 GCA_015066215.1 Oscillospiraceae bacterium | reverse complement strand
AGTAAGCCCCGACCTTATCGGCGATCGCGCGGAAGCGGGCAAAATCGATCACGCGCGGATAGGCGGAAGCACCCGCCAAGATCAGCTTCGGCTTGTGCTCGAGAGCCAATGCCTCAACCTGATCATAGTCAATAACTTCAGTCTCGTCCGACACACCGTAGGGAATGATATTGAAGTATTTACCCGAGATGTTGACGGGAGAGCCGTGGGACAGGTGACCGCCGTGCGCCAGACTCATAGACAGCACCGTGTCGCCGGGCTGTAACAGCGCGAAAAACACCGCAAGGTTGGCATTCGCGCCGGCGTGGGGCTGTACGTTGGCGTGCTCGGCACCAAACAGCTTCTTGGCGCGCTCACGGGCAATTTCTTCCACCTCGTCAACGTAGACGCAACCGCCGTAGTATCTCTTGCCGGGGAAGCCTTCGGCGTATTTGTTGGTCAAAACGCCGCCCGCCGCCAGCAAAACGGCTTTGGACACGATGTTTTCGGAGGCGATAAGCTCGATGTTGTGACGCTGACGCTCCAGCTCACGACCGCAAGCGGCATATACCTCGCTGTCATAATTGTTCAATTCTTCAAAAAACATGGGCACCATTCCCCTTGTAACAGTATTTGTTATTATCCTACAATAAAAGACACTTTTTGTCAATAGACAACCTACCCGCTTGGAATGGTAGTATGCGACAAAGTTGTGCGAAAAAACGGTTGAATTTTCGGTGAAAAAATGTTATAATAAATCATTCATACTTCTATACTAATGAAAATGAGAGAAAGGAGGGATAGCTGTGAGCTTCAGACGATGGATTTTGCCTGTTTTGGACAAGGACGGTGCCTCGCTTTTGGCGGAAGAATGTGAAATACACCCCTTTTTGGCGTTGCTTTTGCACGCGCGCGGTGTGAGAACGGCAGAGGAACTGCGGGCTTTTTTGTGGGATGATATTGAGGACAGCGATCCCTTTATGCTCCCCGATATGGACTTGGCGGTTGCCCGTGTGCAACAGGCCATCGACAGCGGCGAATCAGTTTTGATCTTCGGGGACTACGATGCAGACGGCATCACGGCAACGGTACTTTTGTATACCTATCTCAAAGGGCATAATGCCAACGTGACCTATCATATCCCCACGCGCGAAGAGGGCTACGGACTTAATAACGCGCGGGTGGAGGAAGCGGCGCAAAACGGCGTCACGCTGATCATTACGGTGGATAACGGCATTGCGGCGGTGGAAGAGACCGCCTATGCCCGTGAACTGGGTGTGGACGTCATCATCACTGACCACCATCAGCCGCAGGATGTCCTTCCTCAGGCAATAGCAGTGGTCGATCCGCACCGCAAGGATTGTGAGATGGCGTTTCGCGGCTATGCAGGCGTTGGCGTGGCGTTTTTGCTGGCGTGCGCGCTGGAGGGCGACAGCGACACCGTTTTGGCGCAGTTTGGCGATCTGGTCGCGCTGGGTACGCTGGCAGACGTGATGCCTTTGGAGGCAGAAAACCGCCGCTTGGTGCGCGCAGGTCTGCAACAGATCAACCAAAATCCCCGTGCGGGTATTGCGGCACTTTTGCAGGTGGCAGGAGCTGCCGACAAGCCGCTCAGCTCCTCGTCGGCGGTGTTTACCATCTCTCCCCGTATCAATGCGGCAGGACGTATGGCCGACCCAAATCTGGCGTCGCGTCTGTTGCTTGCGCAGACAACGGAAACGCCGTTGGCGTTGGCAGAGGAAGTGCAGCAGTGCAATCTGCAACGGCAAAACACCGAACTGGCGATTATGAACGAGGTGCTCCAAGAGATACGCAATCATCCCGAATGGATGAGCCAGCGCGTGTTGGTGATCGAAGGCGAAAACTGGCACCAGGGCGTTGTGGGTATCGTGGCGGCGCGCGTGCTGGAACGCTACGGCAAGCCCTGCGTGGTGATGTCCATTAACGGTGATACCGCCAAAGGCTCGGGCCGCAGTTTGCCGGGCTTCCCGCTGTTTGATGCGATCGCTGCCTGCGAGCCGCTGCTTTTGAGCTTTGGCGGTCACGAGCTGGCGGCAGGCGTGGGTATGAAAACCGCCAACATTGACGCTTTCCGCAAGCAGATCAATGCCTATGCGGCGGAGCATATTCCCGATATGCCCGTGCGTGAACTGCGTTTGGATTGCAAGCTGCGCCCCTCGCAGATCGATCTGGAAAAATTGCAGCTATTGGCGGCGATGGAGCCGTTTGGAAACAGCAACCCCGCACCGATATTCGGGTTGTTTGATATGAATCTGGACAACATCACCCCCGTCGGCAACGGCAAGCATCTGCGCCTGTCCGTTTCGCGTGACGGTTGCCGCCTGTCGGCTATGTATTTCCACTGTGCGGTTGATGAACTGTCCATTCCTTGCGGCAGCAAGGTGAATCTGGCAGTGACGCTCGACCGCAACGAATATCGCGGCGTCGTCAGCCCCAGTATTATCGTTAAAGATATCCGCTATGCCGACACCGACCAGGAAATACTGCTCGGCGGTATGCGGACGTTTGACAAGGTGTGCCGCCGCGAATTGACGGCGGATAAGAGTGCGGTCGTGCCGACGAGAGAGCAACTGGCGCATATTTATCGGATGCTCAAAGCCAAAGGTGCCTTCAAAGGCAATGTGGAACAGCTGTGGTATGCAGCGGATAAGGTTGCATCCTGCGAAACGCTGCTGACCGCCTTGCAGATCTTTTCCGAGGCGGAGCTGCTTGACGTCGAAATGACCGATGACCGCCTGTTCGTACAATGCAAACCGACAACACAAAAAGCCGACCTCAATTTGACTCCGACGATGCAATATCTGGTCGGCTAACGGAGACGATACGGTATGATTCTGAAAGAAGATCTTATTGTAACCTTAAAAAATACCATCATCAAAAGCGATAAGCCCTATGATCTTGAAATGATCGGGCGCGCGATCGATACCGCCTGCGTGGCGCACGACGGTCAGCGTCGCGCGTCGGGGGAGGAGTACGTCTGTCATCCCTTGCAGGTAGCGCAGATCTTGGCGGAGATGGGTATGGACACCGACACCATCGTGGCGGCGTTGCTGCACGACGTGGTGGAGGATACCCCTATGTCCGTGGCGCAGGTGCAAAAGGAGTTTAGCGCCGAAGTTGCCCTTTTGGTGGACGGTGTTACAAAGCTGAGCAACTTGCCTTATACCTCGCGCGAGGAACAGCAGGCGGAAAACGTCCGCAAAATGTTGCTTGCAATGGCGCAAGATATCCGCGTGATCATCATCAAGCTGGCCGACCGCCTGCACAATATGC
>SVOU01000128.1 GCA_015066215.1 Oscillospiraceae bacterium | reverse complement strand
AAGGCAGTTGTCTTAACTGCTCCTGTATATATTGCTCGGTTTCGTTATCCAATGCGGAGGTGGTATCGTCCAGCACCAGCACCGACGCTTTTGCCGCCATAGCACGGGCAAGTGCCAGTCGCTGACGCTGACCGCCCGACAGACCGACGCCGCGTTCGCCGATGATGGTGTCATAGCCCTCGGGCATTTTCTCAATAAACTCCGCAGCGCCCGCCCGACGGGCAAAGTCGGCGATCTCTTCGGGGGTCATATTTTCATCGCTGAACGCAATGTTGTTGGCAATCGTATCCGAGAACAGGAACACCTCCTGCGTAGCGGTACCGATACCGCGGCGCAGATCTGCCAGTTTCCACATATGTACGTCACAGCCGTCGATGAACACTTTGCCCTGTGAGGGGTCATAAAAACGCGCCAGCAGATTGATCACACTGGTTTTGCCCGATCCCGTGCCGCCCATAATGGCGAGCGTTTGTCCCGCTTTGAGCGAAAAACTGATGTTTTCCAGCACCTGACGGTTGCCCAGTTTCAAAGACACGTTGTCAAAGACGATGTCGCCCTTCATCTGCTCGTGGGGAACGGCATCGGGACGGTCGGTGATGAGCGGGCGGGAATAGTAGACCTCGATGATCTTGTTTGCCGAGGCAGAAAACCGCTGAAAGTCGTTCATCAGGGGACCCAAGTTGTTGACGGGATTGGACAGTGCCCAAGACAGCGAGGTGAAAATGGACAGCTCGCCCTCGGTCATACGCCCGACGATGATAAAATAGGCACCCAAGAACAGCGTGATGAGGGTCATCGCATTGGCAAGCATATTGATCATCGGGAAAAAGGTCAGCCACGTCTTGTTGATGGTCAGGTTCGCTTCCATATACGAGCGGTTGCTCTCTTCAAAGCGCGCTTTCTCCTCTTCCTCACGCGCAAAGGCTTTGACCACGCGCATACCCGCGATGTTTTCCTGCGCCACCGTGTTCATATCCGAGGTGCGCTCACGCAGTTGGGTGAACAGCGGCATAATGCGCTGGCGATAGAATTTGGTGACCAAAAACAGCGGCGGTGTGACCACCAGCATCGCGAGTGCCAGACGCCATTCGATAAACATAAAGAATATCAGCGCGCTGATAAATTGCAGCACGCTTTCCAGCGCGGCATACACGATATACGCCATAAAATGACGGCAATAGTCCACGTCGCCCGACAGGCGCGTCATCAGGTCGCCCGTGCGGTTTTGGTGGAAAAAGTTTGCCTCTTGATACTGCAAGACCGTGAACAGGTGGGTTTGCAGGTTCATCAGCATATTTTGCGTCGCCCGCTCAAAGCTGACGACCATCATATAGCGCAAGGACAGGCGCACAAGCTGCACCAACAGCATACTCGTCAGCAGGAAAGGCAACGGGTCGGTGTTGCCTGCGATCAGCACCTCGTCCACCAGACGCGATGACAAAAAGGGGTTGATCAGCAGCATCAGCGTAGACACGACCGAACAGGCCAGCGCAAAGCAATAGGTCACCTGTTTCTTGCGGTCCATATTTTTCCACAGCCAGCGAAAGCCAAACATAGGCATCCTCCTCTGCATAAAAAAATCCCGCCCAAAGGTCACTCTCTTACGTTGACGATATGCTCTCGTTTTACGTTAGATTTTCCTCCGGCAGGACGCGGGTTTTCTTGTTTACACGCACATTATAGCCCACTCGTTTGGAATTGCAAGCCTTTTTTTGAAAAATTTTTCAACTTTTTTTCGCAGGGAAAAAACTGCGTTTTTTCTGCAACAAAATCGGCTTTTGCTCTTTACATCGACGACCGTTTTTGGTATACTTGACGGGTGAACGATTTTTATCGGGAGGATATACTATGGACCGTATTCAAATGCGTACGCCGCTCGTAGAGATGGACGGCGACGAAATGACCCGCGTGCTGTGGCAGGCGATCAAAGAAAAGCTGCTTTGCCCCTTCGTTGACCTCAAATGTGAATATTACGATTTGGGGCTTCCCTATCGTGACGAAACTGACGATCAGGTGACGGTTGACGCCGCCAACGCCATCAAAAAATACGGCGTGGGTGTCAAATGCGCCACCATCACCCCCAACGCCCAGCGCGTGGAGGAATACAACCTCAAAGAGATGTGGAAAAGCCCCAACGGCACCATCCGCGCGATGCTCGACGGCACCGTGTTCCGTGCGCCCGTTCTGGTGAAAGGCATCTCCCCCAACGTGTCCACCTGGAAAAAGCCCATCACGCTGGCGCGTCACGCCTACGGTGACGTGTATAAAAACAGCGAGATGGCCGTGCCCGCCGGCTCCCGCGCCGAGCTGGTGGTGACCGCGCCCGACGGCACCGAGACCCGTCAGCCTATTTTCACCTTCAACGGCACCGACGGCATCATTCAAGGTCTGCACAACACCGACGCGTCTATCCGCAGCTTTGCGCACGCCTGCTTCAAGTATGCCCTGTCGGTCAAACAGGATCTGTGGTTCTCCACCAAGGACACCATCTCCAAGACCTACGACCACCGCTTCAAGGATATCTTTGCCGAGATCTACGAAGCCGACTACAAAGCGGCGTTTGAAGCGGCGGGCATCACCTATTTCTACACCCTCATCGACGACGCGGTCGCGCGTGTGATCCGCTCCGAGGGCGGCTTTATCTGGGCGTGCAAAAACTATGACGGCGACGTGATGAGCGATATGGTCGCGACCGCTTTCGGCTCGCTCGCGATGATGACCAGCGTGCTAGTCTCCCCTGACGGCAACTATGAATACGAGGCGGCGCACGGCACCGTCACCCGCCACTATTACCGCTATCGCGCGGGTGAGGAAACTTCCACCAACCCCATCGCCACCATTTTCGCGTGGTCGGGTGCTTTGCGCAAGCGTGCCGAACTGGACGAGCTGCCCGCACTGGCGGATTTTGCCGATAAACTGGAAGAGGCCTCTTTGGCGGTCATTGAGGACGGCGTGATGACCAAAGACTTGGTGCTGCTCTCCACCCTGCCCGAAAAGAAAGCGGTCAACTCTATGGAGTTTTTGGACGCTATTGCGGCGCGACTGACCGCGCTGATGGGCGCCTAAAACCGATTCCTGTGAGAATTTTTCGAAAAAGGCTTGCTTTTTTTGAAATGTGTGTTATACTTTACCTTAGTTAAGATATGAGGACGACGAAAGAGTGGGGCGACCCGCTCTTTTGTGTTGTTGTGGGAAAGGAGTGCGCTTATGCCGAAAGAAAAAGCAGCAGGCGGCACGGTGGCGATCTGCCGCGCGTTAGCAGAGCCGATCGCCGCAGAAATGGGGCTCTCACTGTGGGACGTGCGCTTTGTCAAAGAGGGGGCGGGCTGGTACCTGCGTTTCG
>SVOU01000127.1 GCA_015066215.1 Oscillospiraceae bacterium | reverse complement strand
CAAGGTTATCACCTCGGAAAAGCATTGGAGCTACGGCAACTACGTTGTCGTTGACCACGGCTATGACAGCAAGGGACGGCGTGTGGTCACCCTGTACGCCCATATGTCCAAGCGTTTGGTCAAGGTGGGCGACAAGGTCACGCGCGGCAAAACTATATTGGGTGAAGTCGGCAGCACAGGTCAATCCGAAGCACCGCACCTGCATATTGAGGTGCGACTGGACAACACGGCGGTGGACTCCATCAAACTGGGGTATCTGGTCAAGCCCTGACCGCCTGTGAGGAGGACGGATTATGAATAAAAAGATCTCACTGGGTGTCACGCTGACACTGATCTTGGTGGCAATGGCGGTAACCGTTTCTGCCACCGTGATGGTTTCAATGCGCTATTTCAGCGGCATCGTCAACGACGTAACCGAACAGCAGGCCTTATACGGCGTTTTATCCGACGTGGACAAGGTCGTGCGCGAAAACTATTCGGGCACCATCAAAGAGGAAGAACTGCAAGACGCGCTTGCCAAGGCTTATGCCGCAGGCTACGGCGACCCCTACGCCGCCTATTATACGGCGGAGGAGTATAAGGTCGTCGCACAGCTTTTGCAGGGCTCATATACGGGCTTTGGTCTGGAAGTGATCGCCCGTGACGGCGTTGTGATCGTGACCGAAGTCTATGCCAATTCGGCGGCGGCGGTGGCGGGCATCCAAAAGCAGGATGTGATCACCGCAATCGACGAAAAACCTGTGACGGCTGCAAATATTGCCGATGTCAACGCCAAATTGCGTACGGCTTCAAAGCTGTTGGTATCCATCAGCCGTGGCGAGATCGCCCACTCCTACAGCATCGCGCAAAGCACCATCGTGGTGGAAAACGTCGTCAACAGTATGCTCAAAGACGGCGTGACGGGATATATCCGTCTGCGTAGCCTGTCCGAAAACGCGTTCGATCAGGTGCGCTCTGCCGTTTCTGCGCTCAAAGAAGAGGGCGCCACGCGCTTTTTGCTGGATCTGCGTGATAACACGGGTGGCAGTATAGAAGCCGCACAGAGCATTTTGGGTTATCTGTTGCCGCGCGGTACCTATGCCCGCCTCAACGTGGGCGAGGATCAAGAGCCCGTGATACTCAGTTCCCACGCCGCCTCGCAGATGATCGAAAACGTGGTGGTGTTGGTCAATGAAAACACCGCCGCCGAAGCAGAACTGATTGCCGGCGCGCTGCGTGAAGCGGGCGGTATGAAGCTGGTGGGTGTCACCACCAACGGTCACGCCGACCTGCAATCTTACTTTACGCTGGCGTCCTCGGGCGCGGCAGTACGCGTAACGGTTGGCACCCTCGAGCTGATCAAGGGTGGCAGTTGGGAGGGCAAGGGTTTGGCTCCCGACACGGTGGTAACCCTGACGGGTGACCGTCACTTCTCGCTGCGCAGCGAGGGGGACGATGACCAGATACAGGCGGCTTTGGCATTGCTCGGCAGCACGCCGACGCCCGAAACCACCACAACGGCGACCGGCACCGATACGACCGGCACCGATACGACCGGCACCGGCACAACGGGCACCGGCACCCAAACCACCGGCACCGGCAGCACTACCGCTGCAACCACCACTACCACTACCCGCAAATAATATCAAAAAGACCGTTTGCAAAAACGGTCTTTTTTTATGCGACAACTTGCCAGCGGCGAGAAAATGTGTTATACTGATAAGCAAATGGAGGGATGCACTATGCGCCAAAAATTATACGGCAACCGCATTGAGCCCGCGTGTTCCTATTGCCGCCACGGCAAACGCACCGCCGATGGGCGGGCGATTTTGTGCCTGCGCAAGGGCGTCGTGCCTCTCTATCACCGCTGTCGGCGTTATGAATATGACCCGCTCAGACGCGTGCCGTCCGCACGCCCTGTCGCGCCGACCTATTCCGAAGAGGATTTTCGTTTAGATTGAGGAGTGCGCCTATGCAACCGGTGGGTATTATCGGAGCGATGGATTCCGAATTGCAACTGCTGTTAAATGAACTGGAAAACGCCGCCGAGACAAAGGTGGGCGGCACCGTGTATCATACGGGTGAACTGGCATCCGTGCCTGTGGTGATCGCGCGCTGCGGTATCGGTAAGGTCTGCGCCGCGATGTGCGCGCAGGCGATGATCGACCGTTTCTCTGTGCGGTGTATCATCAACACGGGCGTGGCAGGCGGACTCAAAAGCGGTCTGTCGGTGGGGGATATGGTGCTTTGCACCTACGCCGTCCAGCACGATTTTGACGTGACGGCGTTTGGACACGTGCGCGGCTATATGTGCACGGGCGAGGATCATACCCAGCCCACGCGCTATTGGGCGGATGCCCATCTGCGCGAGATCGTGGCGGCGGTGGCCGCCGAAACGCTGACCGACCGCCGCGCGGTGAAAGGTGTGATCGCGTCGGGCGACGTGTTCGTGGCAGACGCCGTCTTAAAACAGCAACTGACGGCGGAATTTGACGCGATGGCGGCAGAAATGGAAGGTGCCGCGGTTGCGCAGACCGCTACCGCCAACGGTGTGCCGTTTTTGGTGATCCGCGCCTTGTCCGACCTGGCAGACGGCAGTGCATCGGTGTCCTTCGACACCTTTGAAGCGCAAGCCGCCGCGGCGTCGGCGCAACTGCTGATGGCAGCTTTGCCGCGTTTGTAAAAGGATAATTTTTTCGCAAAACGCCTTGACAAACGCGAAAAAGTGGGTATAATAAGTATGTTCTTGACATTGCGGAATAGTGTAAAGGTAGCACAACGGCCTCTGACTCCGTTTGTTGGGGTTCGAATCCCTATTCCGCAGCCAAAAAATCCTGAAAGCATTTGCTTTCAGGATTTTTTATTTGTGCCGACAGGCACAACATCGTTTGCTGGAACACGCAACATTATGTTGATTTATAATTGTTTTTTACCGAAAGTATGATATAATAAACCTACCAAATAATTTTCAAAAACTTTTCTTGCATTTGCGTTTTCTTTCGGTATAATGTGTTTACCACCCGAAAGGAGAACGGAAATGCCAAATCTAAAACCATACTATCAAGTAAAATTAACTCTGTTGCGATGCAAGCTGTCTTTTCTCGAAAATCCCCCAAAAAATGAGGACGAGCAATACGCTTACGATATTATCCAAAAGGCGTATGAGATCAATGAGAAAAAGATAGAAATGCTTGATTTTGATAAGAATAAAAAGCTGTTAGAGGATTATTATAGATGGCTTGACAGTAGACGAAAAAGATAATGAAAGGCGGAATGTTTATGCGTACTAAAAAGCAAATAAACGATATTGATTCAAATTACACAATAACACTTAATTCAAACAACGGAGAAGTTGAATACGACGATATCTCAGTTTCATTGGTTGCTGAAAGCGATAGTATCGACACCCATTTTTCCATGTCGGTTGAGT
>SVOU01000018.1 GCA_015066215.1 Oscillospiraceae bacterium | reverse complement strand
GGCGGCGACCTTTGAGGGGTGGTATCTGCTGCTCACGGGGGACACGGTGTGGGTGCTGCGCTATGACGATACCGCATTCGTGCGGTTTGGGACGACCGACCGCAAAGCGCAGCAGGCGCTGTGCTGGTATCGCTGGAATATCACCCTCGCCAACGTGACGTGGTCACGGCTGGTCGGCGGCAAAATCCCCGTGCTGTGCGGACTCTTTAACCTCAGCGGCGGCTATATGTACCTGCAATATGTTTTCGACGGCGACGTGGATATGGTGCCCGTGAGCGGCGGCTGTGCGTCAAAGCCCGTGATGTTTCGTGCCGCCACCGCCTGTATGGATATGGGTGAGACGGGACGGTACAAGGATATCACGGGATTGTGGTTGGATATGACCTGTGACGGCACGCTGACGCTGTCGCTGGCAGATGAGACGGGAAGTCTTTGGTATGCCACACAGGGCGCGACGACCCGCGGGGTGCGGATGCTGCCGTCCGTGCGATTCGTCAAGCGCGCCAAGCTGTGCGTGTCGGGCAGCGGCGTTGTCGCGTGGGGTGAAAGTGAGCTTTCGGGCTGTGAGAAAGGAAAGGTGCGCTGACAATGGCGACTATTTTGGAAAGGGTTGAGCGCGACCTCTTGCGCCGTGCCAAGGAGGAGGGGGCGGCGTATGCCAAGACCCAAAACGCACGGCTGAGAGAGGAGCTTGACGCGCTCAAAAGAGAGACCGACGCCGAAAAGAAGGCGGTCACCGCTAACCAACGCCGCGAGGCGTTGGCACAGGTGGACGAGGACGTGCGTACCGCGTCACAGGCGTCGATGAAGGAAGCGCTCGCGCGCTTGCAGATTCGCGAGCGTATGGCACACAGCGGGCACGCGGGCGGCGGCTTGCAGCAAGCCGCACTCAAGGGCGCGGAAAAAGCGCGCGAAAGCGACCGCCAAAAGATGATGAACGCGCGTCAGGACGCGCTCAACACCATCAACCGCAACGCATCCAAGCTGTTCCGCGAGCTGGAAGCCGCCTACGCCAAAAAGGCGGAGTCGCTTACCCGCAAGACCGCCGCGGATATTGCGGACAAGCAGGCGTCGCTGGATGCCGCCGCCAAAAAGCAGGCGAAACAAATTGCCCGTTCCGCCAAAAGCTATACCCAGTGGCAATTCGGGCTGTATTGACGGGGGTGCGCGATGGGCTATGCACTAAACGCCGCCTGCCACGTGCTGCAAGGCGCGGATGAGTGGGTGACCTCGGACTACGGCGCGCGCACCGACCCCGTCACGGGCAAAACGGGCGCGTTTCACCACGGCATTGACCTTATCAGCCGCGGCGGCAATCGCACCGTCGTCGCGTTTGCCGACGGCACCGTGACCGCCACCCGTAATCGGTACAGCGGCCCGACCACCGACGGCTCGGCGGGGAATTATATCCGCCTTGACCACGGCGGCGGGGTATATACGCTGTATAAGCACCTGAAACAGGACAGCCTGCTCGTCAAAACGGGTGCCGCCGTCAAAAAGGGACAGCCGCTTGCCACGATGGGCAATACGGGACACGCCACGGGGGTGCATCTGCATTTTGACGTGGAAAAAGACGGCGTGCGGGTCGACCCGACGCCGTATCTCAAAGGTGAACGTCCGTTGCACGCGGCAAAAACGCTGTTTGGCAACAGCGGCGACGAGCCGACGCCGACGTGGGGCGATAAGCCCCACGCCGATATTGCCGCGTTGCAAACGCTTTTGCGAAGCCTCGGCGACTACGGCGGTCCCGTCGACGGCGTCGCGGGCAAATATACCCTGCGCGGTGCCAAACGCCACGCGGTGAAAAAATATGCCGACGGCGACATGGCACGCTGGGTGCAGCAGCGGCTCAAAACCTTGGGCTATTACAACGGCTTGGTGGACGGCGAGCCGCGCTCGCTTACCGAAAAGGCGATTGTGGCGCTGGAACGCGATTACGGCTTGACCGCCGACGGTTGTGTGGCGGATAACGATTGGTATTATCTGCTGGCGGTGGAATAAGGAGGGGAGAACGGTGACAGAAGTATTGACCGCGCTTGTTTCGCTGGTGGGTGCCGCCATCGGCACCTTCGGCGGTATATGGGCGGGAGCAAAGCTGACCGAATATCGGTTGGCACAGTTGGAGAAAAAGGTGGACGCGCACAATCAGTTTGCGCTGCGGATGCCCGTGATGGAGGAGCAGATCCGCACCCTGTTCCACCGCTTGGATGCGTGGGAGCGAAAGGGGGTGGCGAAATGACCAAGGGAACAGTTATCCGCACCGTGCTTTTGGTGCTGGCATTGGTCAATCAGGTGCTGGCGGCGTTTGGGTTAAGTCCGTTGCCGCTGGAAAACGAGACGGTGACCACCCTCATCTCGCTGGGCTTTACCGTCGTGACGGCACTCGTCGCTTGGTGGAAGAATAATTCCTTCACCCAAAAAGCACAGGCCGCCGACGCGTATCTTGCCGCCCTGCGAAAGGAATAACGGCATAAACAAAAACGGCAGAGGATGTGTCCTCTGCCGTTTTTGATGGTGTTTACAGCTTTTCGATGGCGGCCGTTTTGCCGAAAATAGCCGCATAGGTCGCGGCGGGGAACTTGAACTGCCGCGTATAGGTCAGCACGCCGTTTTGTTCCTGCTCCACGTCGGTCAGTTGGGTATAGCAAAAGGCGAAAATATCCTTGTTTTCGAGCAACGCGTCGGTCAACCCCTCCAGCCGCGCCAAAAACGCCGCCTCATCCGTCACCGAAACGCCGTAGCCCCACGCGTCGGCGTCTTGCGTGGTCGCCCATTTGATGCCGCCGTATTCGCTGACGAAGATCGGCAGATGCGTTTTGCTGATCTGGCGGGTGGGAAAGGCGCGCATAAGGTGGTCGTTGACGATGCCCTTGTCGATATGCGCATAATAACTGCGGAAAGTGGCGGGGTCTTGCTCATAGTCGTGTACGTCGTGCACGTCGGTGCGCTCGGTGGGGAAGGAGCCGCTTGACGTGATGACGGGGCGGGTCTTGTCGATGGCTTTGGTCACGTCATAGACCGTGTCGAGCAGGGCGTTGCACTGTTGCCGTCCGTGTTGGTCCCACGTTTCGTTGGTGGGACACCAGCCGATCACCGACGGATGCGAAAAATCGCGCTCCACCTCTTCCAGCCATTCGGGCAACAGATTATAAATATTTTCGCCGCGCGTGGTGTCCAAACCCCAGTTGCCCAGTTCGTCCCACACCATATAGCCCAAACGGTCGGCGTGATAGAGAAAACGCGGCTCAAATACCTTTTGGTGCAGCCGCGCGCCGTTAAAGCCGCAGGCTATGGCCGCTTCGATGTCAAAAACAAGGGCGCTGTCGTCGGGCGCGGTGATGATGCCGTCGGGATAAAAGCCCTGATCAAGCACGAAGCGACCAAACACCGTTTTGCCGTTGATCTGCAAGCCTTTTTCGCGGGTGAGCGCCACCTCGCGCAAGCCGCAATAGCCAAAAAGCGTGTCGGTTTCGCCGCCCGCTTCCACGGTGAACACCAGGTCGTAAAGTCTGCCGTGACCGACTTCCCACAGATGCTGTTCGGCGAGCGGGACGGTGACCGTCACCGCCGGTGAGGTGATGACCGCCTGCGCCTCGCCCATCGGCTTGCCCTCGTAAGAGGCGTTGACGCGCAGCGTGCCGCCGACGGCGGCGTCGCTCACCTGCACCGCCAGCGTGACCGCAGGGGCGCTGACGTTGGCAAACACCTTGTAGCTTTTGACGTGAGCGGGCGACACCGCTTCCAGCCACACCGTCTGCCAAATACCCGTGGTGCGGGTATAGTAACAGCCCGCAGAAAGCAGGTCGCGGCTTTGTTTGCCCGAAGCTTGTGTTTCGGAACGCAGATCGTCCTCGGCATAGACGGTGAGATAGTTGCCGTCGGTCGAAAGCGCGTCGGTGATGTCAAAGCAGAAGGGGGTATAGCCGCCGCGGTGACGCCCCACCTCTTGCCCGTTGACAAAGACGGTAGTGGCATAGTCGCAGGCGTCGATATGCAGAAGAATACGCTTGCCCTGCCACGCGGCGGGGATATCCAGCGCGCGGCGATACCAGACGGCGTTCATAAAATCGGTGTTGCCCACCCCCGACAGCACGCTTTCGGGAGAAAACGGAACCGTAATTTTGCCGTCAAGAGCGGGTCTGTCCTGAAAACGGCGAAACAGCCCCGTGCGGTTGTTGTCGATTTCAAAATCCCATACGCCGTTGAGATTGTACCAATCGTCACGGCGGCGGTCGGGACGGGGATGTTCACTGCGCGGAATGGTTGTCATAGTGATGCCTCCTTGTGTGGCAAGGTGTGTCGGCACGCGTGCCGCTATATACAGTATAACAGAAAAAGCGGAGAAAAACTACATAAAAAACCAGTAAAAAGGTGTGATATATCAGTGAATTGCCCGCGCACACGGACGACCGATGGTCGCCCCTACAAGGCACGGCTTGTAGGGGACGGCGCACCCCAAGGGCACTTCCTTCGGGCGTCCTCGACGTCCCGCAGCCGTCCACAGACGGCGATTTTTTGCCTCCCTTGTGTAAAGGGAGGTGGCACGCGCAGCGTGACGGAGGGATTGTCAACGCCTCCCGCCGCAAAACGGATAAATGAATGATGAATAATGAATATTGAATAATGAATAATCGCGCGCTTCGCTTCCCGCGGGCGGATATGGAATCCGCCCCTACAAATCGTGCGACGTAGGGCGGGGGCTTGGCTCCCGCCGCAATGCGGTATAAATTCAGCACCAACGGACGACCGATGGTCGCCCCTACAAATATCCCGCCACCTACATGCGTGACCTTGCCTCCCTTGCCTAAAGGGAGGTGGCATTTGCGGAGCAAATGACGGAGGGATTTCCAATCGCGCCAAAATATTCGTTGCGGGTAATATACAGGCACTATATCCCCCAGTCTCGCATTCGCTCGACAGCCCCCTTTAGGCAAGGGGGCCGAGAAACGGACGAGCGATGCTCGTCCCTACAAAACAAATTAATGAATGATGAATAATGAATATTGAATAATGAATAATTACGCATTTTGCTTTCCACCACCTGCCCGCACCCTTGCCTCGCCCTCTGGGAGAGGTGGCACGCGCAGCGTGACGGAGAGGGGACATACCGGCACACCCTAAAAATCGGATGCCCCCGTATGCCCGCGCAACAAAAACCCCCGATGCGTGCGCATCGGGGGTCATATTATCATATCACAACCGCGCTTAACCGATCTTGTCGGTACCCATATACTTGCGCAGCACCTCAGGCACGGTCACGGTGCCGTCGGCGTTCTGGTAGTTTTCCAAAATCGCCGCCACGGTGCGACCGACCGCCACGCCCGAGCCGTTGAGCGTATGCACCAACTGAGCCTTGTCGCCCTGCGCTTTCTTGAAGCGGATAGCGGCACGGCGCGCCTGGAAATCCTCAAAGTTGGAGCAGCTGGAGATCTCCACGTAGCGGTTATAAGAGGGCATCCACACCTCAATGTCATAGGTCTTGGCAGAGGAGAAGCCCAAGTCGCCCGACGACAGGCACACCACGCGATAGGGCAGACCCAAAGCCGCCAGCACGCGCTCGGCGTCGTTGGTCAGGCTCTCGAGCTCGTCATAGCTCGTTTCGGGATCGGCAAACTTCACCAACTCGACCTTGTTAAACTGATGCTGGCGAATAAGTCCGCGCGTGTCGCGTCCCGCCGATCCCGCCTCTGCACGGAAGCAAGCGGAATAGGCGCAGAATTTGAGCGGCAGTTCTTCGGTGATGATGTCGTCGCGGTACATATTGGTGACGGGCACCTCGGCGGTGGGAATGAGGAAATAGTCCTCGTTGGAGAGATGGAATGCATCCTCCTCAAATTTGGGGAGCTGACCCGTACCCGTCATCGACGCGCGGTTGACCATATAGGGCGGGAACACCTCGGTATAGCCGTGCTCGGTGTGGGTGTCGAGATAGAAGTTGATGATCGCGCGCTCCAAACGGGAGCCGAGGCCTTTATAGAAGTGGAAACGCGTGCCGGTCACCTTGGCGGCGGTGTCGGGATCAAGGATCCCCAGCTCCTTGCCGATGTCCCAGTGAGGCTTCGGCTCAAAATCAAAGGTGGGCGGCGTGCCGTTTTTACGCAGTTCCACGTTATCGCTGTCGTCTTTGCCGACGGGCACGCTCTCGTGCGGGATGTTGGGGATAGTCAAAAGCAGATCGCGCTGTTTTTGCTCCAGCTCGGTCACCAGCGCAGACAGACGCTTGCTTTCGGCAGACGCATCCTTCATCTTGGCGAGCAACGCAGACACGTCCTCGCCCTGCTTTTTGAGCGCGGGGATCTGCTTGTTGATCTGATTTTGCTCCGCTTTGAGCGCTTCGGACTGCGCAATAGCCTCGCGACGCTGCACGTCGAGGGCGAGCAGCTCGTCCACCACCGCGTCCATATCCTTGTTGCGGCTACGCATCGCATCTTTCACACGCTGCGGATTTTCGCGTACCAGTTTGATGTCCAACATAACACATTTCTCCTTTTATATCGCGATCAGTTGTCGGGCGCCAACGCGTTGGCGAGCGCTTTGAGATCGTCATTGTCATAAAATTCCACCGTGAGTTTGCCGCCCTTGCCCTGTGCGGTCACCGTCACGCGCCGTCCCAGACTTTGCGCGAGCGCCAACTCCACTTCGCTGTAAAAGCTGTCGCGCGTTGCGACGGCGGCGGTGGGGGCTTTGGGCAGTTTGGTCGCCGCTTTCGCCATCTTTTCCAGTTGGCGCACCGACAACCCCGTCAGCGCGGCTTGCTTGGCAACTTCTTCCTGTTGGGCAGAGGGGAACGCCAGCACCGTGCGGGCGTGACCCGCCGACAACTTGCCCGACGCGACCAATTCGGTCACACTTGCGGGCAAACTCAACAGACGCAACGCGTTGGCGACGGCGGGGCGGGATTTGTTCACCACCCGCGCGGTCTCCTCTTGCGTTAAACCGTAGGTGTTCATCAGCGTCTGATAGCCGACCGCTTCTTCCATCGGATTTAAGTCCTGGCGTTGCAGGTTTTCGATCAGCGCAAGCTCTGCCGCTTCCTGCTCGGTCATCTCGCGGATGACCACGGGCACTTGTACAAGCCCCGCCATACGCGCGGCGCGCCAGCGACGCTCACCCGCGACCAGCTGATAGGAGCCGTTGGTCATCGGGCGCACCAACAGGGGTTGCAGAACGCCGTGCTGAGCAATAGATTGTGACAGCTCCGACAGCGCGTCCTCGTCAAACTGTTTGCGGGGCTGATCCTTGTTGGGTTCAATATCCGTCAAGCGCAAAGTGGACACGTTGCCGTCGGTGTCGAGCGTATTCTCGCCGAACAGCGCGTCCAGTCCTTTGCCCAAGCCGCCTTTTTTCGCCGCCATAAGCCGCCTCCTTAATGATGTTGCAGCAGTTCCGCCGCCAGCGCGTCGTAAGCCGCCGCGCCGCGAGAGCCGCCGTCATAATAGCAAATAGGTTGTCCAAAACCGGGGGCTTCGGACAAGCGCACACTGCGCGGAATGGTGGTGGCAAACACCTTGCGCGGGAAAAACCGCTTAACTTCGCCCGCCACCTGCTGGGTCAGATTGAGTCGCCCGTCAAACATCGTGAACAGCACGCCTTCCAGCTCGAGCGGGGGGTTGTCCTGTTGCCGAATACGGCGCAAGGTGCCCGTCAACTGCGACAGCCCCTCGAGCGCAAAATATTCCGGCTGGATCGGGACGATGACCGTGTCTGCCGCGCACAGCGCGTTGAGCGTCAACAGCCCCAAAGAGGGCGGACAGTCGATAAACAGGAAATCGTATTGACTGCGCGCATTCGCCAGCGCGGCACGCAGACGGTTTTTGCGGCGTTCCATATCCACCAGTTCCACTTCGGCGCCTGCCAGTTGCATACTGCACGGCAACACGTCAAGGTTGAGATAGGGGGTGTGGACACACACCTGCTCAAACGAAGCCTGCCCCAAAAGCAACTCATAGGTCGAGAGCTTGACGGTGCGTTTGTCAATGCCCACACCGCTGGTGGCGTTGCCCTGCGGGTCAAGGTCAATCAGCAAGCACCGCTTGCCCGCCTTGCCGACAGCCGCCGCCAAATTGATCGCGGTGGTGGTTTTGCCCACGCCGCCTTTTTGGTTTACGATGGCAATGATCTTTCCCATGGCTCTCTCCCTTTGACATAATTTCGCACCTTTAAGTATAGCATAATTTTTCCCGCCTGCAAAGCCTTTTTCACGATTTTTTGCGCAACAAGGAGTAATATTGTTGCATAAATATAACAGGCGGTATAATTTGAGCGGGGCGATATTGCCGAGATGGCGACAACCCAAGCCTCCCTTGTGTAAAGGTAGCGAAGCGTCCGAGCGGTAGTGAATGACAGTCCGGTGGACTGTCAGAGCCGCGAGGTGACCGAGCCGTAGCGAGACAGGTGGCACGCGAAGCGTGACGGAGGGATTGTTAACCGCGCACCACAAAACAGATAAATGAAAATTTTTAGGTGAAGCAGGGGTTTGTAGGGGCGACCATTGGTCGTCCGTTATTTTTGCCCTCTCACCCGCTATCGCGGGAGCTCTCCCAAAGGGAGAGCCTACGGGACGATGTGGGGGAGGCGTTTCGCCTCCCGCGGGCGGATATGGAATCCGCCCCTACAAATACACCCGCCGCCTGCCTGCGAGACCTTGCCTTCCACCCACCACACAAAAAACGGCTTCTTGCGAAGCCGTTTTTTCACATCACATCATATCCCCGCGGCTCAACCGAAACTGAACACCTTTTTCAACTGCGGTTGTGCGCCGGTGACGGGATCCATCTCCATCACCAGAATATCTTTCATATATTCATTCCAACGGTCGACCACTGCGCTCTCGCGTTGCACGCGAGCGGCAAAATCGATACCCTTTTCACACTCGTAATAGCCAAACAGCTCGTTTCCGACGTTCCAGATGGTGTAATTCTTGATCCCCGCCGCCGTCAAAACCTCTTTCATCTCAGGCCACAGCGCATCGTGGCGGCGAATATATTCCTCGAGCTGCCCCTCTTTGATAAGCCCTTTCCACGCATATTTTTCCATAACAAAAGTCACTCCGTTTCGATATGTTTTTTCACAAATGTCATCAGCCGCAACCAGTCGGCACGGCTGAAATAGTGCAAACCCGCCCGCAGGTGGTAGCCGATATCGCCGTCGAGATAGGCGTCGCCCACCTGCGGCAAG
Organism: Oscillospiraceae bacterium; assembly: GCA_015066215.1. GTDB lineage: Bacteria > Bacillota > Clostridia > Oscillospirales > Acutalibacteraceae > HGM12789. The sequence goes on along the minus strand of SVOU01000018.1, from coordinate 11,165 downwards.
CGGTCGTCGCAGACAAATCCGCCCGCAAAGGCCTCGCCCGCCGCGACACAACCGAGAAACTCCGACACAGGGTCAGCCCACGCGTCCTCGGCGGCACTGGCGATCATCACGCGGCGCGGCGCGACAGACGCCACCAAAAAGTGCTGGTCAAACGGCATCGCGCCCTCGTTGTCGGCATATTTTGCATAATTGCGGCAAAACCAAAAAGGGAACGTGCGGCAAATATCCTTGACCCGCTCGCCCGTATTTTCCCGCGCGAGCGCCGCGCCGCCGCAACCCGAATTGTTGGAATGGGCAAAGGCGAAGCGCTCGTCGGTGGCGGCGGTAAACAGCGCGGTCTTGCCCAGCCGCGAATGACCGCACACCACGCCCGCATCCAAGCGCAATACATCCGCGCGCGTCTGGGCATAGTCCATCACGCGGTGTGCCGCCCACGCCCACATCGCAATTTTGCCCGCATCGGTGTCACCGCGCACGCCGTCGGGATAGAGCACCCCCGCCAGCCCGTCGGTGAAATCGCCGTCGTCCGAGGTGACGTCCTTGTAGCAAAAGGACAGCACCGCAAAGCCGTTGTCCACCAGCTCCTCGGTGGGCATATAGCGGTCGGGTACGTCGGGACGGAAGTTGATATGTATGAAAAACGGATGCGGTCTTTCGTCGGTCGGCAACACCGCATAAAACGGAAACGCAAAGACCTTGTCACCCAGCGTGCAGGTGGCGGTCACCTTTTCCAGCGTCGCCTTGCCCGCGCAAAAATTGGTCACGCCGGGGATATCCTCCGCCGCAAAGGTGACGGCGTCGGGTGGCGGCGGCAAAAAGCCGTATTCCTCGCGTTGCAAAATATCCAGCATCGTTGCGCGGTCACAAAGCGGCGGCAGACGGCGGCTTTTGAGCAAGTCTTTGAGCAACGAAAAACATCTCCTTTGACGGCGCACCGCCAAACGCGGCAAGTGTGCGCTTTTCTTGACAAGCAGGGTGTGCGTTTGTATAATAATATAGGATAAATGGCACCAATTTGCACGCCCTTTTGTACGCAAAGATAACATTTGCAATGTTTTTGAGGCTTTTTGCAATATTTATGGCGTAAAATGTTTGGTAGAATACGTTTGTGCCCCTACAAATATCCCCGCCACCCCTACAATGTAAATGCGACCTGTCTGCAAGATTTGTAGGGGACGACGTCTCGACGTCCCGTAGGCTCTCCCTTTGGGAGAGCTCCCGCGACAGCGGGTGAGAGGGAAATAGCGGACGAGCGATGCCCGCCCCATACAAATACAAAACGTTCATTCCCAAGGAGGAATTTGCTATGTCCGTCAAACATTCTCTGGTCGTGCCGTGCTATAACGAGCAGGACAACGTGGCGCTCTTTTTTGACGCCGCGTGCCGCGCTATGGAAGGCTATACCCACAGCTTTGAGTTGGTATTCGTCAACGACGGCTCCAAAGACGACACCGCCGACCGATTGAACGCGCTTTACGCCGCCCATCCCGAAATAAAGATCACGGTGGTGCATTTTGCCCGCAACTTCGGCAAAGAAGCCGCCATTCTCGCGGGACTGACCCACGCACGCGGCAACTACGTCACCGTTATCGACGGCGATATGCAACAGCCGCCCGAAAAAGCGGTGGAGATGGGACGCTTTTTGGACGAGCATCCCGATATCGACGCGGTGGCGGCGTTCCCTGCCAACCGCCGCGAAAAAGGCTTTATGCGCTGGTGCAAACGCAAATTCTACAAAGTCATCAACCGCGTGTCGGACGTGACGCTGGTGGAAGAAGCGAGCGATTTTCGCACCCTGCGCCGAAAGGTGGTAGACGCCCTGTTGCGTCTGCCCGAATATCACCGTTTTTCCAAGGGACTGTTCTCTTTCGTGGGTTTTCGCACCCATGCGTTGCCCTATGACGTTGCCGAGCGCGCAACAGGCACCACCAAATGGAACTTCTTCAAGCTCTTGCGCTATGCCTTCGACGGCATTATGGCGTATACCGATATGCCCCTGAAGCTGCCGCTGTGGCTGGGCGGCTTTATGAGCGTTGTCGGCGCGATAGGGCTTATCGCCGCGGGCATCGTCAAGCTGTGCGATAACTTTGCCGTCGTGATGGGCTGGGCGCTTGCCGCGCTGATTATGCTGGTGGGCGGGCTGATTCTCGTGAGCGTCGGCGTGATGGGCGCCTATATCGGCAAGATCCACACGCAGGTGAAAAACCGCCCCGTATTTATCACCCGCGACGTCTATTCTTATCCCGAAGATTGATGCATCCCGAAAGGGGGAAGCTTTGTTATGAGTTTGCTGACCAAATGGCAACAGCGCGTGCGGCTGACGCGCGGTGGCGCACATCTGCCCCATCGGCGCTATACGGCGGGTATGGACACCGTCCAAATGCCCCCGCCCGCACGGCTCTATTTTCCGATGCAACAGCATATCGGCGCACCCTGCACCCCCACCGTCAAGGTAGGGGACACGGTCGCGGTCGGACAGGTCATCGGCGACTCTGACCAATACGTGTCCGCGCCGATCCACAGCAGCGTGTCGGGTGTGGTGACGGACATCACCAAAATGACCCTGCCGAGCGGGGCGGTCACCGACGTGGTGGTCGTGGACGCCGACGGCGAACAGCGTATCGCCCCCACCGTCAAGCCGCCCGTGGTACATACCTTTGAAGATTTTATCCGCGCGGTCAAAGAGAGCGGGCTTGTGGGACTCGGCGGCGCGGGATTTCCCACCCATATCAAGTTAAATCCCAAAAACCGCGACGCCATCGACACGGTCATCATCAACGTGGCGGAATGTGAGCCGTACGTGACCAGCGACTATCGCGAGGTGTTGGAAAACTCGTGGGATATCGTGTCGGGACTGCAAACGGTGATGGAATTTCTGGAAGTGCCGCGGGTGCTGATCGCTATTGAGCGCGACCGCTACAAGGCGGTCAGCGAGATGCAAAAGATCGCCCAAAGCGTCGATACCCCCGACCGCGAGGTGCGGGTGGTGCGTCTGCGCACGCGCTATCCGCAAGGCGCGGAAAAGGTGCTCATCTACACCTGCACGGGACGCAAAATGGCGGCGGGACAACTGCCCGCCGACGTGGGGTGCGTGGTGCTAAACGCCGCCTCGGTCGCGCACATCGCGCGCTATCTCAAAACGGGTATGCCGCTGGTGCAAAAACGCATCACGCTGGACGGCTCTGCGATTGCCCACCCGAAAAATATCTTCGTCCCCGTCGGCGCTTTGGTGCGCGACGTGATCGCCTTTGCGGGCGGCACGCGTGCGCCGATCACGCGGCTCATAAACGGCGGCCCGATGATGGGCGGCACGCTGATCGACGAGGATTTTCCCATTATGAAAGCGAGCAAAGCCATCGTCGCGTTTAGCGAGGTGGATTGCCCGCCCGTCGAAAGCGGCAACTGTCTGCGTTGCGGCAAATGTATACAGCATTGTCCGATGGGACTCGAGCCGCCGCTTCTGGTCGCCGCCTACAAAGCGGGCGACGTCGCCACTTTGCAAAAGCGGCAGATCGACGCCTGCATGGATTGCGGCTGTTGTACCTATTCTTGCCCTGCACACCGCCCGTTGGCGGAGCATTTGCGGCTGGCAAAGGCGCTTGCGCGCCGCCGTCGCTGAAAGGAGTGGACGCTTTGGAAAATACGATAAAGATCGCGCCCGCCCCCCATCTGCACAGCGAGCAGTCTACCCGCAGCGTGATGCTCGACGTGATTATCGCGCTGCTCCCCGCCGCGCTGGTCGCGACGTGGCTGTTTGGCTGGCGCGCACTGTCGTTGCAACTGGTGTGCGTGGCATCCTGCGTCGCGGCGGAATATCTTTCCTGCGCGGTGCTCAAAAAACCGTCCTCGGTGGGCGACCTGTCCTGTATCGTCACGGGATTGCTGCTTAGCTTCAATCTGCCCGCGGGCTTGCCGCTGTGGATGGCGGCGATCGGCGGCGTCGTGGCGATCGCGGTGGTCAAGATGATGTTCGGCGGCATCGGGCATAACTTCGTCAATCCCGCGCTTGTCGGGCGCGTGGTGCTGATGTGCAGCTTCCCCCTCGCGATGAATACTTATCTGCAACCCCTGCCCATCGCGGCAGCAGACGCGGTCGCGTCTGCCACGCCACTGTCACTGCTCGGCACCGACGCGCTCGGTCAGCAATATCCGCTGTGGCAGTTGTTTGTGGGCTTGCGCGCGGGTGCGCTGGGCGAAACCTGCGGCGCCGCGCTGATTTTGGGCTTTGTGTATCTTCTCTGGCGGCGTGTCATCACCCCCGTTATTCCCCTCACCTTCGTGGGGACGGTGGCGGCGTTCACCCTCATTCTGGGCGAGCCGCCGCTCTATCATATCCTGTCGGGCGGTCTGTTGCTCGGCGCCATCTTTATGGCGACCGACTACACCACCAGCCCGATGACACCCTTGGGACAGTTTGTGTATGCCGTCGGCTGCGGTCTGATCACGGTGCTGATCCGCTGCTTCGGCTCGCTGCCCGAGGGCGTATCCTTTGCCATTTTGCTGATGAATATTGCCACGCCGCTTATCGACCGCGTGTGTCATCGGCGCGTGTTCGGCAGTGTGAGGAGGTGGCGTTTTGCGAAAAAATGACCTGTGGGGCTTTTTGAAGCCCGCCCTCATCCTCGCCGCCATCACCGCCTGCTGCGGGCTGGTGCTGTCGGGGGTCAACGCCCTGACCGCCTCGCATATCGCCCGCCGCCAAGCCGAAGCCGCCAACGCCGCCCGCAAGATCGTTATCGACGCGGCGACGTTTGACGAAAAAACCGCCGCTTTTGACGGCGCACAAGTCACCTATCACGAAGCCAAAGCCGCCGACGGCACGCTCGTCGGCTACGTGTTCACCGCCACCGTCAGCGGCAAGGCGGGCGGACTTTGCGTGATGACGGGTATCGCCGCCGACGGCACGGTCACGGGCGTGACCGTCACCGACGACGAGGAAACCGCCAACTACGTCGAAAAGGTGGAAAAAGGCGGCCTGTTTGCCGCGTTCAAGGGCAGACCCGCCCAAAAATTCACCCTCGGCGAAGATATCGACGCCGTATCCCAAGCGACCAAGACTTCCAAAGGCGTGGTGGACGGCGTCAACCGCGCCGTCGCGTACTATACCCAACTGAAAGGGGGCGCGGCGGATGAATAAGTATACGCAAACCCTCACCCGCGGGCTGCTCACGGAAAATCCCACCCTGCGGCTGGTGCTGGGCACCTGCCCGACGCTGGCGGTCACCACCACCGTCTTGGGTGGACTGGGTATGGGCGTCGCCGCCACCTTCGTGCTGATCTGTTCCAACGTGGCGGTGTCGCTGTTGCGCCGTATTATCCCCGACAAGGTGCGCCTGCCTGCCTATATCGTGCTGATCGCCACCTTCACCACGGTGGTGCAACTGCTGGTCAAAGCCTTTTTGCCCGCGGTGGATGAGATGCTGGGCATCTATCTGCCGCTTATCGTGGTCAACTGTATCCTGCTCGGGCGCGCCGAAGCGTTCGCCGCCAAAAACCCCGTGGGACTGGCGGCGCTTGACGGCGTCGGTATGGGCGGCGGCTTTACCGCCGCACTGGTGCTGATGGGCGCGGTGCGCGAGCTTTTGGGCAACGGCACGCTGTTCGGCTGGCCCGACGGCGGTCTGTTCCCCGCGATGACAGTGTTCGTGATGCCTGCGGGCGGCTTTTTCGTGTTCGGTATGATGATCTGGCTGACCAACCGCCTGGTGCGTAAGTTTGAGGGCGAAAACGCCCCCGTAGCCGACAGCGTCTGCGGCGGTTGCCCGCACGCCGACACCTGTGCGCGCGCGGAGAAGGGCGGTGAGGCGGATGACTAACGGCTCTTTTTTCGCCATCATCATCGGCGGCTTGCTGGTCAATAACTTCGTGCTGTCGCAATTTTTGGGGATATGCCCCTTCCTCGGCGTGTCCAAAAAAATCGGGCAGGCGGTGGGTATGTCGCTTGCCGTCTTGGCGGTGATGACGCTTGCCACCGCCGTCACGTGGCCTATCTATACCTATTTATTGGCGCCAAACGGTATGGACTATCTGCAAACGCTGGTGTTCATTCTGGTGATTGCGGCGCTGGTGCAGCTGGTGGAAGTGTTGCTCAAACGCTTTATCCCCACGCTCTATAAGGCGTTGGGGCTGTATCTGCCGCTCATCACCACCAACTGCGCGGTGCTGGGCGTGACCATTCTCAATATCGATAACGGCTATAACTTCTGGCAATCGCTCGCCAACGCCTTGGGCGCGGGACTGGGCTTTTTGTTGGCGATGGTGCTGTTTGCGGGCGTGCGTGAGCGGTTGGACACCGCGCCTATCCCGAAAGGCTTGAAAGGTCTGCCCATCACGCTGGTGGCGGCGGCACTCGTATCCCTTTCGTTTGTCGGATTTCAAGGGTTATTCGGTCTGTAAAAAGGCGGTGACTGTATGGATGTTTTGTGGGCGACCCTGCTTTTGCTGGGGTTGGGGTTGCTTTGCGGCTTGCTGTTAAGCCTCGCCTCACGGCTGTGGGGCGTCAAAAAAAACGAGCTGGAGGAAGCCCTGCGCGAGGCACTTCCCGGCGTCAACTGCGGCGTCTGCGGCTATGCCGGCTGTGACGCCTATGCCGCCGCGCTTGCCAAGCGCGAAGCGCCCGTCGGACGGTGTACCCCCGGCGGGCAGGAAACGCTGGATAAGACCGCCGCGCTTCTCGGTGTGACGGGCGCGCTGGTGGAACAGGTCGCGGTGGTGCGCTGTGGCGGCTGCGACGAAAAAGCGACGAAAAAATTGGATTTCGTCGGCACCCCTTCCTGCAAAGCGGCGATGTTGCTGTTCGGCGGCGATAAAGGGTGCGCCTACGGTTGCCTCGGCTACGGCGATTGCGTGGCGGGGTGCGACTATCACGCGATTGCGCTGGAAAACGGCGTCGCTAAGGTGGATCCCACCCTGTGTCGCGGTTGCGGGCTTTGCGCCGCCACCTGTCCGAAAGATATTATCGTGCTGGCCAAGCCGCAAAAGGCGGCGGTGCTGTGCCACAGCCCGCAAGCGGCAAAAGCCCAGCGCGCGGTGTGTACGGCGGGCTGTATCGCCTGCGGCAAATGCCAAAAGGTCTGCCCGACCGCCGCGATTGCGGTGCAAAATAACCTCGCGGTGGTCAATGACGCGCTTTGCGACGGTTGCGGCGCGTGCGCGGCGGCGTGTCCCGCCAAGTGTATCACCCTGTTTTGAACGAGAAATCCCCCGTTTCGGGGGATTTTTTGAAAAATCGAAAAAAAGGGTTGACACCTCGGGGGAAATCTGCTAGAATGATTGTCGCCCCTGTTGGCAACACCATGGCTGTATAGCTCAGTTGGCTAGAGCATGCGGTTCATACCCGCAGTGTCGTAGGTTCGACTCCCACTACAGCCACCACACCGCCCTCCCAATCGGGAGGGCAAACGGCCCGATGGTCAAGCGGTTAAGACACCGCCCTTTCACGGCGGTATCACGGGTTCGATTCCCGTTCGGGTCACCACCCCCCGCAAAACTGCGGGGCACACGCGCGTATAGCTCAGCTGGTTAGAGCGCCTGCTTCACACGCAGGAGGTCAGCGGTTCGAGTCCGTTTACGCGCACCACACACGACAATCCAAGCCCACAGGAAAAGCTATGGGCTTGGATTGCCGTCCCTATTTTCGGTGAATAGGGGCAGCACTGTATTTTTGAAATGTAGTCTTCGCGTCTCTTCGTTACGGTTCCAAGGCAGCCTCCTTTCCGAGGTCTCCTTGTTTTACCCGATCGCGCTCTGATACCAGCCCTTGCTGGATCGTCGTGGCACATAGATGATCGGGTATCGCTCGCGTGACGCTATTCTGTTTTCAAGGTACAAAAAAACCGCCCAACCCCATCAGTCTTTTTTGACCTAACGGGTTGACAGCGGCAAAAGTCCGTGCTACAATGGGCACGAACAAGGCGTTTCAACGCTTATGTTAGATCTGTTCGGAGATCTGATGTGTGCTCTTGCACCCGAGGCGCCAACCTCGTTTGCGAGAGAAGGAAGTCTTTCTTCTCTTTCAATATAGCACTGACAAAGTAGTTTGTCAAGGGCATATTGAGAAGAACGACTTGTTCGCTAACATTGAGTATACGAGAGAGCCCGTCGGTTTCGACGGGCTTTCTCATTTTACCCGTTTACTGCTCATAGATGTCGCGACGGTGTCCAACGGCAACGATCAAGATCAGCACCTGGTCGTCTTGAATGTCTGCAATCAAACGATAATCGCCGATGCGATACCGCCATTTCCCGCTATGGTTTGCGGTCAGTCCCTTGCCGTGTTGGCGCGGGTTCTCGCAGCCGTCGAGGTTCTTGTTGATCCACGCGAAAATGAACGCCGCGACGTGCTTATCCATCTTTCTGATTTCACGCGCTGCTGCTTGCGAAAAAACTACACGATAGGTCATCTAAACCCAAGCTCCTTTTCCAGTTCGTCAAGAGAAACCGTGACGGGATTTTCGTTGTGCAGCGCCATTCCTTTGGCATAGAGTTTCAAATCGTACTCGTCTTCGATGCGTTCAAGTACAGCTTTTCGGATCACGTCAGACACCGGCAGCCCTTGCAGTTCGGCGTATTTGCGAATAAGCATCGCATCGTCGTCGTTGCAGCGAAAAGAATAGGTCATATTTTCCGCCCCCTTCCTGTAATACATTGTATTACATTTTATGCATTTTGTCAATAGATATTCCAAAAAAATCACCTTCTTAAAAATCAGTCTTTGCCATTTATGGCACTGTTGAGCAGGAACGTCGCCAGCACGTCGACGGAGATGCGCTGCCGATCCGCTTCTGCCTGCAAAGTCGCAAACAGCGACGTCGGCAGGTGGATCTCCTGCCCGAACAGGGGAGAGGGGCTCTTGTTTTTATCCAGCACGTAGATCGCTTTACAGAGTGCGGTGGCTTCGAGCTGCGCATAGATGTTCAGCACGTAGTCAGATTTCGCGTGACCGATGATCTGCGCGATCGCCTTGACCGGTGCACCGGCTTCGCACAGGCGTGTGACGAAGGTGTGCCGACAGACGTGGCAGGCGAGTTGCGGCACGCCAGCGCGGTGTCGTATACGATCGACCAGGCGTCGCATCACGATCTGCGTCACGGCGCCGCCGCGTGTATGGGTGAATATGTAGTCGCTTGTTCTTTCCTGGCTCTCCACGATCGCAGCTGCGCGGCTCGTCAGAAACACCGTCCGGATCCCTGCCGGTGTCTTGGCAGCGGCAACGTAGATGCTTTGCACGACGGGATCGTAATGCTCCCATCGCAGCGCCATCATTTCCCCACGGCGCAGTCCTGTTTCCAGCAGGAATATGATCAGATGCCCAAGCGGATCCTGGGCGCAGGCAGCTTCCACGGCGTCCTGCTGTTCGTGTGTCAGCGGCAGCACCTTCTTGACGGGAGCTCGCGGCAAGATCAGCTCCACGGTCGGATCCGTCGTGACGGCACCGTGCCGTACCAACGGACGGTATGCCTGCCGCAACGTGTATCTGACTTTTTCCAGGACAGACTTGCTGTATCCGGCTGCTGCGGTTCGATTGAGCAGAGCTTGCAGATCCGGCTCGGTGACGTCCGTCACGGGGATCGCAGCGCAAGGATCGTTCTTGATGATCGACACAATATACCGGTAGAGATCAGCCGTCCTTTTTCGGACGGCTGATTTTTTGTAAAGGTCAAACCACCAGTCCAAAAACTCGCCGAGCGTTTTGTTCTCCATTCTTTTCGACCTCCTAAAAATTGATGGAGATAGCATTATGCGCCGCCTGCTACGAAAAAGCAATTCTGTTTTTTCTTTCCCTTGTATGTCCCAATGACCGGCGCCGGTGTGCCGGCATCAGATGCCGGTCATCATTCTAACCCCCCGTAAGTTCGGCATACCCGACGCCGCCCGCAGGCGGCATCTGACGTCGGGTATCCTTCTTAACTCCCCGCCGCGCGGAGAATAGTAGGGTGTTTACATATTTAGTAAAACAGTTTTGTCTTTTTACGGTAGGATATTGACCCTCGTTTTTGATGGAAGGTCTTTTGAAGGGTGCCAAAGAACCGCCGCTTAAATGCCGCGAGGAAGCGGTGGAAAACGCAGCAAAAACGCCTTTGCTGCGCCGATGGGCGCCGATGCGGCGCCGGCTCACCCGAAAACTGACAAAAAAGGGTACAAAAAAAGCACCAAAGGGCGCAGTTCACCCTTGGCGCGATCACGAAAATTTCAAGAAAACCCGATCAGACGGTACGCATCACCCTGCGTGCCGTTCTATTCGTTTTAATGGCCCATTTTGGGCTTGTTCGAGCAGGACGGTGATCAGATATGCCTCGCGGTTGCGGACGGTATATCGGTCAGAACAGAGGTATCCCAGCGTGCGCTCGATCACTTCGTCGATGTCAGACGTGCGCAGCGCCATCATCGACGCTGCGGCGTTGCTGGTTTCGACCGGCTTGCCACTGACGAAGATCCACCGTCTTCGTTCACAAACGACCTTGTGCATCGTGTGCAGGATCTCTTCGACGAACAGAGCGATGCGTGCGTCCTTCGGTTGGTTGAGATCCTGCAACCGGATATTGCGGCGCAGCTGATCCATCACGGTATTTCGTTCAACCTCGTCCTTGGCGACGTGCGCGACCGTGGGCGCGACAGCCTGCGAGATGCCCATCGGCATCACAACCCAGCTCGGCTCGGCAGTCAAAGCGTAATGCCAGCAGAACCGACCGGAGCGTGCATAGAAGGTGCGCCCCTGGTGCAGATAGCCTGCGTCTTTGAGCCCGTTCCACAGGCGGCGGAACACACCTTCGCCGACACGGCTGAACCGCAACGCGTTCTGACGCAGGAACTCCTCGCCGACGTTCTTTTCAATTTTGAGCGATTGCAGAATGGAAATGTAGAGCCCCTTCTCGGCGAGCGAGAGCTGCGGATCGTTGATCACCGACGTCGGCACACGAAGATAGTCGTTCTTCGGATCCGGTGCCGCGATACGGAGGTCGAGAAATTTCTGCACCTCCGATTTGTAGAGCTGCTTGATCGACGGGGTGGTGGTGTCGGGCGTATCGAGCAGCGTGTAGACGACCTGGAACCGATCCTGCTCGTAGCTGTACTTGTGACCTTTGAGCAGTCCGGCGGTGGCGAGCTGTTTCCACGCGCGACCAAATCTGATGTCACCGTCGGCGCAGAACCGACGGCACCAGCGG
>SVOU01000017.1 GCA_015066215.1 Oscillospiraceae bacterium | reverse complement strand
GACCGTCAATGTTGCCGATGCCGAGTTTTTGCAGAGTAGGAATATGCAAATGCGGCGAGCGGGTGAGGCTTTTGAGCGTATGGGCGCCCGCGTCACCAAAGGCGGCGGCATCGGGAGCGGCGCCTGCGCCCACACTATCCAGCACGATCAAAAATACCCGTTTCACAAGCGCCCCTCCTTTGGGTATGGTTTATGCAATCAAGCCTTGCCTTCAAGTTCTTTCACCAAGCGCACGACCGCGCTGGTGCCCAGACGCGATGCGCCGAGATTGAGAAAATCCTCCGCGTCCTGCAAGGTGCGAATACCACCCGCGGCTTTTACCTTTACCGTCGGTGCCACGTGCTTGACCATCAGCGCGACGTCCTCGCGTGTGGCACCGCCCGTAGAAAAGCCCGTAGAAGTTTTGATGTAATCCGCTTCGGCGTTGGAAACGGCGTAGCACATCGCGATCTTTTCCTCGTCGGTCAGGCGGCAGGTCTCGATGATTACCTTGAGCAGACGCCCGTCACAGGCGTTTTTGATGGCGCGAATCTGCATCTCCACGTCTGCAAAGCGACGCTCTTTCACCCAGCCGAGCGGGATGACCATATCAATTTCCGCCGCGCCGTTTTTGACCGCATCTGCCGCTTCAAAGCATTTGACGGCGGTGGTGGCGGTGCCGCAGGGGAAACCGATGACGGTGCAGATGGGCAGTTGCCCCTGCACGTAGTTGGCGGCGCGCGCCACCAGGTTGGGCGGAATACACACGCTGGCGGTGTGATAACGCATACCGTCGTCACACAAAGCACGGATCGCCTCCCAATCGGCGGCGGGGTCGAGCAACGTGTGGTCAACGGCGGCAAGAATTTTCGCAATATCCATAATCGTTCTCCTTGAAAAGCAGTATAGCCGACGGCGCGGCGGTTATTCTTCGATAATATAATCGCGGCAAAGTTCCAACATACGCGCCCCCAGCGTGACGGTCATCGCCAGCCCCTCGGGGACGTATTCTTCGCTTTCCACAGCGCCCTCGCGGCGGCACTGCTCCGCCAGCGCGCCCTTGGAGAAGGGGAGCAGCAGCGAAACGCGGCGACGGTCGGGCGGGAGCACCGCGGTGAGGGCTTCAAGCAGGTCGTCAAGTCCTTCGCCCGTCAAGGCGCTGATACGCACCGACCGTCCCTCGACAACGGGGCAAGCAAGCGCGCGGTCACATTTGTTGAGCACGTGCAAAATGGGTGTGTCTTTACAGCCCAGTTCCACGAGCAGATCTTGGGTGACGGTCAGATGTTCTGTTGCTTCGTCGCTTGACGCATCGCACACGTTGAGCAGTACGTCCGCCTCCACCGCCTCTTCCAGCGTCGAGCGGAACGCCTGCACCAACTGGTGCGGTAGCCGACGCACGAAGCCGACGGTGTCCACCAGCATCACCTGTCGCCCGTCGGGTAGTTTCAACGCGCGTGCGGTGGGGTCAAGGGTGGCAAACAGCTTATCCTCTGCCAGCACGCCCGCGTCGGTCAACTTGTTGAGCAGGGTGCTTTTGCCCGCGTTGGTGTAGCCGACGATAGCGGCGGTGGGAATACCGTCCTTGCGACGGCGTTCACGCCGCAGGGTGCGCTGCTGCTCCACCGCGGTGAGCTGCTCCTTGATGGCGGCAATGCGGCGGCGGATATACCGCCTGTCGGTTTCCAGCTTGGTCTCGCCGGGACCGCGCGTGCCGATACCGCCGCCCTGACGCGAGAGTGCGGTACCAATACCCGCCAAGCGCGGCAGGCGATATTGCAGTTGTGCCAGTTCCACCTGCAACCGCCCCTCCGCAGAGCGAGCACGGGCGGCGAAAATATCCAATATCAGCGCGGTGCGATCCACCACGCGGCAGGGGAGAGCATCCTCCAGGTTGCGGTGCTGGGTGGCGGTGAGCTCGGCGTCAACGATGACGAGATCGGCTTCCAACAGCCGCACCTGTTCGGCCAGTTCTTCCAGCCGCCCCGTGCCGAAAAAGGTTGCTTTGGCGGGGGCTTCGCGCCGCTGGATCAATTCTCCCACGACCTCGGCACCGGCGGTGGCGGTCAATTCCCGCAACTCTGCCAGCGCACATTCCATATCGTATTCTCCCGCGTCCACCGCCGCCAAAATGGCGGTTTCGGGGCGGGGTGTCAAGTCAAACAGTTCCAAGGCGGAGCCTCCTTCACTTTGGTAAATATATTATACCACGCAAAATTGTGCATTGTCCATAGATAGCCGCGCATATTTGGATAAATTTTCGACGGCAAAAGTCGAAAAAAGGCACTACCAATTTCCGACGAGATGTGCTATAATCAATCCAGAAGTAAAAATTGGGGGTTGTAGCAATATGTCCGACATCATCACCGCCGATAATGTTTTCGGCAAACACGAGCACGTTGCGGAGCTGAAACTCATCTCTATGGAGAGTGCCGCACCGCTGGGCGAAAAAATCAACAAATATCTGGTGGACTGGGCGCAAAAGGGCGGTCTCAACGTGGACACCTTCCAGGTGGAAAACCAGTGCCCGCGTTTCTCCTCCGGTGACAGTAAGGGTCTTATCAAAGATACCGTCCGCGGCGATGATATTTTCATTCTTGTCGATGTGGGCAACTACAACTGCACTTACAAATATTTCGGCGAGACCAATCGCATGTCTCCCGACGATCACTATCAGGACCTCAAGCGTATCATCCAAGCGGCGGGCGGTAAAGCCAACCGCATCAACGTGATCATGCCTCTGCTCTACGGCGGCCGCCAGCATCGCCGCACCTATCGTGAGTCACTCGACTGCGCGTTTATGCTGCAGGAGTTGCAGGGTATGGGTGTCAAAAACCTCGTCACCTTTGACGCGCACGATCCCCGCGTGCAAAACGCCGTGCCGCTGATGGGCTTTGACAACGTGATGCCCTCCTATCAGGTGCTCAAAACGATGTTCCGCAGCATTCCCGATTTCCATCCCAATCACGACAACTTTATGATCATCTCTCCCGACGAGGGTGCTATCGGCCGTAATATGTACTATGCCTCCTCTTTGGGCGTGGATCTGGGTATGTTCTACAAGCGCCGTGACTATTCCGTCATTGTCAACGGTCGCAACCCCATCGTCGCGCACGAATATCTGGGCAACGACGTCGAGGGTAAGGACGTGTTTATCGCTGACGACATCATCTCCTCGGGTGAGTCTATGCTTGATATCGCCTATGAGCTGAAAAAGCGCAAGGCGCGCAATATCTATTGCTACAGCACCTATGCGATCTTCACCAACGGTCTCGCGAGCTTCGACAAGGCGTATGCCGAGGGTATGATCAGCGGCGTGTTCGGCACCAACCTGACCTACGAGTCCCCCGAACTGCTGTCCCGTGAGTGGTATCACGAGGTGGATATGGCGAAATACATCGCCTTCTACATCGTGGCGCTCAACCACAACATCTCGGTCACGCAACTGCTCGATCCTCATCAGAAGATCAAACAGCTGCTCGAAAATCATCGCTAAACAACATTCAAAAGCCCCGCCGAAAGGTGGGGCTTTTTGTGCGTAAGCGCGTTCGCTTTTCGAACGAAAAGTGCGATATTGTCACGAATTACAGTCATTCTTTCTCTGATTTGGTAAATGCGTTGACATGGTTGATTATTATTATTATTATTATTATCGGTTTAGCGTGATAAAACGATGGTTTTGGCTTTTGTCACGCAGTATGTAAGAAGGCCCTGCCAAAGGCGACTTCAAAAAAGCGGAAAGGATGATACTATGAAAAACAAAATGAGTCAAGTGCTTGCCGCAGTTGCTTGTGTAATGCTGCTGGTTAGCATGCTGACGGTCGGTTTTGCCGTTTCGGCGGACGTGGCGATGGCCGACACCTATGCGAGCTCCGTTTTGGCAACCGAAGCCAATCTGGATGCCGCAGACGGAGTGACCATTGAATCGGGATTTCGTCCCGGTGAGCTGGATCCCGGCTATGCCCGCCCGATGAACGGCGATGCAAAAGCGGCCGGTAAGATGGTATTTGAGCTGGACGGTGTGCTTACCGATTGGCGCGTAGACGCTATGTGGGATGTTGACCGCCCGGAAGCCAACCCCACCTTTGAGGCGACTGCCGACGGCACGACGTGGGAAACCTTGACCTACTACACCGACGTGTGCAATGCTGCCAACGATAAGACGAATTGGGGCGTTAAAAGTTACTGGGTCTATGGCACGGCGGATGCTTCCAAAGGTTATACCAAGCTCCGTGTGAACTTTGCCGACGGCGGCATTCTGGAATGTCCTTGCATCTATTCTTTGGATTACAACTTTGTGACGGCCGCTCCCAATCCGGTCCCCGGCGTCACCGGCAACGCTGTTGTTGCCCCCTATCTGGATGGCACCGCGATCACCGTCGACGGTGTGAAGGATGCCGCCTATGACGAATGCACCAAGCAGTCGATCACTGATCAAAACCTTGGCCGTTTTCCCGACTCTCCTCAAAATACGACCGGTGAATTTTGGCTGACCTATGACGAGGACTTTATTTATCTGTATGTTGATATTACCGACCCGGTTATCGACTATTCTCATCCCAACAACTATGAGACGTGGAAACGTGATTCCATAGGCATCATCTTGGATTTTGACTACATTCGCACGGCTGATTATTACTATGACGGCACCGAGAACATTTGCTACATCAATCTCTCCGGCGACAATGTTTTGGTGACCTATCATAAGTATGACAAACAGCACTACGCAGAGGCTTTTGAGAAAATCGAGACGGCGACTGTTTCCGATAACGGCAACGGCCACATTCTCTATGAAGTGGCGATGCCCTATCCGATGGGCGTTGATGTGAGCGTTGGCACCAACATCGGCTTTGAGGTTTGCGCCATTGACTCCGTTGACGGCGGTCGTGTGGGCCACATCAGCTGGTCTGAAGACGGCTCTTTTATGGATGTACGCACCGACGTTTTGGGCACGCTTATTCTCGAAGAAGTTGACGGAGTGACCCTCAATCCTACCGCTTCTGTATTTCCGATGGCGGATGACTATGCTCACACGATGACTCCCGACGCTGAAACCGTTACGCTTATCAACGCAGACGAATATGTCGAGTTGAAGAACGGTCTCAACGAGTTGGATGGGGGGTTCTATCGACCGATGGACGGCACCAATAAAGGCAAGGGTGACGTTGTCTTTGCGGTGGATGGTAGTATCACTGACTTCCGCTTTGATATGATGGTGCATAACGATTCGTCCTTGCCGACGGTAAAGGCATCTGTTGACGGAGTCAATTGGGATACTGTGGAGGTTTATCGCACGGATTCTAATCCCGGCTCGGATAAGACCGCCTGGGGATGCGAGAATGATTACGTCTACGGTGCTTTGGATGCGGCAGACGGCTACAAATATATTGCCCTTTGCTTCACTGCCGAAGACGGTATCTTCGGGGTGCCTTGCGTTTACGCAATGGATTACAATGCAGTTCCCGCCGGCGACGATGATACCAACAACGACAACAACAACGACAACAACAACGACAACAATGACGATAACGACGGCGATAACAACAACGACGATAACACCGATGATGACACCAATCCTGACACCGGCGTTGTGGCACCTGTGGTGGCTATCGTTTTGGCGACTGTTTCCGGCGCTTCTATTGTGATCAACAAACGTCGCTGATTTTTGAATGAGCATATAAATATGACCGATTAAGCGGCAAGAACGGCAGGACGGCAAGTCCTGCCGTTTTTGTATAGCCGTCGCCAAATCGCAGATACTACCCCTAAAGGATGGGGGTGGACGGCGTGCAGATCAATTGGAAAAAGGGACTGATCATCGGTGCGGCGGCAGGGCTTGTAAATGGGCTTTTCGGCACGGGTGGCGGTATGCTGGTCGTGCCGCTGCTCATCGGCTGGGCAAAAATGCCCTCCCGCACCGCCTTTGCCACGTCTCTGGCGATTATTTTGCCGCTATCGGTGGTGAGCCTCGGTTTCAAGCTGTGGCAGACGGGCGCGCCGCCCGCCCACTTTGCGCCCTATCTCATCGGAGGTATCGTCGGTGGCTTGCTGGCGGGACGGTTGCTGCAAAAATTGCCTACCTTGTGGCTGCACCGCCTGTTCGGCGCGCTCATTTTGCTTGGCGGATTGCGGGCGGTGATGGGATGGTAGCGGCGCTTATCGCGTTGGCGGTGGGACTTTTGACAGGCGTTGTGAGCGGTTGCGGCGTGGGCGGCGGCTCACTGCTGATGCTGTATCTCACCGAGGTGGCAAACGTGCCGACACCGCAGGCAGCAGTGGTCAATCTGCTCTATTTTTTAGGCTGTGCGTTGCCCGCCATTCGCGCCCACAGCCAAAACGGACTGATTGCGAAAAAAGCGGTGTGGTATACGCTGCCGACAGGTGTTGCCGCGGCGGTCGGCGGCTCGTTTTTAGCGTTGTGGCTCGACGGCGGGTGGTTGCGCCGCCTGTTTGGCGTATTTATGCTGTACGTCGGGGTGCGCGAACTGCGATACAGGGAAAAATCGGAGAAATAGATCCTTGCTCGACCGAGCAGGGATTTTTTTCTTGACGGCATTTGTAAAACGGCGTATACTGTTAAACAACAAACGAAGCAAAAGAGGGTCGCTATGCAAAACAAATCTTCACAGCGGTTGAGCCGCTTGCTGGAATATATTTGCGATGTGTTGCTGTTGTGTGCGGCGGTGTCGACAGTGACGCTTTACTGGACGATTCCCGCTGTCACGCATCATTATCCCGCGACGGACGGCAGATTTGAAAAATATATGGTCGTGATGACCGTGTCGGGCTTGACGGCGTTGTATCTGCTGTGGCAGACACGCGGCGTGATGCGCCACGTGAAATGCGGTGCGCCTTTCGTATTGGACACGGTGCGGCGTTTGCGCGCGGGCGGCGTGGCAAGCCTTTTGTTGGCGGCGTTTTACCTGACCACCATCTTTTGGGTAACGAAGCTGTATATGCTGATCGTGATGGTGGTGTTTTTGGTGATCGGTCTGCTCCTGTTGGTGCTGGCGCAGATGATACAGCAAGCGATCACCTTCAAAGAAGAAAACGATATGACCATATAAGGGGCGCAAGAGTTAAAATGCCGATTATAATCAATCTTGACGTGATGATGGCGAAACGAAAAATAGGGCTGGTGGAGCTGGCAGACAAGGTGGGCATCACCCCCGCCAACCTGTCCATTCTCAAAAATAACAAAGCGCGCGCGGTGCGCTTTTCTACGCTGGATATGCTGTGCAAAGCGTTGCAATGCCAGCCCGGAGATATTTTGGAATACAAGGCCGAAGCAGACGAGTTGCCCTGACGACTCGCCTGTTTTATTGAGGTGACACGATGTTTATCGGAAACGTAGAAATAACGGGCAAAGCAGCACTCGCACCGATGGCGGGTGTGGGCGACCGCGCCTTTCGCAAAATATGCGTGGAGTTTGGCGCCGCCTATACCGTCAGCGAGATGGTCAGCGGCAAGGGGCTTTGCTATGCGGATAAAAAAAGCGGCGCGTTGCTTACAATGGACCCTGACGAGCACCCTTGCGCTGCACAGCTGTTTGGTGACGACCCCGACGTGATGGCAAAAGCGGCGCAGCTGGCACTGCAAAGCGGGCCGGACATTCTGGATATCAATATGGGTTGTCCCGCTCCGAAAATTGCGGGCAACCATTGCGGCAGCGCCCTGATGCGCGATCCCGATCTGTGTGGGCGCATCGTTGAAGCGGTGGTCAAGGCTGTGGATGTGCCTGTGACGGTGAAAATGCGCACGGGGTATACTGCCGCGCAGAAAAACGCCGTTGAGGTGGCGCGTATCTGCGAACAGGCGGGCGCGGCGGCGGTGACGGTACACGGCCGCACGCGCGAGCAG
The DNA here is from genome assembly GCA_015066215.1 of Oscillospiraceae bacterium. Classification (GTDB taxonomy): domain Bacteria; phylum Bacillota; class Clostridia; order Oscillospirales; family Acutalibacteraceae; genus HGM12789. The sequence continues at coordinate 12,603 of SVOU01000017.1, read as the reverse complement.
ATGTATGCGCCGCCTGTGGATTGGGACACCATCCGCGAAGTCAAGCAGGCGGTGTCTATTCCCGTAATCGGCAACGGTGACGTGACCGACGCGCTGTCTGCGGCGCGCTTGTATGAATACACCGGCTGCGATCTGATCATGGTGGGTCGCGGTGCGCTGGGTGCGCCGTGGGTGTTTGCCGAAATCGAGGCGTATCTCACACAGGAGCGTATGCTGCCTGCGCCGCCGCTTGCACGGCGTATGATGATCCTCTGCCGCCAGATCGAGATGGCGGCGGCGTATAAGGGCGAATACGTCGCCCTGCGCGAGGCGCGCAAGCACGCGTCTTACTATATGCGCGGTATCCGTGGAGCGGCAGCGTTTCGCGCACGGTGCGGCAGTCTTTGCACGATGGAAGATCTGCAAAAGCTGTGCTGTGACGTGATCCGCACCGAGGAAGAAGCGCAAAACGGACAGGAACGCCCGATTTTGTGATCTCCTTTGAGAATAGTCGGAAAGTCCCGCTCTTTGTTGAGAGCGGGACTTTTTTCGCGCCCATTCGCCTTGACAATCCTTGCCGTTGTGCTAAAATGAAGCATATATGCGCGCGAAGTGAGGTACAGCTATGCAGATCAACGATCATATTCACGGATTTACCGTCACCGCCTGCCGTCGGTTGGAGGAACTCAAAGCCAACCTGTGGGAGATGACGTATGAGAAAAACGGCGTCCGCCTTGTTTGGCTTGACCGTGCCGACAATAACAAGACCTTTGCGATCACGTTTAAGACGATCCCTGCGGACGACACGGGCGTTTTTCATATTTTGGAGCATTCGGTGCTGTGCGGATCGGATAAATACCCCGTCAAGGAACCGTTTGTGGAGTTGCTCAAAGGCTCGCTCAATACCTTTCTCAATGCGCTGACCTTCCCCGACAAAACGATGTATCCCGTGTCCAGCCGCAACGACAAGGATTTTCTCAACCTCGTCGACGTGTATATGGATGCGGTGCTTCACCCTGCCATTTATCAAAAGCCCGAGATCTTCCGTCAAGAAGGTTGGCACTATGCCTTTGAGGAGGACAAGCCCACCTATAACGGCGTGGTGTTCAACGAGATGAAGGGCGCCTATTCCGACGTGGAAACGGTAATGTACCAAGAACTCACCCGCCGCCTGTTTCCCGATAACTGCTACCGCTTTTCTTCGGGTGGTGACCCCGCGCGTATCCCCGACTTGACCTACGAGCAGTTTATCCGTTGCCACGAAACCTATTATCACCCGTCAAACGCCTATATCTTCTTGGACGGTGCGGTGGTGCTTAACGATACGCTCGCGCTGCTGGACAGTTTCCTGTGTGCGTATGATTTCTTGGCGGTGGACAGCGATATCCCGATGCAAGCACCCGTTGCCTACACCGAGGTGACCTGCCCTTATGAGGTGGCGGATGCCGCCGATGAGGGGCGCGTGCAGATGGTGTGGGGCTATAACTACGGCACCTTTGCAGATAACGAGCGGGCGACCGCCATGAGGATACTGACCGACGTGCTGTGCGGCTCAAACGAGGCGCCGCTCAAAAAAGCGGTGCTGGACGCCGCATTGGCGGAGGATATCTATTTTCAAAGCGACGACGGCACACAGCAACAGCTATTGATGCTGGAGGTGCGCAACACCACTGCTGACAAGGTGGATGCGGTCAAAAAGACGGTCGCCGACACCCTTTTGGGATTGGTGCAAAACGGGCTTGATAAGGCACAACTGACAGCGGCACTCAACTGCTTGGAATTTCGCGTGCGTGAAAAGGATTACGGCAGCTATCCGCGCGGCGTCGTGTATGCGATGACGATGATGGAAAGCTGGCTCTATGGCGGTGATCCCGCACAAAACCTCTGCTGCGACGAGCTGTTTGCGTCCTTGCGAGAGAAGATTGGCGGACGCTATTTTGAAGAATTGCTGCAAGATACCTTGCTGAAAGATACCGACACCGCGTTGCTGGTGCTTACCGCGTCCGCTTCTCTGGGCGAAGAAAAGCAAGCGGCGGAAGAGGCGCGGCTTGCGTCGGCATCTGCCGCGTGGTCGGACGGGGAGCGCGCGCAGTTCGTGGCGGAGGAGGAAACCCTCAAAGCCGCACAACTGCGACAGGATACGCCCGAGGAACTGGCAACCCTGCCGAAACTGACCATAGCGGACGTGACCGAACTGCCCGAGGATCTGCCGCAAACGGTGGAGCGTCTGTGCAGTTGTGAGGTGTTGCGCCACAATATCGATACCGACGGTATCGTGTATATCCATCTGTTTTTCTCGCTGGCGGGATTGTCACCCGAGGAACTTTCCTGTGTATCCTTCCTGTCGGATTTACTGGGACAGGCGGCGACCGCACACTATGACCGTCTGACCTTGCAGACCGTGCTGCGTGACCGCTTGGGCGATATTTCTTTTGCGCCGACGGCTTATGCCCGCGACGGAAAAGCCGATGAGGCGACGCCCTATCTGGTTGCGAGCGTCAGTGTGCTGGAAAGCAAAAAGAACGAAGCGATCGCTTTGCTCGGCGAGATCCTTTGCGCCTCGCAGCTGGACGACAAGGCACTTTTGTTGCAAATTTTGCGCCAACGCAAATTGGCGGATGAGGAAAACCTGACGATGGCGGGACACCGTTATGCGTTGGGGCGCGTGGCGGCGGCTTGTTCCGCTGAGGGCGCGATGAACGAATATCTCAGCGGCTTGGAGAACAGCCGCTGGGTGAGACGGCAAGAGGAACGGTTTGAAACGAATGCCGACACGCTGATTGCCGATCTTGCCGCGCTTTACAGCCGCATTTTTGTGCGTGAGCGGCTGACGGTGAGCGTGACGGGTCCTGCCGACGAGAGCTATTGCCGCGCGCTGGCAAGCTTGGTGCCGATGGCGGGTGTCAGCGTCAGAAACAGCGAGATACCGCTGCTGCCCATGACAAGTGAGGGCGTGCGTATTCCCGCACCCGTTGCCTTTGCGGTGGCAGGCAGCCACCTGTCCAAGTTGGACGCGCCCTACAACGGCGCCTTGCGCGTGGCGGCCAATCTCATTTCTCTGCAATATCTGTGGAACAGCGTGCGTGTGCAGGGCGGTGCCTATGGCACGGGCTTTTTGGCACGCCCCAACGGAACGGTCGCGATGTATTCCTATCGCGATCCCCAGCCGGCGCGCTCGCTCGATTGCTATGCGCAAGCGGCGACATTTTTGGAGCAGTTCTGTGACGGCGACGAAGATCTTGAACCGTATATCATCGGCGCGGTGGCGGCGGTCGATCCGTTGCTCACCCCCAATAGCAAGGGTATGACGGCGACGGTACGCTGGCTGTGCGGGCGCAGCTATGAGGACGTTTGCCGTCTGCAAAAAGAGATCTTGTCCACCGACCGTGATCAACTGCGTGAGCTGTGTGCGATGCTGCGCCGCTTGGCGGAGAAATCGGTCGTGTGTGTCGTCGGCGGCAAGGAGCGACTTGGCTCTTGCGGTGACAAGCTTAAAACTATTGGTAGTTTACAAGAAACCTAAAAAAACGGCGGTCATCAATCGATGACCGCCGTTTTGTTATTCTGTTTGTGCCAGTTGTCGCTCCAACCGCTGTCGCAAGCGGGTGACACTTTGCTCGTCGTTGGGCAACTCACCGCTTTCCAAAAGCAGTGCCGTGCCATAAATGATCGAGCGCAAAACGAGCGCACTTTCTGCCAGCTCCTCTGCGGAAATGTGCGGAAAACACGCCGTCAGCAAGGTGCTGACGGTATCTGCCAAGGGGAGTGTGTTGCCCGACAGGGTGGACACCGCGCGAAAATGCGGGTTTGCCATACAAAAACGCACGTACGCCACGCCGCTTTCTATCAACTGCCGCCGCGGGTCACCGTCAAAGACGGTGGCAACCTGATCCAGCAGAAATTGCAGTTGCTGATGGATGTAGGCGAAAATAGCCTCGATGAGTGCCTCTTTGCTTGCGAAATGCTTATACGGTGCGGCACAGGAGAGGTTGCACGCCGCCGCCACGCGTCGCAGCGAGAAGTCTGTCATACCGTGTGTTTCCAGCTCGCCGATGCCCGCGATGATCAACTGCTCGCGCACCGATGCCAAACCGCGTTCTTCTTCCAAAATACCGCCCCCCTTTTCGCTTTTTTTCATTATATCACACCCTTTTGCCAAATGCAACGCGCAAAAAAGCCTGTGCTGTTAAAGCACAGGCTTTTACTATTATTTCACTTCTGTGCCGCCCCATTCCACGACGGTGAAGCCGACACGTTCAGGTGCAGACAGCGCTTGCGCGGGCAGCTCGACAAAGTCGTCCGCTGCTTGCCACGCCATAAAGACGCGAATAAGTGTATCGGGCGCGGGATTGACCGCAAGCTGTGCCGCCTCTGTGTAGATGTCGGTTTGGAACGCGATGACGTTATAGGGGTTTTGCTCCATCAGCGGTAGCCAGTAGACGATAAACTCATTCGCTTCGCGGCGGTTGAGTCCAAGCTGCGCAAGCGCCTCTTCCAAGAAAGCCGCCGTGTCCTCACCTTTGACGCAAAAGCCTTTGGAGAGATCGTACTGCGCAAAGCTCTCGCCCTCCCAGTAGAGGTAGTTGTAGGTCTGCCCCTTCTCGTCGGTCAGGGTACCGTCGGGTGCGGCGGTCACCGTCCAGCCGTTGTTGTAGGCAGGATAGGTACAGGTCAGTTTGCCGTCCAGCGTGAGGTTGACAGAGACCTGCGTTTCCTTTTCGGGATATAGGTAGATGACGGGTTTGGCATACGTACCCGGTTGAGGTTGCCAGTCGCTGACTTCTATGCTCACCAGATCTGCCTCAATGCGGTTGGTGGCGTGGTCATAATAGGCGTTTTCATAAGTGCAAGCGACCTGATCTCCAACGCACCAATCGTCTGAAAGTGCACCGTTGACCTTGATCTCGGTGGGCGATGGAAAAGTGTATTCGGCGAAAAAACAGTCGGCGTATATCTTGGTGATGACGACGTGCTCAAAAAGGGGATAGTCCGGCTGCTCGGCGGTGGACTTATCCAGCCACGGTTCGGCGTAATTTTGGTCGGAGGTCGGTGCCGTGGTACTCGTCGCCGTGGAGGAGGGGGTGGTGCTATCTGCGCTTGTGTTGCAGGCGGTCAAAAACAATGTGACCAGCAGGCAAAGTGCGGAAAGAAAAGCCCATTTTCGCATAGGTTATCAACTCCTTTGTTCATATATGTGCGAGAAGGGACGAAAAGTTGGTAAATGTAAGAAAAATTTTCGATTGGTCGTTTTTTTGCGAAAACAGGCTGTCGATCGTCGCACCGATTTGCAAAAAGCGGTGACTTTTGGCGGCGTTTTGAGTCTCAAGTCTTGACAACGGCGCAAATCGGTGTATAATAGGAATATATTTTAAGGTTAACAGCGTTAACCACCCAAAAACGGAGGTTATACTATGCCGGTAAAACGTATGCAACAGCTGGGCGAGGTGCGCTCGGTCATTCGTGAACAATTTGATTATGGCATGAAGCGCAAGCAGGAGATCGGTGAGGACAAGGTGTTCGATTTCAGCATCGGCAACCCCAGCGTGCCGCCCCCGCCCGAGGTGACGGCTGAGCTGGTGCGACTGCTTACCGAAGCCGATCCGCTGTCGCTTCACGGCTATACGCCCGCAACGGGCGATCGCGCGGTGCGCGAGGCAGTTGCAGCGCAGATCAACGCCGTACACGGCACCGCGTTCAAGGCGGAAAACCTCTATATGACGGTGGGCGCCGCCGCATCGCTGTCGGCGGTGCTGTCTGCGCTGGTGGACAGGGAAGAGGAAGTGGTGTTGCTCGCACCCTATTTCCCTGAATACACCGTGTTTGTGCAAACGGCGGGCGGCGTGCCCGTGGTGGTGCCTTGTTGTGAGGCGGATTTCCAGCCCGATTTTGAAAAGCTGGCGGAAAGCATCACCGAAAAGACGCGCGCCATCATCATCAACTCCCCGAACAATCCCTCGGGCGCGGTGCTGTCCGAGGATACGCTGCGTAAAATTGCCGCACTGCTTACCGAAAAGAGTGCAAAATACGGCAAAACGATCTATCTCATCTCGGATGAGCCTTATCGTGAGCTGGTCTATGACGGCGTGACGGTGCCGTTTGTCACCCCGTTTTATCCCGCCACCGTCGTCTGCTATTCGTACAGCAAATCCCTCTCGCTGCCGGGCGAGCGCATCGGCTACGTGTTGGTGCCGAGCGAAATGCCTGATTTCGCGGCGGTCTATGCGGCGGTTTGCGGCGCCGGCCGCGCGCTCGGCTACGTGTGCGCGCCGTCCCTGTTCCAGAAAATATTGCCGTATTGCGGCACGCTGACCGCCGACCGTGCGGTGTATGCGCGCAATCGCGAGCTGCTCTATAATTCTCTCACCGCGATGGGCTATACCGCGGTGCGCCCCGACGGCGCGTTTTATCTGTTCGTGAAAGCGATGGAAGAGGATGCCAACGCGTTCTGCGAAAAGGCACGCAAGCACGAACTTTTGCTGGTGCCGAGCGACGATTTCGGCATCAAAGGCTACGTGCGTATCGCCTACTGCGTGGACACGGCGCTGATCGAGCGCGCGCTGCCTGCGTTTGAGGCTTTGGCAAAGGAGTATCAACATGGATGAGTTGCAAGAAGCGCGCTTGCAGATAAACGCTATCGACAAGGAGATGGCGGCGCTGTTTGTCAAGCGTATGCGAGCGGTAGAACAAGTCAGCGCCTATAAACAGGCGCACGGTCTGCCCGTTTTGGACGCCGCGCGTGAGGTGGAGGTGGTGCGCCGCAACGCCGCCTTGGTGGAGGACACCACCTTGCAGGAATATTACGTCAACTTCCTGCGCCACAATATGCAGTTGTCCTCGCAATATCAGCACCGTATGCAAGCGGGCGTGACGGTGGCATATAGCGGCGTTGAGGGGGCGTTTGCCCACATCGCGTCGAAAAAGATATTCCCCGACGCCACGCTTTGTGCTTACGGTGATTTTCGCGCCGCCTACGAGGCGGTGGTGAACGGTGATTGCGATTGTGCCGTGTTGCCGATAGAAAACAGCTACGCGGGCGAGGTGTCTCAGGTCATTGACCTGCTGTTTCGCGGTACGCTGTTTGTCAACGGTGTCTATGAGTTGGAGATCACCCAAAACCTGTTGGGACTTGCCGGCGCGACCAAAAAGGATATCAAAACGGTCATTAGCCACCCGCAAGCACTCGGTCAGTGTGCGGAATATATCCGCGCCCACGGTTTTGAACGCCAGGAGGCGGAAAACACCGCCCGCGCCGCCAAGCAGGTGGCGGAAAGCGGCGATCTGTCCAAGGCGGCTATCGCGAGTCTGGATACCGCCGCGCTTTACGGCTTGGAAGTGTTGGAGAAAAACATCAACGAAAGCAGCAATAACACCACACGCTTTGCGGTGTTTTCCCGCGCGATGGCCAAGTCGGAGAGCAACAAGGATAAGCAATCCATTTTGGTGTTCACGGTGAAAAACGAATCGGGCGCATTGGCAAAGGCGGTGCATATCATCGGTCAACACGGCTTCAATATGCGTACCTTGCGCAGCCGCCCGATGAAAACGCTTTTGTGGAACTATTATTTTTACGTGGAGACCGACGGCAATTTGCAGACGGAAGAGGGCAAACTGATGATGCAGGAATTGTCGGAATGCTGTGACCGTCTGCGTGTGGTCGGCACCTTTGATCACGAGATCCTGCTCAAATAAGGAGAGCTTTTTATGGTAATTTCTTTGCGGCTGCCTGCGGGCGGTTATGATATCACGGTAGAGCGGGGCTGTCTGCAAAAAGCAGGTGCGCTGTTTAACCTCAACCGCCGCGTGTTGGTGGTGACCGACAGCGGCGTGCCCGCCGCCTATGCCGAAACGGTGGCGGCACAGTGCCAAACGCCCGTGGTGGTATGTATTCCGCAGGGCGAAGAGAGCAAAACGGTGGCTTGGTGGGAACACCTGTGCCGCAAAATGCTCGAAAACGGCTTTGACCGTACCGACTGCGTGGTAGCGGTCGGCGGCGGCGTCGTGGGCGATCTTTCCGGCTTTGCCGCCGCCGCGTATATGCGCGGTATTGATTTTTACAATATCCCCACCACCGTTTTGTCACAGGTGGATTCGTCTATCGGCGGCAAGGTGGCGGTGGATCTGGGCAGCATCAAAAATATCGTGGGTGCTTTCCATCAGCCCAAGGGCGTGTTGGTTGACCCTGACGTGCTGGACACCTTGCCCGCGCGACAGATCGCCAACGGCTTGGCAGAGGCGGTCAAAATGGCGCTCACCTTTGACGCTGACCTATTTGCACTGTTTGAGACGGTCAATCCGCTTGACCATATTGAGGAGATCATTATCCGCTCACTGCAGTGTAAAAAGGCGGTGGTGGAGGAGGATGAGCGTGAGGGCGGTGTGCGGCGCGTGCTGAATTTCGGTCACACCGTCGGTCACGCGATCGAAAGTACAACGGGACTTTCGACCTTCTATCACGGCGAGTGCGTCGCGCTGGGTATGTTGCCGATGTGTAGCGACGCGGTGCGTGCGCGTTTGTTGCCCGTACTCAAAAAGCTCAACCTGCCCACCGACTATGCGGGCAACGCTGCCGCATTGATGCAAGCGGCGGCACACGATAAGAAATACAGCGGCAACACCGTGACGGTGGTGACCGTTTCAACCGTGGGAAGCTACGCGCTGGAAAAATGGACGCCCGCGCAGCTGACTGCACGTATGGAGGCGTATTACGGATGAAAAGCACCTTCGGACAGAGTGTGACGCTCACCATCGCAGGTGAGAGTCACGGCGAGGCCATCACCGCCATTCTGGCGGGGATTGCCCCCGGTGTCCCTGTTGACAGGGACTATATCGCATCCCAGATGCAAAAACGGCAGGCGGTGGGGGATATTTCCACGCCGCGTCACGAGGCAGACGAGGTGGAGATACTCAGCGGCGTGTTTAACGGTGTCACGACCGGCACGCCCATCACGTTGCTTATCCGCAATCAAAATACCCGCTCACAGGACTATAAGGCGATGTCCACCGTGGCGCGTCCGGGTCACGCCGATTATACCGCGCAGTGCAAATATCACGGCTATCAGGACTATCGCGGCGGCGGTCATTTCAGCGGGCGTATCACCGCCGCTTTGGTGGCGGCGGGTGCGATTGCGTTGACCGCACTCGCGCGCAGAGATATCCGCATCGCCACCCATATTGCCCGTTGCGGCGGCGTTTCTGACCGCCCCTTCGGAGATTTGACGGCAGATATGGCACAGCTCAACAACAGCACCTTTGCGGTGCTGGACACGCAAGCGGGCGAGCAGATGCAAGCAGCTATCCGCGCGGCCAAAGCCGACGGCGACAGTGTCGGCGGCGTGCTGGAAACGGTGGTGACGGGTATGCCCGCGGGTGTGGGCGAGCCGTGGTTTGACAGCGTCGAAAGCGTGCTGGCGCATATTTTGTATGCGATCCCCGCCGTCAAGGGTGTGGAGTTCGGCGATGGCTTTGCGCTTTCGGATATGCGCGGCAGCGAAGCCAACGACGGCTTTGCGGTAGTGGACGGACAAATCCGCCCCACCGGTAATCATAACGGCGGTATCAACGGCGGCATCACCAACGGCGGCACCTTGCGGTTCAGCTGTGGCATCAAGCCGACCCCCACCATTCACAAGCCGCAGCAGACGGTGGATTTTGCCGCCAAAGAGCCCTGTGAACTGCAAGCGGGCGGTCGTCACGACCCCTGTATCGTGCATCGGGCGCGTGTGGTGGTGGACAGCGCCGCGGCACTGGCACTTTGCGACCTGTTGGCGTTGCGTTTTGGAACCGATTGTTTGGGAGGCTGACCTATGGAATGTGGATTGATCGGCGAACACCTGCCCCACAGTTTTTCGCCCGAGATACACAAACTTATCGGCGATTATACCTACGAATTGCGCGAGCTGACGCCCGAGGAGGTAGGTCCGTTTTTGGAAAAGCGGGATTTTCGGGCGATCAACGTGACGATACCGTATAAACAGACGGTGATGCCGTATCTTGACGAGATCAGCAAAGAGGCTTTGACGATCGGTGCGGTCAACACGGTGGTCAACCGTGGCGGCAAGCTCTATGGCTACAATACCGATTTTGGCGGTATGACCGCGCTGATCGAAAGCGCGGGTATCACCGTCAAGGATAAAAAAGTGCTTATTCTCGGCAGCGGCGGCACAGCGCACACCGCACAGGCGGTGTGTGCCGAGCTTGGCGCCAAACAGGTGCTTACCGTCAGCCGTCACCCCGCAGAGGGACAAATATCGTATGAGCAGGCGCTGGACGCCCACACGGACGCGCAGGTGCTTGTCAACACCACCCCCTGCGGTATGTTTCCCCATCCCGAAACGATGGCGATCGATCCGCTGTTGTTTTCGCAGTTGGAGGGTGTGGTGGACGCTGTTTATAATCCCTTGCGTACGCGGCTGACACAACGAGCGGCCCAACAAGGCGTGAGGGTGAAAAACGGACTGTTTATGCTCGCCTTTCAGGCGGTTTTGGCGGCGGAACACTTTTTTGACACGCCGATATCCGCCGCGCGGGCAAAAGAGATCTGCTCTGCGGTTTGGCGGAGTAAGGAAAATATCGTGCTGACGGGTATGCCCGCGAGCGGCAAATCCACCGTCGGCAAGCGGCTGGCGGCTATGCTCGACCGCCCCTTTGTGGACTTGGACGAGGAGATCGTCAAGGATGCGGGCTGTGCCATCACCGAGATATTTCAAAACGAGGGCGAGGCGGCGTTTCGCGACCGCGAAAGCCGCGTACTAAAGCAGGTGGCGATGCGCACGGGCTGTGTGATCGCCACGGGCGGCGGTGCTGTCTTGCGCGAGGAAAACGTGCAATACTTACGCCAAAACGGTCGCCTGTATTTTCTGGACAGACCGCTCGACATGCTTTGCCCGACGGACGACCGCCCGACGGCGTCCGACCGTGAGGCGTTGCGTCGGCGGTATGAAGAACGCTACGATATCTATTGCCGCTGCTGCGATAAGCGCATATCCGCCGACGGTACGGTAGAAGAAGTGGCAAACGCTGTAAAAGGGGATTTTTGTGATGATTATTCGGGTGATTAACGGCCCTAACTTAAATATGCTGGGTATTCGCGAGCCGAACATCTACGGTCACGAGACCTACGCGGATCTGGTCGCCAAGATCGAGGCTCACGCCGCAAAAATCGGTGTGGAAGTGGAAATTATGCAGTCGAACTGCGAGGGCGGTCTCGTGGATGCCATCCAAGGCGCGTGGCAACATTGTGACGGTATCGTCATCAACCCCGCCGCCTATACCCACACCAGCGTCGCGATTTTGGACGCCGTCAAAGCAGTCGGCGTGCCGACGGTGGAGGTGCATATCTCCGATGTGTCCAAGCGTGAGGCGTTTCGTAGCGTGAGCTATATCCGCGCCGCGTGTATCGCCACCATTGCGGGACACGGCACCGACGGCTATCTTGAAGCGATGGATCTGCTGAAAAAGGAGTGCGGCCAATGAATGTGGAGATCGTTGCCAAAACGGCAACAGGCGTGATGACCGCGCCGCCCTCCAAAAGTATGGCGCACCGCCTGCTGATCGGCGGCGGTCTGGCGCAAGGAAAAAGCGTTATCCGCGGCATTGCGCCGTCGGAGGATATGCGCGCCACGCTCGATTGCCTTGCGGCTTTGGGCGCGCGTTGGGAATGGGAGAAAGACACCGTCACCATCTGGGGCGTCGATCCCCGCAAGCCGTCGGGCGAGCGGACATTGCCCTGTCGCGAAAGCGGCAGTACGTTGCGCTTTTTCATCCCGCTTTGCTTGCTCAACGGTGTGAACACCCACCTTTGCGGCAGCGAAAAGCTGTTTTCGCGCCCGCTGGGGGTCTATGAAGAGATCTGCAACCGCCAAGGGCTGCTGTTTGCGCCGTCAACAGGCGCTTTGCAGGTCGGTGGAAAGCTCACAAGCGGACATTTTCGTATCAAAGGCAACATCAGCAGCCAGTTTATCAGCGGCTTGCTGTTTGCTCTGCCTTTGCTTGACGGTGACAGCACCATTCAACTGTTGCCGCCCGTGGAGAGCTGCTCTTATATTGATATGACCATTCAGGCGTTAGCGCAGGTGGGTATTGCGATTTCTTGGAAGGATGAGCGCACGCTGTTCGTGGCGGGCGGTCAGACCTATCACCCGATCGACACCACGGTGGAGGGGGACTATTCCAACGCTGCCTTTTTTGCCGCGCTCAACACCTTGGGCTCGGATATTACCGTGAACGGGCTGAATGAGAACAGTTTGCAGGGCGACAAAGTGTACAGCCGCTTTTTTTCCTTACTGGAGCGCGGCACCCCTACTCTGCATATCGCGGATTGCCCCGATTTGGGCCCCGTTTTGTTCGCGGTGGCGGCGGCACGCAGCGGCGGTGTGTTTACAGGCACGCGCCGCTTGAAACTTAAAGAGAGCGATCGCGCCGAGGCTATGGCGCAGGAGCTTGCCAAATGCGGCGTGGCGGTAACGGTGCATGAGGACAGCGTGGTGGTCTATCCCCACGATCTGCACGCGCCCACAGAGCCGCTTTGCGGACATAACGATCACCGCATCGTGATGGCGCTGACCGTGCTGCTCACCCGTTTGGGCGGGCGCATCACGGGCGCCGAGGCGGTGGCGAAAAGTATGC
>SVOU01000016.1 GCA_015066215.1 Oscillospiraceae bacterium | reverse complement strand
CGGCGGGCAAACTTTTCAGCCCCGCGTCTATCGGCGCGGACAGCGGGCGGATGTTGCGGGTGCTGTAAGGGTTTTGCGACAGCAGCGTAAAGACGCCCTCCTGACTGTGCGCCCAAACCAGACGGTTGTGGCAAAGCGCGATCGTTTCGGGGCAGTCACAGCCGATCTCCGCCGACAGCGGCGTGATCGGCAGCGATGCCGTCACCGCCGTCACCTCCCCGACCTCGCCGTCCAAAAACGCCCTTTCGGATACGCTTTGCGCGGTGTAGGTGGCGGCGTACATCTCCCGCTCCTTGAAGATCACCAGCATATCCTCCTGCTTTGCCAGCGCGGTGATGCTTTGGGTGGCGTCGCCGATATAGGCAAAGTTGCTCTCGGGAAAATAGAGGGCGTTGTTGGTATCGCTCCAGCACAGCATATGGGGATAGTCGGGGTTGCCCGCCAAAAACAGGCGCGCACCCTTTTCTCCGCCGCCGCTGTCGCCGCCGAACCAGCACGCCAGCCGCATACCGAGTATCTTTTCACGCGCACGCGCGTCGGTTTTTTGCGCTTCCACCGTCAGGTTGCCGCCGCGCGTGTCTGCGCTCAACGCCATCGGGACGGCGTTTATGTTCTCAAACCACACACAGCCCGCCACGCGGTCCACCGCCAGTCTCTTGCCGTTCGCAAAGGGGGATACCGTGTCGTCGTACGGCACGGTGTAGGTGTGCTCCTGACCCGCGCCGTCGGTATACCGCACGACGACGTCCTCCGCGTCCAACCGCTTTTGCGGCAGATAAAAATAGATGCCCTTGCCGTCGGTGGTATATTGCGCCTGAAAGCGCGGCGTCAGGCAGTTTTTCGCCTGAAACAGCGTGCCCTCGGCATATTCGCTGTTTTTGACGTTGGTGCCGATGCCGCCCACCAGCATCAGCGGCACGTGGCAAAACTCCTCCACGTTTGTCCACCGCCCGCTCATACTCTCGCCCGTGTTGCTGAATATGCCGTCAGCGGTGAAAAACAGCGGCTTGCCCGCCTCGTTGTTCGCGACGAGCATAGAGCTGTTTTGAAAATGCTGCATTGGCTCGCCGTCATCATCCTCGAGCGGGACTTCCGCTCCGTTTTCGTCGATATAAAACGGATACAGATACTCGGTGGTGCCAAATTTATAGTGCTCCCACACCAGCGGGTTGCCGTCTTTGTCCTTGACGGCCGTGCCCGTGGTGTGGATACCGCCGTAAACGAAATATCCCTCGGGCATCGGTGTGGTGACAAGCCGTCTTTGGTTGTTCGTAGACAGCCCCGGACGGGTGCGCAGCTTGCCGCGCGACCACCAGAGGTTTTCGCTGTCCGACAGGCGGTCGGTCTCCATCGCTTCGGGCGGGGCAGACAGGTCAAGTCCCCCCGCGGGCGGCGGCAGGCGAAAACGGAAGCTCTGCTCGTTTGAATTGGTCACACCCAAAAGTCTACCCCCTCTCAACAGCCTTCGCTCACAGGCAGACGGTCAGGCTTCGGAGCAAAATGCGTGAGCAAGCCCCGCTTTTGCCGATACATCCCGCGGAAATAGTTTTCCTGTGCGGTGTCCCCCACTGCCGCCGCAAGCATCATCGCGACGCCAAAGGGCAGCACGATATTTGCCGCGGTTTCGGATAGCGGCAACGGGTCGGCAAGATTGACGGAACCGTCAAAGGGCTTTCCGTTTTCCTGTAAATATAACTCCTCCACGATGCTCGTGACCGCCGTGCCGCTGTGGGCACGCAGCATCTGATACGGCTGACCGCCGCTGTCACCCGGCAACACGCCCATAAGCGCGATGGCGCGCATAAGGGCGACCTCTCCTATTAACACCATGTGTCTTTCCTCCTTTTTCGTTTGCTTGACAGTCGGGACGCGTCGTTCTTGGCTCCCCACACGCACCTCTCGGCTTCGATTTCTTGGCCCCCTTGCCTAAAGGGGGCTGGCAGCCGCATAGGCTCTCCCTTTGGGAGAGCTGGCGGCGAAGCCGACTGAGAGGGCGATGTCCCACACACGTGCGCCCCAACTATCCTTCCGTTGTCAAAAGGGGGCGTGGATGCCCACGCCCCCTAACCTTTACTTAATAGGTGTAGGCAACGATGCCGTCCTGCATGCTCTTTTTGAGCAGCAGGTCGTAATACACGCGGTAGTCGATCTTCCACGCGTCGGCGTTGGGGTTCTTGGACGGTTCGAAGATACGCACGGTGTCGGTCTTGCGCACCAAAGAAGCGGCGCGCTTAGGGCAAACGAGCATACCGATGCTCTTGGCCGCACCCGTGGGAGCAAAACCGCCGTCGGTCTGACCCGAAGTGGTGCCGTCGAGGAAATCGTAGGCGGTCTTCATACGGGAATCGGGCACGGGCAGAATCGCCACGCCGTTGATAGAGCGTACGGTCAGGTTGAGATCGCCCTTCTTAAACTCATTGACCGCGATGTGACGTTCAAAAGCAGGGGAAGCCTGCAACGCGTCGTAGACGGTAGCGTCCACGAAGCACACCAGCTCCTCGTCGTAGCCGACAGCCGCCTGCGCCTTGGAAACCGCACGCAGGAACATATTGTAGACGTCCTCGGTCAGTTCTCCCTCGGCAGAAACCGTCTGGCTCTTGCCGGCGGCAAAGCCCGCGAGCTTAGACAGGCAGTAAGCGTCGATCTCGGGGCAGACCTTGGTGCGGACGAATTCGCCCGACACCTCGCCTGCGAGAGAGGGAATACCGCTCTCGTCCTCGTCCTGCGCGTCGATCTGGAAGGTGCGGCCGCGATCCATAGACAGGGTGTAAGGGGTGCGACCGATGGTCACGGAGCCCTGCACAAAGCCGGTATCGCGGTCATAGTCACCAAGACCCGACATATCCATATCGGGGATCAGCACCGTGTTGGCGCCCACGAATTTCGCCTGCAAGGCGTTATCCGCAAAAAAGCCGGTGACGGGCTTTTGCACGATCACTTTTTCCAGCGCATCGGTCATATTCTGCGCCAGCGTCAAGGTATTGATAGCCATAATAAAAACTCCTCCTCAAAAATATCACTTACAGATGTTGCATCAGCGCACGCCTAAAAGCCTCGCCCGCGGTATCGGGTGAGAGGGGGGCTGACTTTTGCGAGCCTGTTGCCGCTTCGGCAGCGCGTGCGGCATCTGCCGCCGCCTGCGCACAGCGGCGCTCCTCGCGAAAGCGGTGACGCAAAAAGGCGTCGAGCAGCCCGATCTGTTCCTCCTCGGCGATTGCCATCACGGACGGCGGCAGATCACAAAACGCGGGCGCATCGGGGATCTCCCTGAGCAGCGCCGCATATTCGCCTGCCAGCCGTTCTTCTTCGCTGGGCGTTTTGGGACTTGCGCCCCAAAGCGCCTCACGCTCCTGCTTGGCGGCGGCAAACAGGCGCGCCGCTTCGGCAGAGTTGTCAGGATTTTGCTCGAGCAGCTTTTCCCACTCGCCCTGTTCCCAGGCGGCGAGCAAGCCGTCGACCATATCGGTCACGTTACCGCCCAAGGCTTCGCCCAAAAAGCGCAGCTTGCGATATTGCGGTGCAAACTGCTCCCATTTGAGCCCTTGCTGGGCATAACTGACCGCCTCCTGCGAGGACAGGTGGCGCGGTTGGCGGTTAAACACCACCGTCAGTCCCTCGTGGCCCGTCGATCCCTCCGGCGACGGGGACACGGCGGCGTTTTCCGACAGGGTCTGGGGCTCGTCCGCCATAGGGGACGCGCCTTGCATCTCGTCAAGCATCAACCGCCGCCACCTCCTCTATAACGCCGTCGATCAGCTCGGCGGCAGGGTTATCGGCGGCATCGCGCCGCAATCCCTCCAAATCAGGCACCAGCCCTTTGGGCAGGCGCTTTAAGTATTGCTCCACCGTCAGCACGCCGCGTTCGAGCAGGCTGTCGAGCGTTTGCACGCACTGGCTCTCGCTCCACACGGTGGCCGCGCCCACGTCCACACGCGCGGTGATGAGCAGGTCGCGATAGCGCGCGCCGTCAAACGGGAAATACCACGTGCCGCTCTCGTCGCGCATTTTGAGCGCGCGTGCGCCGTATTGCGTGACCCAAAACTCCGCCCAAATGCGCGCGACCTCTTCATAAAAGGCGTAGTAGCGCGCTTTGACCAGCTGCATCGGCAAGGACGCCGCCTCACGCACCGCCAAAATAGCCGAGGTGTTGTTGGGCGCGACGTCGCCCAGCGCGGCGTCGTTGGCACCCGACTGGGTGAGCGTGTTGTCGATAAGCGACCAGATCATACGGTCAGCCTCGCTCGAAAAGGCGGGCGGGTTGACGTAGCGAACCGCCGCCGACACGTCCTCGGCACCGCCGTAAACTTTCAGCACCTGACCGGGGTCGTTGGACACGTCCCCCGTCACCACGTCGCCGTTGACCACCATAATGGGCATACCCATATTCATCACCGCCCACACGCCCGCGGTGAGCATACGGTTGATGGCGATCTGGTTGGGGATGAGGAAGGTCACCTCGCTGTCGCCGTAGGCGCAGTTGGCGCGGCTTTCCCAGCGGAACACCGCCAAGGGATACAGGCGCACGCCCAACTCCCACGCGGGGCGCACCACGGCGCCCTTGCAGACGGTGACCGCCTTGACCGCAAAGCCCGTGCCGTCCTCGTTCCACTCTTTCCACAGCTTGGTGATGACGGTGGCTTTATCCGCGTCGCGCGGCTCGTCGGCGGCGCGGTCACCCGCCATAAAGCCTGTGTCCTTGTCCGCCTTGATGGCGTCGATCTCCGCCTGCGGGCGGTGATAGCGGCGCGCCTGCCTTCTCAGCGCCTCGACGCTTTCGCGGCGCACCAGCAAGATATAGGGCTGCGCCTGTACGTCCGCCTCGGTCGGGTCGCCGAAATAGACGTTTTCGATATCCAGCACCTCGCAGGCGATATCGCCCGTGATGGGGCGGGTTTTCGCCTCGTCGGCAAAAAGCCCCGTGCGCACGCGGCTGTCCCAATAGGTATACAGCACGCCCGTGCCCGTCTGATACGCCTTTTTGAGCAGCTCGTCCTGCAACATCGGCAGTTTGAGCCGCTCGGCGGTCACCTTGAAATAGTCGGAAAGCGCGGTCATCACGCTGTTAATTTGCATCGCGCCGTCGCCGTCAAAGGTGAGTGCGTCCTTTTCACCCGCGCAATAGGCGGCACGCGAGCGGCGTACTTCTTCGCCCATCGCGACGGTCGCATCCACGCCGTCGGCGGCAAATTGTACCGACACGGGATTTGAGCCGACCATCGCCATTTTGTAGTCGCCGATACGCTTGATGAGGTTGTGGCGTACCAGCGGGCGGGTCTCGCCGCAATGCGCGCCGTACCATTGGTCGCCCGCATAAAACCGTTCGTTGATGCGGTTTTGGCGGTAAAGCCCGCGTTTGCCAAGCCCGTTTTTATAGGCGACCCCGCTCTCGTACTGTGAAAAGATCTCCGATACTTGTCTTTCTGTGTCCATTCAATATCTCCTTTCGGTTTTTTGGTTTGGAATTGGTTGTGATAAAATGCACGGTTGCGGGAGGGGAGACCCCTCCCCTACGGTCACATTGGTAGGTTGCAAAAACATTCGTAGGGGCGGGGTTGCCCCGCCCGAAGCCTCCCTTTACACAAGGGAGCCTATGAAACGCCGTCTGCCGACGGCGGCGGGAGGGGAAACCCCTCCCCTACAAATCTCGATTTTTACGCAGCGCAAACACGGTGGAAATTGCGTATTGACCTTGCGGCTACACCGTAGGGCGGGGGCTTGCTCCCACCGCGCCGTTAGCGCGCCCTATCTCCCCCTCCCCCCTCACTTCATCTCATCGCCCTCAAAATTGAGGAAATTGTACCGCTCTCTGAGCGCCTTTTGCACCGCCGCCTGCTCCTCGGGCGGCAAGGTCACCGCATCACGCGGCGGCGTCGGCTCTTTCTCCTTGCCGCCAAACAGTGCCCCGCCGTGCCACAACAGCAACCCCACGAGCGCCCCCAAAAGTCCCCACAACATCTCTTGCATATCCTATCTCCTTTCTTTATTCCCAGCCGCCGTACACGTCGGCGGCGGTGATACCGCGTTTGAATCTGCCCAAACTCACGCTGTCGCGGGTACGGGCATCCTCCATCGCATAGCGCAGCGCATCCATCAGGTGATTATCCCTGTCGCGCGGACGATTTTGCCCCGCGCCGTCACGCCCCGTTTCCCAGCAATAACATTCCAACTCTTGTTTGGTATGCACGCACCGCGGATGCACCACGAAACGATAGCTTTGCAGGCGGTCGATGCCCGCCCGCACGCTGTCGGGGCCTTTTGCCGCCGCCACGATACGCCCGATGCCGAGCCTGCGCAACTCCTCGTTAGACTTCGGCTCGGCGGCATCGGCGCGAATCCGCTCCTTTGCCACCCCTTTTTCTTTGAGCATCGCCGCAATATCGCGATTGAGCATCGCATAGCCGTAATGCTCGTCGAAAATATACAGCCGCTTATCCCCCTCGTCCACCGCCGCCGCGATAAACGCCGTCGGGTCGTTGCTGTATCCATAGTCCAGCCCATACACCCGCCGAAACCCCGTCGGCAACGCCGCCGCGTCAAAATCCGCCACTTCCCAGCGGGTGAAGATAAGTCCCGTGTCCACGCCCCAGTCGCCCAGTCCCGCCACGCGATAGCGCGTCGGCTCCTCCACCCGCATCCGCTCGTAGATCGCGCGGTCGGTGTCGTCCAAAAACTCGTTGCACCGATAATCGGTGGTAAACGTCGCGACGTCGGGCGACGGCGTATCAAAAAACCGCTTTTTCAGCCAATGGTAGCGGCTCCACGGGTTAAAGGTGAGCGTCGTCTGCTTAAACAGCCCCGCCGGCACTTCGCCGCGCGGCACCGACAGGTCAAGGCGGTTAAAGCCCTCCTCGTCGGCAATTTCAAACGCCTCCTCCACCCACACCCAGCAAAGCACCCCTTGCTCGACGGTGGTGGACGCGAGCTTATCGGGGTCGTCCATCCCGCGAAATAAAATGCGCTGTCCCGTCGGCAGGTAGCGCAATTCCAGCGGCGCCACCGTCGCGCGCCACAAGTCCTCCACCCCCAGCTTTCGTATCGCCCATTTGAGCTGCGCCATCGTGCTGTCGGCGTGGGTGGCGTAGGTGTTGCGCACCACCAACAGGTTCGCCTCGGGATATTTCATCAGGTGATAGATATACCACAGCGCGGTGGTGGTGGATTTTTTGGACGCTTTGCCGCCTTTGAGCACGCGATAGCGGTGACGGCTGCGCCAAAACGCGCCGTAGCCGCGCCCGACTATGCGGTTGATAGCCACTTGCCGCACCGTTTTCAGTCCTCCATTCTGTCCTCGCCTATGAATTGTACGGGTACGAACCCGACGGTCACTTCGCCCTTGTCGGTGTAGCCGAAATCGTTTTTCGCCAGCAATAATGCGCCGCCGTGACTGCTTTTGCACGCCATCAGCTCGTCGATGAGGTCGGCGTTGCAATCGAGATAGACCTGTTTTAACAGCGCGGCGGTTTTTTGATGACGGCGTCCCGTGGGCGGCGCGGTCGCCCAACGCCGCACGTCCTCGCGGCTGACGCCCAACTGCGCCGCTACGCGTTCCAGCGTGAGCGGCACCCCCTTTTCGACGGCGTATTGCCGTGCCGCCGTCACCGCCGCTTCTGCCTGTGCCGCCGTCAATTTTTTAAGCCGTTCCATCAGCACACCTCGCTTCCCACCACCACGGTCAGGCTATCGTGCCAACAAAGCCCCACCAGTTCGCGGTCGGGGTGTGCCTCTTGTGCCTCGCGCCATTCCTCGCCGCCGTCCGTCGGCACCAACAGGTTGACCGAGGCGGTGGCGGGCAACGTGGCGGCGGCAGTCATCAGTTCGCCCACCGTCATAATCCCGCCGCCTTTCGTGCGGATAAAAACTCCGCCTGCAACCGCTCCCAGCGGTTGCGCACGCTCTTGACCGACCGCCCCGCAAGGCGGGCGGCGGCCGCCGCAAAGGAACAGCCCTCCTCCATCGCACGTTCGAGTAGCTTGTCTTCCTCTGCCGACCAATGACTGCCGCTTTTGGCGCCTTGGCGTTTGGCGGGAATGAGCCCCAGCGCCACCATCTTGCGTCGCATTTTGCGGCGGCTGACCGCGTTCAAGTCCGCCAGAATGTCGATCATCATCTCGGGATCCTTTGCCAAGCGATACGCCCGCCCGATCTCAAAATCCGTCATCTCCCACCGCTCGTCGGCGGTCGCCCCCGCCGCCACAGGCGTAGCAGATATCGTCGCCCCCGCCGCGCTCGTTTTCGGCGCAGTTGTTTTCGCTCCCGCCACAGGCACGGTAGACATCGTTGTTGTGGTTGCCCTATTTGTCATCGCGTTTCTCCTTTTCTCCCCCGCCACGCAGGTTTTTGACAATTTTGTTGTATTTCTTAAACTTTTGTGATATAGTGGTGATATATGTAACGCCCCCCGCCGCGCGGGGATCTCCCACGCACCTTGCGGCTATATTGTAGGGGGACGTTTGCGAGCGCCGCCGGTGGCGGATGCAGCGAGCAATAAGGAGTGGCAGCAACACGGCGATTGGCGAGTGCATTTATGCACGACGACAGAGTCGATGTTGCAACAGGAGGCGAGCTTGCTCCCGCCGCACCGCGGTGAAATTTTCCACGCCCGCGGGCGACCAATGGTCGCCCCTACAATGCAGACGGAAAACGCCTGCAAATTCTCGCTGCGCCGTTATTCCCCTCTCACCCGCTACCGCGGGAGCTCTCCCAGAGGGAGAGCCTACGGGACGTCGAGGGCGCCGTCCCCTACGTTGCGCGGTTTGTAGGGTTGTGCTATTGGGGCGGACCGTCGGGGATACCCCAAGGGCACTTCCGATGGGCGCGCCGGTCCTACAAATCTCGCAGGCAGGTCACATTTACCTTGTAGGGGCGAACTGTGTTCGCCCGTTTGCGCGCCGTCTCTCCCGCGCACCTCGCGGCTACATTTGTAGGGCGCGACGTCCTCGACGCGCCGTCATTCCCCTCTCACCCGCTGCCGCGGGAGTTCTCCCAGAGGGAGAGCCTACGGGACGCCAAAACGCCGTTATTCCCCCCCGCATCGTTCCCCCAAAAATCGAACGCCGTTCACAATTTTCGGAACATTTGTTCGTTTCTTGACCGTAGTATACCACCCCAAAACGTCCCGTTCAAGTAGTTTTGTTTAATTTCTTAAACTTTTACCCCATTTTTTCGGAGGTAGCCTATGTTCTACGCGATTTATGAAGAATTATGTCGTTTGCGCGGCGAATCACCGTCGCGGGCAGCCGATCGTATGGGTATCAACCGCGCCACCGTCACCTTTTGGAAAAAGGAAGGCTTTTCCCCGCGTCAGGTGACCCTCAACAAAATTGCGGACTATCTCGCGGTGCCGCCCGCCTATCTGCTGGGCGAAACGCTCAACCCCTGTCCGCTTTGCGGGCGCGGCGGCGCTGACCACGCGCAACATCACGCCCGTCTGCTGGCGGCCGCCGCCAAACACGGCTTTTGCTGGCACGAGGCGCTGTGCCGCCAAAAAATAGCCGCCGCGCAAGATACGCTTTTGCACGCCGACCGTGCAGACGAGCGGCGTGACGCGCTGGTGGATTGGCTGTCCGCGCTCTTTTCCCAAAGTCTGCGCGACAGCGATTTTGCGCCCGACCATCCCATTCCGCCCGCCTTTTTCGGACAAGCCCTTGCCACCTGCCCGCCCGAAACCTGGCTGACGGCAGAGGAGATCGCCCTCGCGCGTATGCGCTATCCCGCGCCGCGTCGGATGTGGGCGAATATGCCGCCCCTGCGATGGAGCTCGGCGGCGGCGGTGATGTCACAAAATCTGATTATGTCGCCGCCACCCGCGGCGGGGCATATTCCGCTGCTCGGCAATATTGCCGCCGGTGCGCCGCTCATCGCGCAACAACATATCGTCGATTGGATCCCCGCGTCACAAGCCCCCGACGAGCGGCTGTTTGCGTTGCGGGTCAAGGGTGACAGTATGATCGGGGCGGGGATTTTGCCCGATGCGATTGCAGTACTGCGGCAACAAACGCCGCGGGACGGACAGATCGCCGCGTGCTTGCTGGACGGCGAAGACGTCACCCTCAAACGGGTAAAATTCGCCCCCGAAGGCGTTTGGCTGATGCCCGAAAATCCCGATTATACCCCGCGGCTGGTGCCCGCCAACGCGTTTGAAACGGGGCAAGCCGCCTTTTTGGGCGTGTTGCTCGAAGTGCGTTTGGCATTCGCGTGAGTGGATTGCATTTGTAGGGGCGAGCATCGCTCGTCTGTTTGCACGCCCAACCTCTCCAACACGCCTTGCGGCTACATTGTAGGGCGCGACGCACCCCAAGGGCACTTCCTTCGGGCGTCCGCGACGCGCCGGTATTCCCCTCTCACCCGCTGCCGCGGGAGCTCTCCCAGAGGGAGAGCCTACGGGACGTCGAGGGCGCCGTCCCCTACAAATCTCGCAGGCAGGTCACATTTACCTTGTAGGGGCGAACTGTGTTCGCCCGTTATTCCCCTCACCCTCGCAAAACCAATACCAATAGTTATATCAACCCCATAATAATACTATTCGTATAATCAAGGAGTGCAATATGGCTCGATTTTACCCCTTATTCAGCGGCAGCAGCGGCAACTGCGTCGTGATCGGCTCGGCGACCGAAGGCGTGCTGGTCGACGTCGGCGTGAGCGCGCGCCGCATCGACACCGCTCTACGCGAGCGCGGCATCCCGCCCTCTTACATCAAAGCTATCCTCATCACCCACGAACATATCGACCATATTGCGGGGCTGAAGGTGCTGACCAAACGCTACGGCTGGACGGTGTGCGCCACCCGCGGCACGATGGAATATCTGTTGCAAAAAGACCTCATCCACCCGTCCACGCCGTTGATGGCACTGACGGGTAAATTCACCGTGGGCGATCTGCAGGTGCAAAATTTTGCCACCTCACACGACAGCCGTGAAAGCTGCGGCTTTCGCATTGATATGGTGGGCGAGCGGTCGGCGGCGGTCTGCACCGACACAGGCGTGATGACGCCCGAAGCACTCGCCGCCTTGCGCCGTTGCGACTACGTCTATATTGAATCCAACCACGACATGGATATGCTCTGGCACGGGCCCTATCCGTATCAGCTCAAAAAGCGTATTGCTTCCCCGCACGGGCATCTGTCCAACACCGATTGCGCTATGCTGTTGCCCACGTTGCTCAAACAGGGTTGCACGCGGTTTACGCTCGCGCATTTAAGTGAGCAAAACAACGACCCGCGCCTTGCCTATCAGACGGCGGCGGCATCGCTGGTGTCGGCGGGGGCAAAGCTGGACGTGGATTGTATTTTGAAGGTCGCGGCGCCCGTCGCGTGCGAAGGGGTGACGATTTTCTGATGCTCAACGTATCACTTATCTGCGTCGGCTCGCTCAAAGAGCGCTATTGGCGCGACGCCTGTGACGAATATATCAAACGCCTCGGCGCGTTTTGCCGCGCACAGGTGGTGGAGATCGCGGAAGAGCGCGCGCCCGAAAATCCGTCGGCGGCACAGATTGCACAGGTGTTGGCGGCAGAGGGCAAGCGTATCCTCGCG
The DNA here is from genome assembly GCA_015066215.1 of Oscillospiraceae bacterium. Lineage (GTDB taxonomy): Bacteria > Bacillota > Clostridia > Oscillospirales > Acutalibacteraceae > HGM12789. Next base: position 9,678 of record SVOU01000016.1, on the reverse strand, counting down.
AAGATCCCCGCCGACAGCGCGGTGATGGCGTTGTGCATCGAGGGCAAGCCGATAAGCTCGCCGCAGCTCGCCGCGCAGCTCGAACAGCTGGCGGTGGGCGGCAAAAGTCATCTCGCCGTCGTCATCGGCGGCTCGTGGGGATTGTCCGACGAAGTCAAAGCGCGCGCCGCGTGGCGGCTGTCGATGTCCCCGATGACCTTCCCGCATCAGCTCGCCCGCGTGATGATGCTCGAACAGCTCTATCGCGCCGCCCAGATCCAATCCGGCGGGCGGTATCACAAATAAGCCCCGCGCCCAAACGGGCAGGGGACGACGGCAAAAATATATCCGACGGCCTTGGTCGGAGAAAGGACGTTTTTTATGAAAGATCAGCATTTTAACGGGGCGAAGCCCCAAGAACAGGCGCAGGAAGACGTGCTTTCTTCGCGCGGCTTTTTGAAGGAACTGGCATCAGCACGCAAGGTGTGCATTATTAAAACGGCCGTCATTCTGGCTGTTTTTGCGGCAGCCTGCGTCTTTTTGACCAAGTCGTTTTGGGTCTCCTTGATATTTCTGGCGATCTATCTGATCATCAGAAAATTCGTTCAGGTGGGTGCCTCCATGACCCACGAATATTTCAACAGCTTCACGATGCGCTATGAAATCGGCGATCACAGCGTGCTCGGCTTTCTGGTGGGTCTCGTGGCGATCTACGCCCTGATACTTGGCATACAAAAACTGGACGCCCTGTTGTTCCCGCCCTATTTTTTCATCTTTGAGGTGCTGATCGTGGCAGGGGTGGCTTTTTGGCTGCTCGGCCCCATTATGGCGGATATTTATTTCATCATCGAATCCTCCGTGATGCTCAAAAACCCGCCGCAGACGGAATATTTTACGCTTTCGGCCTATTTGGATAACGGCAACGTCGGCAAATTCAAAAGAGCGGTCAAAAAAACAGTCACCACCCTCGTGCTTCTTGTGACGGTGGGCACGCTCGTCGGACAAGCGGCACAATATTTTGTGGAATCCCCCAAGTTGCTTGCAGAGCTTGACAGACAAACGGTTTTGGAAAACTACGGGCAGAATAAACAGTTGGTGGTCATCCCTGACGACGCGTTTGAAAACCCCGAAAGCCGCAGCTACGGGCGGTTTAAGTCGCGCTGTGAGGATGAATATGTTTTTGAAAGCGACAACGGCGGAGTGAAAAGCAAAAACACCGTCAACGTGACCTATATTTATGAAAACGACGGCTGGGTGGTTTCGGCGTATAACGCCGAGGTCGCCGTCACCGAGATGAACCTGCACGGCGAATGGAACGGAAGAGGGCGCGACATCTTCGTGATAGAGAACAGCGATCAATTTCTCTTTACGGTCACGCTGCAAAAAATGACCGAGACCGAGGCAGTCGGAAAGCTTGTCTGCAAAACGCCCAAAGGTGAACTTTACTATGAAAGCGGCTTTACCGCAACGGTAGAAAAAAAGGAAGAAACCGACAAAAACGGTATCCGTCAGTTGTATTTTGATGCCGCCGCAACGGTTGAGGTGCCGCGGGGCTTTATTGACACCTACGATTTTGCCTTCCGCTACCACGTCGGGACGGACACCGTTATTATGACCTCAGGCTATGAGGCGGTGCTGTCGCGCAGCGATAAATAAATCGGTTTCCTTGTCGATCGCGCAAAAAGGGAGAGGCTTTTTGAAGCCTCTCCCTTTTTCGTCGCCTTTCCCGCGTCCCTTACTTTTCTTTTGGGAAAGAAAAGTAAGCAAAAGAAAACCAATTTTGCACAACCTAAAAACCGTGATTTGTAGGGGACGGCGTCCTCGACGTCCCGCAAAAAATCAGCACAACCTAAAAACCGTGCTATTGTGGGGGCGAACTGTGTTCGCCCGCCGTTTCCCGCAAGGGAAACGGATAGGCAAAAGAAAACCAAATTTACACAGGGTTTTAGGCTGTGCTTTGTAGGGCGCGACGGTCTCGACGCACTATTCTCGGCCCCCTTGCCTAAAGGGGGCTGGCAGCCGTAAGGCTGACTGGGGGATTCTTATCGCAACGCAGGTGCGCACCCCACCTCTCCCGCGCACCTTGCGGCCACACAACGCAAAAACACCCCTATCGCGGACGCGACAGGGGTGTTAAATTATACCATCCGTTATATTCCAACCCAAATATTACCGCGCGTATCACACAAAGCGGTCAAACAGGGGTGCGAGCCAGCATATCCACGCCACCGCCTGCACCACCATCAGCGCAGGCAACCCCCACATAAACGAGCGGTGGCGGGTCTTGTGCCGCACCAACTGCATCGTCAACCACATAGCGGCACTGCCGCCGCAAAGCGCCGTGAGCCACAGCACCCGCTCGGGCAAGCGGCGTTGCCGTTTTTTCGCGGCGTGCTTATCCCACGCGGTCATCACCGCCGCCGACAGGCTGACCGCCGTCAGCCACGCCCACGCCGCCGTCATAGCCGCTCACCCAGCGCGTCGCACAGCGCGGCAAACTGTGTGAGCGTCAACTGCTCGGCGCGCGCCGTAGCAGGCAGTCCCGCCGCCTCACACGCGGCGACCACTGCCGCCTTGTCAAATCCTCCGCCGCCCAGCGCATTTTGCAAGGTCTTGCGACGCTGTCCAAACGCGGCGCGGATCAGGCGAAACAGCAGCTTCTCGTCGCGCACCGTACAGGGCGGCTTCTTGCGTATGTTCAGGCGAATGACCGCGCTGTCCACGTTGGGCGCGGGCATAAAACTGCCGCGCGACACCGCAAACAAAATTTCAGGCTCGGCATAATATTGCACCGCCAAGCTCACCGCGCCGCAATCGCGGGTGCCGGGGGCGGCACACAGCCGCACAGCGGCTTCCTTTTGCACCATCAGCGTCAGCGAGGTAAAGGGCAGACGGCTTTCGAGCAACGCCATCACGATAGGCGAGGTGATATAATACGGCAGGTTGGCGCATACCGCGACGGGGCGGTCGCCGAATTGCTCGCGCAACACCGCCGCCAGATCCACTTTCAGCACGTCACCGAGCAACACCGTCACGTTGTCATAGTCGGCAAGGGTCTCTTTGAGCACGGCGGGCAGACGCTCGTCCACCTCAACGGCGACCACCTTGCCCGCGACCTTGGCGAGCTCTTTGGTCAGCACCCCGATGCCGGGACCGATCTCCAACACGCCGCTTTGCTTATCGGCGCCGCTGGCGGCCGCCATACGCGGGCAGACTGACGGGTTGATCAGAAAGTTTTGCCCCCATTTTTTGGAAAAGGTAAAACCGTGGCGCGCAAGCACCTCTTTGATGGTACCGATATCGGTCAACGCCATCGTTTCGGACATAACAGGGGACTCCTTTCAAAGTAATAAGTAATCTTACTTTTCTTTTGGGAAAGAAAAGTAAGCAAAAGAAAACCAAAACAGCACAACCAACAAACCGTGCATTGTAGGGGGACGTTTGCGAGCGCCGCCGGTGGCGGATGCAGCGAGCAATAAGGAGTGGCAGCAACACGGCGATTGGCGAGTGCATTTATGCACGACGACAGAGTCGATGTTGCAACAGGAGGCGGGCTTGCTCCCGCCGCACCGCGCCACAAATCCCGCACGAGCGGACGACCAATGGTCGCCCCTACAAATACACGCACTCTTGCCTCCCTCCGAGAGGGAGGTGGCATTTGCGAAGCAAATGACGGAAGGAGTTTGCGAGACATTGTATGCTTTGCCTCGTTATATATCGGCACAACGCTTTTGGGGTGCCACGGGCGAATGATATCCGCCCCTACAACACACACGATGAGGCAAAAATCGAGGTTTGTAGGGGACGGCGCGCCCATCGGAAGTGCCCTTGGGGTATCTCGACGTCCCGTAGGCTCTCCCTTTGGGAGATCTCCCGCGATAGCGGGTGAGAGGGAATGGCGTCGCGCTCGCGGGCGTCCTCGACGCGCCGTTTGCGCACCGCATATCTCCCGCGCTTACGCCACCTCAAAGGGCGCAAATTTGCCGTCGGGGGTGTGTTCGATGGAAAACTGTATCAAATAGGCGTTAAACGGAATGAGCATAAAGGTGAGCAAGCTCCCTGTGACAACGGTTGCCACCACCGCAATCAGGGTGCTTTTGGAAAACAGCATATCAGGCGCGGGGCGTCTGCCAAGTGCCGAGGCAGGCACTTGTATCTCCTCGCCGTCGGCGGTGGTAATCACCGCGTCGGCAAACCCCAACTGCACCGTCGCATCTTTTGCGACCCGCTCCTTACCGTCGGCGTCCACATAGGTGACGGTCACCGTCGCCCCCGTCACGCCGTCCAGCACCCATTCGAGCTGCTGTTCCACGTATAACATCAAAAACGGCATCGCCAAGCACAAAGCCAGACACAAAGCCGCCGGAATATACCGCACGCATTTACGCAACAATGGCATAAGACGATGCTCCTTTCAAAGTAATAGGTAATGGCGGGGGCGTTGTAGGGGCGAACTGTGGTCGCCCGTCATTCCCCTCTCACCCGCTGTCGCGGGAGCTCTCCCAAAGGGAGAGCCTGCGGGAGGCGAAACGCCTCCCCTACGATGTTGATTTTTAGGTGGAAATAGGAATTTGTAGGGCGCGACGTCTCGACGCGCCGTTCTTGGCTCCCTCTGACGAGGGAGCTCCCGCCGTAGGTGGGTGAGGGAGAGATAATAACGACTACCCCTCCGTCTTTTGCCTACGGCAAAATCCACCTCCCCTGACAATGGGAGGCGAGAATGCCGCAGGTAGGTTGCGGCTACATCGCAGGGGCGGATATTATCCGCCCGCGGCATATTTACTTATATTGCCGTACGCGGCGTTGGTTGTTCTTGCGGCGTTTGCGGTTATAATACAGGTTGAGCACGATATAGCCAAACAGCAACAACAGCACCACGCCGATGGCGATATAAAACCACGGCGTTGCGAGGAAATCCGTCACCTGACGCCACGCATAAAGCAGCGCGCTGCGCTGTACGCCTTCGGACGCGACCAGATCCACCTCGCCGATCACCTGGTCAAGGTTGATCTTGAGGGTCAGTTTGCCGTAGACCTTGCCGCGTTCAATCGGCGCATCCACGCCGTCCACGCGGGTCACCTCGCGGATCACCGTCTTGTGGTCAAACCCTGCGGGCAACACGATCGCGACGTTATCCGCCGCCACCAGCGTGACCGAATCGGTCTCTGCCGCCAAGCCAACGGGCATACGGTCGATCACTTCACCTTTGGCGACCAGCGTGGTATACGACAAATGCTCCCACGCCCATTTATACAAAGCGCGGCTGTCGTCATATTGCAAGCCGCCCACGCCCTGTGCGTTTTTATCGGGGCACCCCAACACCACCGCCATATATTCATAGCCGTTATTTTGTGCCACCGACACCACGCAACGTCCCGATTCCGAGGTATAACCCGTTCTGCCCGCGACACATTCCGCGCAATAGTTGAGGGTGGTCGGGCGAATGAGCTCGTTGGTGTTGACGATGGTCATACTCTTGCCGCCTTGCCAGCGCACGGTATATTCCACCGTGCCCATCATCGTTTTGAGTTCGGGATATTCCATCGCCTGTCGCATAATGCGATACAGGTCAATGCAGTTGGTATATTGCGCGCCGCCTTCCAGACCCGTCACGTTGGAAAAAGAGGTGGCGGTGCAACCGAGACGCTCGGCAGTCTTGTTCATACGCGCCACGAAGGCGGCGTTGCTGCCCGCCAGCGTGACCGCCAGCGTGACGGCGGCATCGCCCGCCGTTTGCATCATCGTCGCGGTGAGCAGATCTTTCAGCGTCAGGGTCGCACCCACGGGCAGCTCCAACACCGAAATACCCGTACCCGCGATCAGATCAAAACAGCCCGAATGATACGTGCCGGTGTCGGTGTCCAGCGACAACCCCTGCTCCTCGATCATCTCCATCGCGCAGACGCCCACCATCAACCGCACCAACGCCGCAGGCGACCGCAACGCGGTATCGCTCCAGTTTTTACCGAACAACAACACGTCGTCATCGGCATCGGTGCCGAGACTGACCAGCAGATAGGCTTCGGCGTTCATTTTTTGCTCGATTTCTTGCGGTATACCGTAAAGCGGACGGTCAGACCGCGCGGCAGATACGGTCAAGGGGGTCACTATCGGCAAAACCGCCAACAAAACAGCGACCAAAATCCCAAAAATTCGCTTTGCACGCATAGACAAACCCCCTGTTTTTGTGATAATATATATACAGAAGTTATTATAGCATTATTCTTTGCCGTTTCCAAGCGGGCAACGCAAAATTTTTTCAGAAAATCTTTCCCAAAGGTGGTCTTTTTATGGTCTACGTCACAGGCGATACCCACGGCGATCCCAAACGCCTGTCGAGCCGCGGTTTGCGCAAACTCAAAAAGGGTGACACACTGATTATCTGCGGTGATTTCGGCTATATCTGGAACGGCGACGAAGCAGAAGCCAAGCTGCTCAAAAAATGGGGCAAAAAGAAATATACCGTCGCATTTTTGGACGGCGCACACGAAAATTTTGATCGGCTGGAAAGTTATCCGTTGGTGGATTGGCACGGCGGAACCGCGCGGCAGATCAACGAGAACCTTTTTCATCTGCAACGCGGTGAGATCTATGAGATCGACGGGCGCACCTTTTTCGTGATGGGCGGCAGCGAAGCGCCCGAGCGGGAATTTCGCAAACAGGCGGGGACTTGGTGGGAACAGGAGATGCCGTCGGAAGCCGAGATGCGCCGCGCTTGTGAGCGGCTGGTCGCGGCGGATAACACCGTCGATTTCGTCATCACCCACGAGCCGTCGGGCAAGGCGGGTGGGCGCCTGCTCGGACGCGACCGCCGCTTAAACGGCGTGCACGTGTTCTTGTCGGTGCTGGAAGACGTGGTCACCTTCCGCCATTGGTATTTCGGTGCGTTGCATATCGACCGCGCCGTCAGCCGCAACCATACCGCCGTTTTTCAAGAGGTTTTGCCCGTCGAACCGCCCACGCGCCATTCCAAGAAGTAATATTGGCGTATAATTATAACCCTGCGTATAATTTCACCCCTGTGGACAACCACAGGGGTGATTTTGATTTGTGTGCGTGCGGCGGCATGCAGGCGCGCACCTCGCGGCTACATTGTAGGGGCGGGCGCGCCCATCGGAAGTGCCCTTGGGGTATCCCCGACCGCCCATTTCTGGCCCCCTTGTGTAAAGGGGGCTCCCGCGTAAGCGGGTGGGGGATTGTTTAATAGTGCGTGTTGACAATCCCTCCGTCTTTTGCCTTACAGCAAAATCCACCTCTCGCTGCGGCTCGGTCACGCTCGCGTTCTGACAGTCCCCCGGACTGTCATTCATTGCGCTCGCGCCGCTTCGCTACCTTTGCACAAGGGAGGCAAGGTCACGCCGCCGGGTCACATTTACATTTGTAGGGCGCGACGTCCTCGACGCGCCGTTTTGTCCCCTCATCCGTCACGGCTATCGCCGTGCCACCTTCCCCACCAAGGGGAAGGCAAGAATGTCTCGCGGGAAGGTCGCATTTACATTGTAGGGGACGGCGCGCCCATCGGAAGTGCCCTTGGGGTATCTCGACGTCCCGCAGGCTCTCCCTCTGGGAGAGCTCCCGCGACAGCGGGTGAGAGGGGAATAACGCCGCACACGGACGAGCGAAACTCGCCCCTACAACGAGGACGGAAAACGCCTGCAAATTTTCGACGCGCCGTTTGCGCGCCCCATCTCCCCCGCGCACCTTGCGGCGGGATTGTAGGGCGGGGGCTTAGCGACGTCCGCACCGCGGTGAAATTTTCCGCGCCAACGGACGAGCAATGCTCGCCCCTACATTGCACGATTTTTAACCCTGTGAAAATTAATTTTCTTTTGCTCTCTTTCTTTCCCAAAAGCACAGGCTAAATTCCGTGCGAAATTAGTTTTCTTTTGCTCCTTTTCTTTCCCAAAAGCACAGGCTAAATTCCGTGCGAAATTAGTTTTCTTTTGCTCCTTTTCTTTCCCAAAAGCACAGGCTAAATTCCGTGCGAAATTAGTTTTCTTTTGCTCCTTTTCTTTTTTCAAAAGAAAAGGAGGGTATACGAATGGTAAACACCACGGCATCGTCCTGTTCCTGCCGTTCCAGCTCGGCGGGAACACCCGCCTGCCGCATCACGTCCACCGCCTTTTGCACCGTGTTGAGAAATAGCCGCACGTCCCTGACCGCCCACACGGGCGGGCGGCGCGGCGGCTGCCCACGCACCACCGCATCCACCAGCCGCTCGGTCTGCGCCACCGTGAGCTGTTCCCCGATCACGCGATCGAGCACCCACGCCTGCTTCTCCTCATCCAGCCGCAACAACGCCCGCGCGTGCCGCTCGGTCAGCCCCGCGCCCACCATCTGCCGCCGTATGTTCTCGGGCAACCTGAGCAGCCGCAACTTATTCGCCACCGTCGGCTGGCTATATCCCAACCGCTCGGCCGCCTGTGCCTGCGTGAGTCCATAGGTGGACAACAGCCGCCCGATCGCTTCCGCTTCCTCAAAGCAGTTCATATCCACCCGCTGCATATTTTCAATCAGCGCCAGCACCGCGGGTCTGTCCCCTTGCGTCTCCTCCACCGCCACGCACGGCACCTGCAAAAGCCCTGCCATCTTGGCCGCCCGCAACCGCCGCTCGCCCGCGATCAACACGGGGCGTCCGTCCTCCCAGCGTATGGTCAAGGGGTTCAATATCCCGTTCTCGCGGATACTCCCCGCCAGTTCGCGGATGCTGTCGGGGTCAAAATAGCGCCGCGGCTGATAGGGGTTCGGCAAAATATCCCCCACGGGCACCATCCACACCGTCCCGCCTTTTTGATAGGCTGCACGCCGTTTTTCTCGTCCAAACATCTTTTTTCACTCCTTTTTTGTCACTACCCAAAAGATAGCACAAAAAAAGACAACCGCCTGTCGAAGACGGTTGTCGTCAAAAGTCTATTATAGCGGTTGTTTGGCCATTTTCGCCGAAGGGCGTGGGAAAAGCGCGGGTGTTGGCGAAACTTTTTCGACCACCACCAGCCGCCGCTCCAAAACGCCGCCTGCGGGGTCGGGCAAGGTCAGCGCGACCACCTCGCGCACGCGCCCGCCCAATTTTTTGAGCGCGTTGTCGGCGGCGGCGACTTCGTTGTCCGCATCGGGACCTTTGAGCGCCAAAAATACGCCGCCCACCTTGACAAACGGCAGACAATATTCGCACAGCACGGGCAGCGTCGCCACCGCGCGCGCGGTCGCCACGTCAAATTGCTCGCGCAACTCCTGTTTCTGCCCGCCCTCCTCGGCGCGCGCGTGTACGCGGGTGGCGTCAACCCCTACCGCGCCGCACAGCGCTTCCAGGAAGATCAGCCGCTTATTTAAGCTGTCAAGCAGCGTCAATTGGCAATCGGGGCGCAGGATACCCAGCGGCACGCCGGGAAAACCCGCGCCCGTGCCGACGTCGATGAGCGAGAACGCGCCCGTCGGCAAATACGGCGCGGCGGTCAGGCTATCCGCAAAATGCTTGACCAGCATCTCGTCGGGCGCGGTGATGGCGGTCAGGTTCATTTTCTCGTTCCATTCCACCAACAACGCGGCATAGGTATCCAGCCGCGCCGCCTGTGCGTCGGTCAGCGGCGCGCCAATCTCAACCGCCAATTCTTGCAGCCGTCTGATGTCCAGCATATTCTCACTCCTGTTTCACGTGAAACACGCGTTATTCTCCCTTGTGGCTTTGCAACCACACCAACA
>SVOU01000126.1 GCA_015066215.1 Oscillospiraceae bacterium | reverse complement strand
GCACGCGGCCCGATGGGTCTGTGCGAGTTGACGACCTACAAATATGTTGTCCGCGGAAACGGACAGACCCGATAAAGGAGCGATAACGATGAGTGATATCTGGGGATTTATCGGCACAGGCAATATGGGCGGCGCACTGGTGCGTGCGGCGGCCAAAACACTCGATCCGCATCAGTTGCGATTGGCGGATAAAGATACCGCCAAAGCACAGGCTCTCGCTGACGAAGTCGGCGCTGTGGTGGCGGATAACCGCATCGTGGCACAAACGGCCCAGTTCTTATTTTTGGGCGTTAAGCCGCAGATGATGGCAGATACGCTGGCAGATATTCTGCCCGAGCTTGCCGCCCGACAGGACAGTTTTACGTTGGTGACCATGGCGGCGGGGTTGACGATTGCGGATATTCGCCGTATGGCGGGCGGGGACTATCCCGTTATCCGCATTATGCCCAACATCCCCGTGCAGGCAGGGGAGGGGATGATCCTCTACACCCGCAGCGAAAATGTGTCGGCGGCGTGTGTGGAGCAACTGCGTGAAGGCCTTTCTGCCGCAGGCTGCTTTGATGAGTTGCCCGAAAAACTCATCGACGCGGGTAGTGCCGTTTCGGGCTGTGGCCCTGCATTTGTGTGCCTGATGCTGGAAGCGCTGGCAGACGGTGGCGTGGCGTGCGGCTTGCCGCGCGATAAAGCGCTGCTCTACGCCGCGCAAACGCTCAAAGGCACGGCAACGCTTGTGATGGAAAGCAGCATGCATCCCGGCGCGCTCAAGGATGCGGTGTGCAGCCCCGCAGGCAGCACCATCGCCGGTGTGCGCGCGTTGGAAGAAAACGGCTTGCGCGGCGCGGCTATGGCGGCGGTCGACGCCGCCTATCGCCGCACGGTGGAGCTTGGTAAAGCGTGATAAAAGACAAGCGGAGAGACACGGTTGTGTCCCTCCGCTTTTTTGAGTCAGAAAACTTATTTCAGGCTGTTTTCGTAAGACTCGATCATCTTTTTGACCATCTGGCCACCGATGGAACCGGCCTGCTTGGAAGTCAGGTCGCCGTTATAACCCTGTTTCAGGTTCACGCCCACCTCGTTGGCAGCTTCCATCTTGAAACGGTTGAGACCCTCGCGAGCCTCGGGAACAACGTTCTTGTTCTTAGACATAGGTTTCTTACACTCCTCATAAATATTACAAGCGGTTTTGGCCGCCGTTCATTTGCGTTTGCAAAGGTAGTTTGTGCGATGGCAAATCGTTTATGACCGACAAATTGTGTCAACAGCGGCGAAAATTTCCTGTAAAAAAGCAAATTTTTTCTGCAAAAACCCATTGACAGCACAGTTTTGCGGTGCTATAATGAGCAAAACTTAATCAAAGGCTGTGACGAAGACGGCAGGGACGGTGTCCTTTCAGAGAGTCGGTGGCTGGTGTGAACCGACAGCGATGCATCCCAAATGCCCATCACTTCCGAGCCGGAAACCCGAACGAGAATTTTTTAGTAGGCGTTTCCCGTGACGACTGCGTAAAGGTCTACGGGTTGTTTGACCCTGAGTGGCGGCTTTGGTCGCAATTTGAGTGGTACCGCGAGTGTGATTTTCACACCCGTCTCAAAGAAGTTTGAGACGGGTGTTTTTTATTTTCAAAACCGAAAGGGAGGAATGAACATGGCAAACGTAGAAGCTGACAAGTTGTTGGAGGTGGCCGCGCGAATCCGCGAGATGCGCGAGATATTCGGTATCAGCCGTGAGGATATGGCCACCAAAACCGAAGTGACCTTGGAAGCATATATTGCCTATGAATCAGGAGAAAAGGATTTTCCGTTTTCTTTCATACACAAATGCGCACAGGCGTTTGGTATCGGCATTACCGACCTTTTGGAAGGTGAAAGCGCGCACCTGTCGTCTTACACCGTCACCCGCAAGGGTGAGGGTATGGTCACCGCCAAAGAGGACGGCATCGTGATCGAAGAGCTTGCTCCGATGTTCCGCAACAAGATCGGTGAGCCTTATTGGGTGCATTATACCTATGACGAGGCGTTGCAAAACCGTCCCATCCAGTTGGCAAAGCACTCCGGCCAAGAGTTTGATATGGTGCTCAAAGGTCGCCTGAAAGTGCAGATCGGCAACAACGTGGAATATCTCGGCGAGGGTGACAGCATCTATTACAACAGCTCCACGCCCCACGGTATGATCGCCGTTGACGGTCAGGATTGCCTGTTTGTGGCGGTGGTGCTTCCCGGCGAGGATACCGTCAAGGACGAAGTACGCAACACCCTTATTCCTGTGCGTACGGCGGAAAAAGAGCTGGCAAATGCGGCGTTTATCTCCACCGAAGAGGATGAAAACGGCAGTCTTTTGTCCATCGACTTCAAAAACGAGGACAAATTCAACTTTGCCTTCGACATTGTGGATGCGATCGCCGACCGCGAACCCGACAAACTCGCGATGGTGCATATCTCCAAGGATAAGACGGAGCGCCGCTTTACCTTTAAGGATATGAAAAAGGCGTCTGCGCAAAGTGCCAACTATTTCAAATCGCTTGGTATCAAAAAGGGCGACCGCGTAATGTTGGTGCTCAAACGCCACTATCAGTTCTGGTATGCGATCCTCGGTCTGCACAAGCTCGGCGCGGTGGCGATCCCCGCTACGCACCAGTTGCAGGCACACGATTTTGAATACCGCTTCCAGGCGGCGGGCGTGAGCGCGATCGTTTGCACCGCCGACGGTGACGTTGCCAATCAGGTGGATCTGGCGCAGGCAACCTGCCCGACCTTGCAGACGAAGGTGCTCGTCGGCGGCAAACGCGACGGCTGGCACGATTTTGACGATGAATTCCCGCTTTTCAGCACCCACTTCAATCGCACGGAAGATACTGCGTGCGGCAGAGATCTGCTGCTGATGTTCTTCACGTCCGGCACCACAGGCTATCCCAAGATCGCTGCCCACAACCACAAATATCCGCTCGGTCACTACATCACCGCCAAATATTGGCACGGTGTCAGCCCCGACGGATTGCACTTCACCATCTCTGACACGGGTTGGGGCAAGGCACTGTGGGGCAAGCTCTACGGTCAGTGGCTGTGCGAGGGCGCGGTGTTCACCTATGACTTCGATCGCTTCGATGCGGCAGATATCTTGTCGATGTTTGCAAAATACCAGATCACGACCTTCTGCGCGCCGCCTACCATGTTGCGCATGATGATCAAAGAGGATATCTCGCGGTACGATCTCTCGTCCGTGCGTCATATGACTACGGCGGGTGAAGCACTCAACCCCGAGGTGTACCGTCAATTTGAAAAAGCTACCGGCTTGCAGATCATGGAGGGCTTTGGTCAGACTGAGCTGACGCTGGCGATCGCCAACCTGATGGGAGGCACCCATAAGCTCGGCTCGATGGGCAAACCCACCCCGCTTTATGACATCGACATCGTGGATGCCGACGGCAACTCTGTGCCCGACGGCGAAACGGGCGAGATTGTGGTCAAGACCTCCGATCGCGTGCCTTGCGGTCTGTTTGAGGGCTATTACCGCGATCAGGAAAAGACCGACGAGGTGTGGCACGACGGCTATTATCACACGGGCGATACCGCTTGGCGTGATGAAGACGGCTTCTTCTGGTACGTCGGTCGCGTGGACGAC
>SVOU01000015.1 GCA_015066215.1 Oscillospiraceae bacterium | reverse complement strand
GAGCTTTCTCACAGGCAGCGCGGCGCAGGGCGGCGGCTTGCTCGCCTTGTGGGGCGTGCTGACCGTATTACGCCGCCTGTGGGAGCCGCGCATCGTCGGCAAAGAGATGGGACTGCCGCCGCTGGTGACCCTGACGGCGATGCTGTTGGGCTTTCGTCTGCTCGGCTTTTGGGGCTTGATGCTCGCGCCCCTCGCCACCACTCTGCTGTTCGAACTGCACCGCCACCACTATATCCGCCTGTGGAAATAATGCGGTGCGTCGGCAGGCGGTCCAAGATGTTTAGTTGTCAAGGCTCTTGCACCTGTGAGATGGGTTCCAAGGGGGTGGTCACCCCCTTGGTCGTCTGTGGAAAGGGGTTTCGGGGGAAACCCATCGAAAGGGTTGCCCCCGAACGAATCTTTGCCTCCTTTCTTTTCGTAAAGAAAGGAGGTGCTCGCCGCATAGGCGAATAGATGCCACGTGCGGTACGGGAATTGATGTTGAACCACATATATTGGTTTTTGATAGGTTGTACGGTTGTTTGAAAACAAAAAGCCCTGTTGCGCAAAGCAACAGGGCTTTTACTATTTTATTCTGCGTCAGCTTTAAGCAACGCTTCCACCGCGTCGGCGGCAGGTTCCAGCTCGTCGCACACGACGCGCTCGATCTCGCCCGCGTCGCAAAGTGCCGCAACGTTGGCGTCCATCGGCAACTGCGCGAGAAGCGGCACGCCCAGCGTTTTGGCCGCCGCCTTGGTGGCGTCGGAGCTGCCGAACAGCGGCAGCTTCTTGCCGCAGTCGGGGCACTGCACGTAGCTCATATTTTCGACCAGACCCAAAACGGGGATGTTCAGCAATTCCAGCATCTTGCAGGACTTGCCCACCACCATCTGCACCAGCGATTGCGGCGTGGTGACCACCACAGCACCGTCAACGGGCAGGCTCTGGAACACGGTCAGCGGCACGTCGCCTGTGCCGGGAGGCATATCAATAAACAGCACGTCCAGATCGCCCCAAACGACGTCCGTCCAAAACTGGGTGACCGCACCCGCCAACACGGGACCGCGCCACACCACGGGCTGATTTTCGTTTTCCAAAAGCAGGTTGATGGACATCACCTTGATGTTCATATGTGTTTCTTCGGGCAACAGACCCATATCGTTCGCCTGTGCGCGGCGGGTGATACCAAACGCCTTCGGAATAGAAGGTCCGGTGATATCGGCGTCCAAAACGCCCACCTTATAGCCGCGGCGTGCCATCAGCACCGCCAGCATCGAGGTGACGGAGGATTTACCCACGCCGCCTTTACCGCTGCCCACAGCCACCACGTGGCGAATATGGCTGAAGCTGTTGAGTGCCGCGCGGTTATCCGCCTCGCTGCATTTGGAAGAACAAGAACCGCAATTGTGATCGCATCCCATATCAAAAACCTCCTTGGTTAAATACAATATCATCGTGAAAAAGCACGGAAAAGCGCTGCTTTTCCGTGCTTAAAAGTCGAAACAGGGTGTCACAGCGTGTGACGGGAAGCGTTGTCCACCTGAGGGTTGGCACCTTCGGAAACGCCTTCGGCGTGAAGCACACAGCTAACCGAACGCCACAGGATACGCACGTCCACCGCCAAAGAGAAGCGGCGCACGTAGTAAGCGTCCAGCATCGCCTTTTCGGTCACCTGCACGTTATCGCGGCCGTTGACCTGCGCCCAACCGGTCAGACCGGGGCGCACGGTGTTGGCACCGTTGCGGGCACGCAGCGTGAGCAACTCAGTCTCGGTCAGCACCACGGGGCGGGGACCGATAAAGCTCATATCACCCTTGAGAATATTCCAAAGCTGCGGCAGCTCGTCAATGGAGGCACGACGCAGGAAACTGCCCAAGCGGGAGATATATTTCTCGGCGTTGTTGAGCTTGTAGGTGGCAACGTTTGCAGGAGCGTGCGGGCTCATCGTGCGGAATTTCCACATACGGAACGGCACGTTGTAGCGACCCATACGCGTCTGCACAAAGAAGGGCGACGCTTTGGTGTCCACGGCCACAGCCACGGCAACCACCAGCAGAACGGGTGCAAGCACCAACAGCATCGTGGCCGACAGAACGATATCAAACAGGCGTTTCACAAAGGCAAACAAGCGATTGCGGCGACGGGAACGCGCGACACTGCGATTCATCGGTACGATCTTCTGCAAGTCGATCCCTCCTTTCCAAAAATGCGGGCGGCAAAAAGGTCGCCTTCTTGACCATTGCCATTATACTATCGCATTTGTCAAAAGGCAAGTTACAGTTTTGTAACTTTTTTCAAATTTCTCATTCCGACGGCTTTTATAGCCCGATACCGTCAAACTTTGTATACATTGACGAAAAAATCGGCAGATTTTTGGCATTCGCCGTTGTCAAACAAGAAAAATTTATCGTTTAACAGAAAAACTTTACCCCGTTTTCGACGGGCGCGTTGCTCATTTTTGACAAAGCAGAGCCAATTCGCGCCTTTACTAGTATACGATATTTGCACGGGTTTGCCGACGGCAAAATATGTCAGCAAAAACCCGTTTTACCACTTTGCAATTTTGCAAAAAAATGCTATAATGTAAAAAACGCTGTATCAAAGGAGAAAAGCTATGCGTGAAGATATTACGACAATTCCCGTAAGCGAAGTGTTTGAACCGCGCGACGGCTGCCCGATCTGCCGTATGCGCAACCGCTTGGAGGAGCGCGTGGTGGAATATATCACGGGCGCTGCGATGATGGAGCCCGACGTGCGTATCGAAACCAACAAAAAGGGATTTTGCTTCACCCACTATCAGCAGATGCTCAAACGCCGCAATCGGTTGAGCGTGGCTTTGATGCTGGAAACGCATCTGGATGAGATGGAAAAACGGATTTTCGCCGGCTTGCCGCTTTTCGGCAAATCTGCGGATAAGCAGAGCAAGGACGCCGCCAAAGCCGCCGAAAGCTGCTTTGTGTGCGAACAGGTGGATTGGGCGATGGAGCGTATGCTCGCCTCCGTTTGCCGCCTGTGGGAGCAGGAGCGCGATTTCCGCAAGTTGTTTGAGGAACAGCCCTGCCTGTGTATTACGCACTTCTCGCAGCTTTGCGCCGCCGCGGATAAAATGAGCAAAAAGTCGGTGGGCGATTTTCGCAAAGCCGCCTCGACGCTCTGCCGCAACTACCTGACCGAGCTGCGCGGCGACGTATCCCATTTTTGCAAAATGTTCGATTACCGCAACAGCGGCGAGGACGCCGACTGGGGCAACTCCAAGGATTCCATCGAGCGCGCCGTGTGGTTTCTCACCTCGCGTGAACCGAAATAATGATGAGTATAAAAAGGGCGGCAACCGTGTGGTTGCCGCCCTTTTGCGTTTGTGTGATTATTTCTTTTTAGAGGTGACCTTGTTGAGCACCACCACGGTCAGGATGATGATGGCGGCAACGGCGAAGATAGCAAGCATACCCTTGCCCATCAGCGGCAGGGTTTCCAACAGTGCTTTCACGTCAAATTCCATCTGTCATACCTCCTTACATCGCCAGTGACAGGATAAGACCGCCGGCAATAACCGAAGCGATCTGACCCGACACGTTGACAGCCATCGAGTGCATCAGCAGGAAGTTCTGGTTATCTTCCGCCAGACCCATCTTATGCACCGTACGACCGGACATCGGGAACGCCGAGATACCGGCGGCACCGATCATAGGGTTGACCTTCTTTTTGAGGAACAGGTTTAAGAGCTTCGCAAACAGCACGCCGCCGGCGGTGTCCACGATAAACGCCACCAGACCAAGTCCCAGAATGAGCAGCGTGTCCGGATGCAGGAACTGTGCATAGTGCATCTTGGTAGCGATGGTGATACCGAGGAAGATGGTGATGAGGTTCGCCAGCACCTTCTGTGCCGTTTCGGACAGGGAGTTGAGCACACCGCACTCACGCAAGAGGTTACCGAACATCAGGAAGCCCACGAGATAGACCGATTCGGGCGCCACCAGACCGACGATGGCGGTGATGACGATGGGGAACAAGATCTTGGTAAGCTTGGACACCTGTTTGGGCTCATAGGGCATACGAATAAGGCGCTCTTTCTTGGTGGTCAGCAGCTTGATGACAGGGGGCTGCACGATCGGCACCAGCGCCATATAGGAATAGGCGGCGACCATAATGGGACCGACGTAGTTCGAGTTGAGGCGTTGCGCCACAACGATAGAGGTCGGGCCGTCAGCCGCACCGATAATACCGATAGAAGCGGCGTCTTTCAGCTCAAAGCCGAAGAAGGAAGCCATACACAGGGTAAAGAAGATACCAAACTGGGCAGCCGCACCGAAGATGAGCAGCTTGGGGTTGGAGAGCAACGGACCGAAGTCGATCATCGCACCGATACCGATAAAGAGAATGAGCGGGAACAGCTCGTTGGCAATACCGGCGTTAAACAGCGTGTGCAGCGGGCCTTCCTCTTTGAGCAGACCGTCCACCATAGGCACAACGCCCGGCAGGTTAATGATGATAGCGCCAAAGCCCATGGGCAGGAGAAGCGACGGCTCCATATCCTTCTTGATCGCCAGGAAGATGAGCAGACCGCCGATCAGCCACATAATGATCTGTTGCCATTCAAAGTTGGCAACAACGTTCTGATATAAAATTTCCATCTCGCAAACACCCCTTCACGTCACGTGTTTTTCATCACGACGGTTTCCACGCAATCGCCCACGTGCTCGGCAGCGTCAGCGCAGTGTTCCATCTTCTCAAAGATCTCACGCCAAGCGAGGATCTCCAACACGTCGGTGCACTGAGTACGGATGTTGCGCGTCGCGTCGACGTACAGCTTGTCGCACTCTTCTTCAATGTTGTTCAGCGACACGATCAGCTCGTGCAGCTTGGCAGGCTTTTTGAAGTTGATAAACTCGACGAGCACCGCCTTCATCAGCTCGCAGCATTCCACCAGCTTGTTGGCAAACGTGGTTGCATCGGGGATAACGGTGCGGATATCGTGCATATAAAAACGCTGCATAACCTCTTCCACCGCATCGGTGACCTCGTCGATATTCTGGCTGATGAGCGCCAGATCCTCACGGTCAACGGGGGTGACGAAAGCTTTTGCCAACGCCGCGGACATCTCGTGCTTTTTGCCGTCACCGATGTGCTCGATCTCGTGCATAGCGGTGAGCATCTGCGGCACGTCGTCGGGGCGATAGTCCAAAAGACAGTCCACCAAAAACTTTGCCGCGGCGAGCGACTGGTCAGCCGCCTCAGAAAAATTATCAAAATAAAACTTATCTGCTTTGCTTGCCATATTTTTCGTTCCTTTCTATTACGTATATAAACTTATAAGAATATCCACATAAAGAGCTTTGCCATCAGGAAAGCGATCAGACCGCAACCGGGGAAGGTGAGGATCCATGTCATCACCATTTCCTTAACCACCGAGAAGTTGATGGCAGACAGGCGTCTGACCGCGCCGACACCCATAATAGAGGTGGTCTTGGCGTGGGTGGTGGACACGGGGATACCGAACAGGGAGCTAAACAGTAGCGACGCGGAAGCGGCAAGGTCAGCGGAGAAGCCCTGATATTTTTCCAGCTTCACCATATCCATACCGACCGATTTGATGATCTTTTTGCCGCCGATCATTGTTCCAAGACCCATCACGACCGAGCAGATAAGCATCAGCCAGATAAGCTCGCTCATATCGTCGAGCTTGGGCATCTCCTTACCCTGCGTGAGGCACAGGCTCAAGATCATAACGCCCATAAATTTCTGACCGTCCTGCGCGCCGTGCATAAAGGCCATCGCCGCGGCACCCACGATCTGTGCGCCTCTGAAAAACGGCTCCGTCTTGCGGCGTTCCGCGCGGCGGAACAGCGCGACCACACCTTTGCAGCAGATCCAACCGAGCCCAAAGCCCATAACCACCGAAATGATCATACCGTAAAACACCTTGACCCATTGGTCACCGTTGACGGCGTCCATATTGCCGGTGAGAGCGAGCGCGCCGCCCGTCAGACCTGCAATCAGCGCGTGGCTTTCGCTGGTGGGAATACCAAACACCCACGCGAGCGTTGCCCACACCACGATGGCAAACAGCGAGGCGGAAAGTGCCACGATAGCCATCTGGGGGTTGTCACCGAAATCCACGATCTTGGAGATGGTGTCGGCGACCTGCGGTGCCAGAAGGCTCATCACGAACACACCGAGGAAGTTGAACACCGCCGCCATAAAGATCGCCGCACGGGCTGACATACACCGCGTGACTACGCAGGTGGCAATCGCGTTGGGGGCATCGGTCCAGCCGTTGACCAGAATAACGCCCAGCGTCAGCACGATGGCCAACGCCAACAGGGGTTGCTCTGTCATTTGTTGCCAGAAATACGAAAATGAAAGATCCATAAGCATTTCCTCCATCAGGATACCGCAAAACGCGGCGGACAAAGTGAAGGCGGTGAAAAATGCCCACACACCCCCATTTTTACCGTGCGTATTATACCATATATTTCCCGCACTTGTCCATAACTTTTTGAAAAAATGGGGTGTTTACCGCACTATTGCCAAATGGCAAAAAATATGGTATGGTTTGTGTGAAAATATTGTGAAAGGGGCGCAAGAGATGAAATCCAAGCAAACGCAAGGTATGTTGGCGGCGTTGGCGACCAATCTGATTTTCGGTTTCAGTTTTCTGTTTTCCAAAATGGCGATCGCCGTCGCGCATCCGCTGACCGTTTTGGCAGTGCGTTTCACCGTCGCGTTTGCCGCGCTCAATATTTTGTGGCTGTGCGGTGCAGCAAAGCCTCGCTTTCGCGGCAAAAAATACGGTCGCCTGCTCTTGATGAGCGTGGCACAGCCCCTTTGCTATTTTGTGCTGGAGCTTTACGGCATATCCTTGACCTCGTCGGCACTGTCGGGTATCATTATTGCCCTCGTCCCCGTTGCGGTAGCCCTTATCTGCGCCTTTTTGCCCGAAAAACCCAACGGCAAACAATATCTCTGCGCCGCCGTGTCGCTTGCGGGCATTATCGCCATCAGCCTGCTTGCAGAAAACGAAGGTGAAAACAAGCTGCTCGGCATCGTGCTGTTGGCGGGCGCGGTGATCGCCGCCGCCGCTTTCAATTTGCTCAGCCGCCGGGAAGCCGCCGCCTTTTCACCGTTTGAGCGCACCTACGTGATGTTTCTGATCGGCACGGTCGGCTTTCACGGTATCGCGTTTGCCGCCCAGCGCGAAACGTATATAACGGAACTGCAAAAAGCCGCCGTCAGCCCCACCTTTTGGGTGGCGATCCTCTATCTGGCGGTGGTGTCGTCGGTGGCGGCGTTTATGCTCTATAACTTCGCCACATCTCACATCAGCGCGGTGCGCTCGGCTTCTTTTTCCAATATTATTCCCGTCATCTCGGTTTTGGCGGGCGTATTCATTATGGACGAGCCGTTTTCGCTGTGGGAGATACTGCTTTGCATCCCCGTTTTGTTGGGGGTGTGGGGCGTCAACCGCTTTGGTGAAACAAAAGCGTAAAAATTTTTGAAAAATTACCATTTTGCTCTTGGTTTTCGCGCGAAGTTGTGGTATACTATACGTTGTATTATTACGCAAAGGAGGCGCAGGTGTGGAGAAATATTGCATCAACGGCGGAAAACCGCTCAAAGGCTCCGTCACGATCAGCGGTGCGAAAAACGCCGTCGTCGCGATTCTTCCCGCGGTCGTTCTGTCCGAGGGCAAGTGCCGCATTGAAAATATTCCCAACATCGCAGACGTCACCACGGTTTTAGATATTTTGTCCTCTCTGGGTGCGACCATTCGCCGTGTCAATCGCAACACGGTGGACATCGACCCCACCACGATATATACCCACGTTGTGCCGCACGACCTCGCGCGTCATATGCGTGCATCTTACTATTTTCTCGGCTCGCTTTTGGGACGCTTTGGCAAGGCACGCGTGCCGATGCCGGGCGGCTGTGATTTCGGCGTGCGCCCCATTGACCTGCACCTGAAAGGCTTCACCGCGCTGGGCGCTGTCAATTCGCCGCTGGAAAACGCGATGATCGGGGTGGAAGCCGACCGCTTGGTGGGCAACTCCATCTATCTCGACACCGTTTCGGTGGGTGCCACGGTCAACATCATCTTGGCGGCGGTGCGCGCCCGCGGCGTGACCATTATCGAAAACGCCGCCAAAGAGCCGCACATCGTTGACCTTGCCAACTTCTTAAACTCGATGGGCGCGGATATCCGCGGCGCGGGTACCGACGTGGTCAAGATCCACGGTGTCGAGCATCTTGACGGCACCACCTATTCCATCATTCCCGACCAGATCGAGGCGGGCACCTATATGGCGATGGCGGTGGCGACCCACGGTGATATTTTGGTCAAAAACGTCATTCCCAAGCACCTCGAATCAATCACCAGCAAGCTGGAAGAGATCGGTGCAACGATCGAAGAATTTGACGAGGCGGTGCGCGTTTCCTGCCCCGGCCCGTTCAAGCATTGTAATATCAAAACGATGCCCCATCCCGGTTTCCCCACCGATATGCAACCCCAAGCGGCGGTGCTGCTCGCGCTGGCGGAAGGGACAAGCATCCTCACCGAGGGCGTGTGGGATAACCGTTTCCGCTATGTGGACGAGTTGCGCCGTATGGGCGCGCAGGTGCAGGTGGACGGCAAAGTGGCGGTGTTTCAGGGCGTGCCGCACCTGACGGGCGCACCCGTCAAAGCGGTGGACCTGCGCGCAGGTGCCGCGATGGTGATCGCCGCGCTCGCCGCGGAAGGCTATACCGAAATTGAGGAGATCCGCCACATTGAGCGCGGGTACGAAAACATTATTGAAAAGCTGCGCGGTGTCGGCGCGGATATTCGCCGCGTGCGTATCCCCGACAGTATGCTGCGTCAGGCATAATGTGAACTCAAAGCCCCGATGGCGTTGCTGTCGGGGCTTTTTCAGAAAGGAGTGCGTGCTTTGATCAACCGTAAGCGTATGCAAAAACTGATCATCGACGGTTTGTTTTATACGGCAGGCTCGCTTTTATATGCCGCCGCCGTCAACGTGTTCGTCGATCCCGCCAACCTCGTTCCCGGCGGTCTGACAGGCGTCGGCTTGGTGTTTCAGCACCTGTTCGGTCTACCCGTCGGTATGGTGATGATCGCGCTGAATATTCCGCTGTTTCTGGTCGGTTGGCACCTGCTGGGACGCTCGTTCTTTTGGCGCACCGCCGTTTGCACCCTGCTTACCTCGGTGTTCATCGACCTGACCGCACCGTTTTTGCCCGCTTATGAGGGCGACCGTATGCTCGCAGCGCTGTTTGGCGGTCTGTTTTCGGGTGTGGGACTGGGACTTATCTATCTGCGTGACGCCACCTCGGGCGGTACCGAAATTATCGCCCGCCTGCTCGAGATCCGCTTTCCGTCCATTCCCATCGGACGTCTGCTTTTGTTGGTGGACGCGGTGGTTATTCTCGGCGGTGCATTCGTCCACAAGGACGCCGACGGCGTGATGTACGCCGCCATTCTGGTGGCGGTGACGACGGTGCTCATCGACCGTATGCTCGCGGGTATGGATGCGGGCAAGCTTCTGATGATCCAGACCAGCCGCCCACAAGAGGTGACCGATGCTATTTTTCAGCATCTCGACCGCGGTGTCACCCGCCTGAAAGCAACGGGCGGCTACAGCGGCGAGGAACGCCCCATGCTTATGTGTGCCGTGCGTAAAGCCGAGTTTCACGAGCTGCAACAGATCGTGGCGCATTGTGACCCCGGCGCATTCGTCATCGTTATGCCCGCCGATTGGGTCTATGGCGAAGGCTTTCGCCTGTTGTCCGCCCGCAAAAAGAAAAAAGAGCTTACCGCGTTGGCGGCAAAGCCCGACGCGCCCACCGAAAATGACGAGGCGTGATAGATAGGAGAACATTATGGAAGTTTTGATGATCGGCGACGTGGTCGGCACCGTCGGCTGTGAGCATTTGCGCCGCGTATTGCCCGCCGCCAAAAAGCAATTCGGGATAGACGTCTGCGTCGTCAACGGCGAAAACGCCGCCGACGGCAACGGGCTGACCCCCACTGCCGCCCGCTATATTCTCGACAGCGGTGCAGATATGATCACAGGCGGCAACCACACCTTCCGCCGCCCCGAACTTGCGGAACTGCTCGATCGCGGCGACACCGTTTTGCGCCCCGCCAACTATCCCGTGGGCACCGTCGGCACAGGCGTGGGGACGGTGGATAAGGGACGCTTTTCGCTCACCGTCATCAACCTGATGGGGCAGGTGTATATGGACGCACTCGCGTGCCCCTTTGAAACGCTTGACCGCCTGCTTAAAGAGGCAGGCAACCCGCGCTTTTGTGTGGTCGATTTCCACGCCGAAGCCACCGCCGAGAAAAAAGCGCTCGGCTTTTACGCCGACGGTCGCATCTCCGCGCTGGTCGGCACCCACACCCACGTGCAGACCGCTGATGCACAGATCTTGCCGCAAGGCACCGCGTTTATCACAGACGTCGGCATGACGGGCCCGTCGCTGTCGGTGCTGGGCGTGCGTCCCGAGCAATCTATTGCGCGTATCAAGGGTAAACTCCCCGTGCGCTTTTCCACCGCTGACGGTCCTTGCCAAATGGACGGCGTGGTGATCTCGCTGGATAACGCCACGGGCCGCGCAACCAAGATCACCCCCATTTGCATCTGAAAGAACATAATAAAAACGCCCTGCGGTTTTTCCGCAGGGCGTTTTTCGCTGGCAATCAGGTGGCGCTCACTTTTTTGCGCGCACACACGATGCCGACGGCACTCATCATCACGAGCGCGAACATCCACAGAGGACCGTCAACGCCGGTCGGGGGATTGGGCTCGATAGGCTCATCAGGTTCGATGGGATCGTTGGGCTCGTTAGGCTCGTCGGGCGTATCCACCGCAGGCGCACGAAGTGTCAGGGTGGTCGCCGCAAAGATGACACCGTCTTGCGGCGTTTCGTCGCCGTCATCAATGGTGGCGAAGTTTTCTGCAAGCAGGAAGAGAGCATAGCCGTCAGGCATATAGTCGGCGGGGATGTTGATAATTTCCGCCACGGTCGCCGCATTATCCGGATTTAAGGTGACGCTCAAAGCGGCGTATTGTTCGCCGGTGGCATCATCGATCCAGTCGGAATCACCCAACGCCTCAAAAATGCCGCCTTCCTTCAAAACGAAAGCATCCTTGAAGCCGTCGGTGTCGAAAGCGCCGTGTCCCGCCAGCACCAAACGTTTGCAGGTGAGTTTTCCCGCCTCACCGATAACCGCCTGACCGCAAAGCACAGTACCGTTGACCGAAAGCGAGCCGTCCACATTGAGGGTAGAGCCGTTGGAGCCGCTGGCGCCAAAATTCAAGGCGTAAAGCACATCGCTCGTGATAGCGACGGTAGCACCTTCGGCAACGGCGATGATGTGATCGTTGCCGCCGCCCTGTATCTGTGCTTCACCGACGGCGAGCGCACCGCCGCCGCCAAAGGTGATGGTGTTCCACTGGTAGGAATAGTTGAAAACATAGCTTTCTGCAATCGCAACAATGGAAGAGTCGCCTTCTGTTTTGATGACAATGTGCAGCTTGCCATACGATCTGCAAGGAAGCGTCAGCGTGCCGATCTGCGCACCGTCCAGTGTCAGCGTCAGCGTGCGTACGGTTTCGCCCTCGACTTCTTCCACAGTCCAGGTGTAGGCATAGTTCTCGCCCGCATCCGTTTTATTTTCATCCAGCTCGGAAAGTGCCGACAGATCCAGATCTGCGGGCGTTTGGGCAGAAACGGTCAATTGTGCCGCTGAAAAGCCCATCAGCAGGGTAAGTGCCAAAATCCAACTAAAAATCTTTTTCATACCGATAACCTCCGCGTAAAAAGTATGCCGCACGGCAAGTTTTTATCTTGCATCAAGTATAACATACATCGGGCCCGAAAACGGGAATGCGTAAATTTTGCACTTTTTTGCGTAAAATGGAACGTTTTTGTCGTTTGACAAAAGGAAGCACCGGCTTTGCGACGCAAAAAAACGCCGCTGTTCAACCAAACAGCGGCGTTTTTTACTTATCTTACAATCAGGAGCGGTCGTCCACGTACAGCACGCGGAAGCCGTTCTCGTCCACGGTAGCCTCGGCCGGCTTTTTGTCGCGGTTTTCAAAGAATTTGCTGGCGACCTGCGGGAACAGCGCGTAGCTGAGCACGTCCTCGTCGCACTTGGCAAACGCCTTGGTCTCCTCGCGATAACCGGGCAGCTCGGGCTCGATCAGATCGGCAGGACGGCAGGTGATGACTTCGGCATCACCGATAGCCTTGCGGCGCACGTCCTCGTTGACCTCGGCGGGCAGTTTGCCGTATTCGCCGCGCAACAGACCCTTCGACTCCTTGGGCAGCATCTTATAACGCTCGCCCGACAGGACGTTGAGCACCGCCTGCGTGCCGACGATCTGGCTGGTGGGGGTGACCAGCGGGGGATAGCCGAAATCCTTACGCACGCGCGGCACTTCCGCCAGCGCATCGTAGTATTTATCCTCGGCGCCCGCTTGTTTGAGCTGCGAGAGCAGGTTGGAGAGCATACCGCCCGGCACCTGATAGAGCAGCGTCTGCACGTCAACGTTTAAGACCTTCGGGTCGAGGATGCCGTCAGCCTTCATTTTGTTGGCAACCTTGCGGAAATAGGACGCCACGTCGGCGAGTGCTTCCAGATCCAGACCGGTGTCGCGCTCGGTGCCTTGGAGAGTGGCGACCAGCGCTTCGGTAGCGGGCTGTGCCGTACCGTTGGCCATGGGGGACAGCGCACAGTCGACGATATCCACGCCCGCCTGTGCCGCCATCAGGTTGACCATATCACCCGTGCCGGTGGTGTTGTGGGTGTGCAGATGCACCAGCGTTTCGGGCTTGAGATGCTGTTTGAGTTTCTTGACCAAGCTGTACGCCTCATAAGGCAGCAAGAGGTTTGCCATATCCTTGATGGCGATGGTGTCGGCGCCCATAGATTCCAACTCTTTCGCCAGTTCGACGAAATAGTCCTCGTTATGCACGGGGCTGACGGTATAGCACAGAGCGGCTTCGCAAATACCGCCGTGCTTTTTGATGCTCTTCATCGCCTGCGCCATATTGCGCGGGTCGTTGAGCGCGTCGAACACACGCACCACGTCGATGCCGTTTTCGATGGATTTCTGCACGAATGCGTCCACCACGTCGTCAGCATAGTGCTTGTAGCCGAGCAGGTTCTGACCGCGCAGCAGCATTTGCAGCTTGGTGTTGGGCATCGCCTCGCGCAGCTTGCGCAGACGCTCCCACGGATCTTCGTTCAAAAAGCGCATGCACACGTCAAAGGTCGCGCCGCCCCAGCATTCCAGCGACCAGTAGCCGATCTTGTCCAGCTTCTCGCAAGCGGGAAGCATATCCTCGATCCGCATACGGGTGGCGGCTTGGGATTGGTGTGCGTCGCGCAAAATAGTATCTGTAATAAACAGAGGCTTGTTTGCCATTGTCGTACCTCCTTATAAATTGGTGAGCGGCATCAGCCGAACAGGGCGATCATCACGCCCGCGGCGATGGCAGAGCCGATAACGCCGGCCACGTTGGGCCCCATCGCGTTCATCAGCAGGAAGTTGGTAGGATCCTCTTTCTGACCGACCGTCTGCGACACACGCGCTGCCATCGGCACGGCGGACACGCCGGCAGAGCCGATGAGGGGGTTGATCTTCTTTTTGAGGAACAGGTTCATAAACTTAGCGAGCAGCACGCCGCCGGCAGTACCCATACCGAACGCCACGATACCGACGAGCATAATGGACAGCGTCTGC
The DNA here is from genome assembly GCA_015066215.1 of Oscillospiraceae bacterium. Lineage (GTDB taxonomy): Bacteria > Bacillota > Clostridia > Oscillospirales > Acutalibacteraceae > HGM12789. The sequence goes on along the minus strand of SVOU01000015.1, from coordinate 8,177 downwards.
AGGTTGAGGAACGCCTGCGCCGTAGCCGTTGCACCGACCGAGATACCGAGGAAGATGGTGACGATGTTCATCAACTCGTTTTGTGCGGTCAGACGCAAACGCTCGGCAACGCCGGACTCTTTCCAAAGGTTACCCAGCATCAGACAGCCCACCAGCGGAGTCGCAGAGGGCACCAGCAGTGCCACGAAGATGGTCACCGCGATGGGGAACACGATCTTTTCGGTGCGGGACACGCCGCGCAGAGAGTCCATACGGATGCGGCGTTCTTTTTTGGTGGTCAGCGCCTTCATAATGGGCGGCTGGATCACCGGCACGAGTGCCATATAGCTGTAAGCCGCCACCGCGATGGGACCGAGCAGATGAGGCGCCAACTGCGAGGTGGTGTAAATAGCGGTCGGACCGTCAGCGCCGCCGATGATACCGATAGAAGCGGCTTCCAGCGGATTGAAGCCGAGCAATTCACAGCAAGCGACGAAGGTGGCGAAGATGCCGACCTGTGCCGCAGCGCCGAGCAGCAGGCTCTTGGGGTTGGCGATCAGCGGACCGAAATCGGTCATCGAACCGATACCGATAAAGATGAGGCAAGGGTAAAGGCAGGTCTTGACACCGATGTAAAGAATATCCAAAAGACCGCCTTGCTTGAGGATCTCGCCGTAGCCGATATGTCCCGCCATCAACTGCTGCCACAGGTCGGAGTGATACATCTCCGCGCCGGGGATAAACGCAGTCAGGTTGGTCAACAGCATACCGAAAGCGATGCCGATGAGCAACAGCGGCTCGAACTTCTTGGCGATACCCAGATAGAGCAACACCAGCGAGATGCCGATCATCACCAGATTGCCCCAATTTTCGGTAAAATTGGCGAACATCTGGTAAAAACCGGTCTGTTCAATAAAATTCCAAACAGCGTCCATAGTTGTGTCCTCCGTCTGCTTATTGCAGCACGACCAACACAGCACCGGTCTCCACGGTGGAACCCTTGGTTACAGCGACAGAAGCCACGGTGCCGTCACAGGGAGCGGGAATGTCGTTTTCCATCTTCATAGCTTCGAGAACGACCAAGACGTCACCCTTCTTGACGGTCTGACCGACGGTGACGTTCACGGCCAAGATAGAACCGGGCATCGGGCTGCACACTTGTTCGCCGCCGGCAGCCACGGGAGCGGGAGCAGCGACAGGCGCGGGAGCCGCCGGAGCAGGAGCCGCCGCGGGAGCGGCAGGAGCGGTCGCGGGGACGTCTTTCTCGTCCACAACCTCCAGCGTGATTTCATAGGCGACGCCGTTGACGTTTACTTTATACTTTTTCATAACAGATCATCCTTTCGATGTAATTTTACAGACGTTTGACCGAGAGAATACGCAAAGCGGACACGTCGGTGCCCATATCTTCCGCAATAGCGGCGCTGACAGCGGCGATGAACGCCTGCTTGTCGGGGATCTCCGTCACAGCGGGTGCAGCAGGAGCCACAGGTGTCACGGGAGCGGGAGCGGGTACGGGGCCGGAAGTGATCTTGGACGATTTGCCCTTGTTGAGGATCATACTGATGAAGATGCACAGCACGATGATGCAGATCAAGCCCAGAAACACGACGCCGATACCGAGCAATACCACAAACAGGGTAGAGGGGTATTCCTCCGCAGCGGCAGCAAGCAGATTAACCATAAGATTTTACCTCCTTTCAGGTGATAAAACAGTGAAGGGCGAAGAACGGCGAAAACCGTTTTCGCATTTAGCCTAATCAAATCAAGTATACCGTATTTTTCCAAAAAAGGCAATAGATTTCCGACAATTATTTTTACCTTATTCGCGGCAGATATGCGCTTGTGGCGCAAGGCGCGCCGCACCGTCAAGATATTTTACGGCAAAGTGAAACAAAACCGTTGCAAAACGGCCGTGGGTGTGTTATTATATAGGAAACAAAAAGGAGTGGATGACACCGATGCGGACAATGGAAAAGCTCTGCGCAGCCGTGATGTGGGTGCTTTTGACAATTTCAAGTCTTTTTACGGCGGTTGCTACCATTTCGGTGTACGTCAACAAAAGCAACTCTGTGTATAGCCCCACGCTCTTGCTGATAAGCACGGGACTGATGCTGGTGGCGGCGATCGTCTACACCGCTATGCCGCGCGGCAAAGTGATCCCCTTGGTGGTGTCTGTTCTGGCGGCACCGCTGGTGGCGATTGCGACCGTCAAGCTGGGAGAAGCGTTTCCCGAAAACGCGGACCTTTTCCGCGAGGTTGGTCTGACGGCGTGGGAACTGGTCTATCGGCATTACAGTATGCTGGGCGTGCCGCTGTGTATGTTTGCCTCGTTTATGAGCTATCGCGTGCGCGTTCGCGAAGAAAAGCAGCTGGCCGAAGCCGGCTATCAGAGCATCTACGACCTGTCGGGCGATCCGTTGTTTGAGGATGCGAGCAGCAACGACACGCCGATGCCGAAGAAAAAGCGCAGCGTCGCCGCACGCGAGCGCAAGGCAAAGCAACAATAACCCCCTGCAGTTAAAACGGCACTTCACCTGTCCGCGCGCATAGTTGCGTGGCGGCGGGAAAGGATAAACACACCAAAAACCAACCCTGCCAAACGGCAAGAAAGGCGGTACTGTTATGAAAAACGAAGAGAGTAACAACAAGACCCTGTGGATCATTATTGTGGCGGTCGTCGTGGCGGTGATCACCACCCTGACCATTTTGGCGATTCGTCTGCGCTGGGTGGACAAACTGCGTCTGCGCTACAAACGCCGCAAGAACAAGCCCACCTTCACCTGTGAGTTTGACGGTGACGAGATGCTCACCGATATGGACGGCGCAGAGCTGCTTGCCGCAGAAGAATAAGACGTTCTGCAAAAGAGCCGCTGACTAAAGCGGCTCTTTTTTCAAGGAAGTCCCACCGCGCAAACGGTCGAAAAAGGTTGACAGAACTGCCTGTTGGTGGGATAATGAACAGGAGGGACAAGCTGTGCGCGTGATTGCCGGAACGGCCAAAGGCGTGCGCTTGCAGACGCTCGAGGGGGAGGCGACCCGCCCCACCACCGAGCGCGTCAAGGAAGCGTTGATGAGTGCCGTGCAGTTTGATATTGAAGGCAGACAGGTGCTCGATCTGTTCGCCGGCTCGGGGCAGTTGGGTGTCGAGGCGTTAAGCCGCGGTGCGGCGTCCTGTGTGTTTGTGGATCGCTCGTCCGAAGCGGCGGCGATTATTCGCAAAAACGCGCAGGCGACCGGTGTGTTCGGTCAAAGCCGTGTGCTTTGCACCGATGCGCTGGATTTTTTGGCACATACCAAAGACCGCTTCGATCTGGTGTTTCTGGATCCCCCTTACGCCGCCGACCTGTTGCTGCCCGCCCTGCAAGCGGTGGAGCCGCGGCTTAACACGGGTGCGGTGGTGATGGCAGAAAGCGACGGCGAAGTCGTCCTGCCCGACCGTATCGGCAAGCTCACCCTGCAAAAGGTATATCGCTACGGTCGCATCTTTTTGCGAAAATATGTGGAGGTGTCGGAATGAGAATCGCGGTCTGTCCGGGCAGCTTTGACCCCGTGACGCTGGGACACGTGGACATTATCCGCCGCGCCGCCGAGTTGTTTGACAAGGTGATCGTGGTCGTGATGCCCAACTTTTCAAAAAGCCCGTTGTTTTCACGCGAGGAGCGGATGGATATGATCCGCCGCGTCACCGCGGATATTCCCAACGTAGAGATCGACACCTTTGATGGGCTTCTGGCGGACTACACCCGCGAGAAAAACGCGGTGGCGGTGGTCAAAGGCTTGCGCGCGATGTCCGATTTTGAATATGAATTTCAGATGGCGCTCACCAACCGCCATCTCAACTCCGATCTGGAAACGGTGTTTCTCACCACCAAAGCGGAACATATGTATATTTCTTCCAGTCTGGTCAAGCAGGTGGCGGCATTGGACGGCGACGTCTCCAGCCTCATCCCCGCGGCGATCTTACCGGAAGTTGTGAAAAAGATAAGAGAGGAAGTTGCCCGATGAACGTAAGTATTGACGATTTGCTTGACGAAATTGATGACGAAATTGATAAAGCGTGGAGCTTGCCGCTGACCGGCGGCAAACGCGCCATCTCTGCCGACTGGTTGCGTGAAAAGATCGACGACGTGCGTGCCAATATGCCTTCTGAGGTGCGTCAGGCGAAAAACATCGTGGCAGATCGCGCGGAGATCATCTCCACCGCCCGTCGCGAGGCAGAAGCCATCATCCGCAAAGCGGAAGAGCGCGCTCGCCGTATGATGAGTGAGGAAGAGGTCTACAAGCAGGCGGAAGCTGCTGCTGCCGAGCTGTTGGCGCAGTCCCAGCAGAAAGCGCGCGAGATGCGCAAAGGCGCTACCGATTTTGCCGAGGATATCCTGCGTCGCACCGAAGAAGTGCTGGCGGGTCGCATCGGCGACGTGCGTCAGGCGCGCCAGATGCTGCGCAGCCCCAACCGCTTTGAGGAGCGCCCCGACGCCGAATAATGCAATAATTTTCGAAAAAGTGAAAATTTTTGCGTTTTGAGGTAGATTTTTTCCAAAAGGTCTGTTATAATAGTCGGTGGTTAAAAAACGCGCTATGCGTAAGCATATATTTTCAAGGAGGCAAATTCTGTCATGAAGAAGAAAATCAGCACGCTCCCCTTCAACGGCACTGCTGAGCAGGAAGCCCAACTCAAAGAAGTGATCGCCGCCAACCGTCATGATCCCAGCCGTTTGATGGGCGTTATGCACGAGGCGCAGAATATTTACGGTTATCTGCCCCTGGAAGTCCAGACGATGATCGCCGACGGTATGAACGTGCCGCTGGAAAAGGTCTACGGCGTGGCAACTTTCTACGCGCAGTTCTCGCTGACTCCCAAGGGAAAATACAACATTTCCGTCTGCCTCGGTACTGCTTGCTACGTTAAGGGCTCCGGCGACATCTTTGATCGCCTGAGCGAGCGTCTGGGCATCGGTGCTGACGAATGTACCGCCGACGGCAAATTCTCCCTGACCGCCTGCCGTTGCATCGGCGCTTGCGGTCTGGCCCCCGTTCTGACTGTCAACGACGAAGTGTACGGCCGTCTGACGGTGGACGATGTGGATGACATTTTGGCCAAATACGCGGACTAATGCTGTTTGTGCGCGGGACCGGCAAGTCCGGTCCCGTTTTTTTTATCGTCAAGCCTAAAAATGGGCATACTGTCAGTATATTCTCCAAAAAGGAGTGATAGGCGATGCGTTTGTGGCTCGCTATCGTGATATGCAAGCTGGGCAAATTGGCAGGTCGCCTGCTCGGCGGTCGCGGCAGCTCGCTGCCCGGCAAACTCGCACTCAAGATCTGCCCCGACGTGCTGTCAAGGGTCAAATTGCCGCCGCAGGTGATCGCCATCAGCGGCTCCAACGGCAAAACCTCCACCGTCGAAATGGTGGCGGCGGTGTTGCGCGCCGCCGGCAAAACGGTGGCGTATAACCGCGAAGGCTCCAACCAGATCGAGGGCATCACCACCCTGATCTTGGGCAACGCCACCTTTGGCGGCACCGTCAAAGCGGACGTACTGCTGATGGAAGCGGACGAGCGCTACGCCGCCCGCACCTTCCGCTATTTTTCACCTACCCTGTTTGCGGTCACCAATCTCTACCGCGACCAGCTCACCCGCAACGGTCACCCCGAATGGGTGTTTGACGCGTTGCGCCCCGCCGTGTCGGGCAACACGCACCTGTTGCTCAACGCCGACGATCCGCTTTCTTCGTGCTATGCCGTGGGACACGATAAGGTGAGTTGGTTCGGTTTGGAAGCGGCGGTCGCCGCCTTTGACGCCCCAACGGGCATTTATAACGACGGCGCCGTCTGCCCGCTGTGCCGCGCACCGATGACCTATGACTTCGTGCATTATAATCACATCGGCGGTTACCGTTGCACCAACTGCGACCACCGCCGCCCCACACCCGATTTCGCGGTCACCAAAATGGATCTCGAAAGCGGCGAGCTGGTCATCAACGATGAGGTGTCGATCCACCTCGCCTTTACAAGCATCTATAACGTCTGCAACGTGCTGGCGACCTACGCCGTCGGACGCCTTTGCGGCGTGGACAGCGATATTATCCGCCAAACGGTGGACAACTTCGTGCTGAAAAACGGTCGTCTGGTGCAGTTCACTCTCGGCGCACACAAAGGCACCCTGCTCACCAGTAAACACGAAAACAGCGTGGCGTATGACACCAACCTGCGCTATATCCGCCAAACGACCGACCCTTGCACCGTGATGATCATCGTCGACGCGGTCAGCCGCAAATATTTCACCGCCGAAACGAGCTGGCTGTGGGATATCGATTTTGATCTCCTCAATGCCGACCATATCCAAAAGGTGATGCTGTGCGGTCGCTATGCCAACGATCTGGCACAGCGTATGACCTATACCCACCTGCCGCCCGAAAAATGGTGCGTGTGTCCCTCGATCGCCGACGCCTGTGAACAGCTCAAAGCCGCGGGCGACGAGCATCTGTACGTTGCCACCTGCTTCTCCGATAAAGGCAAGCTGTTGGCATTGGTAGAAAAGGAGGATGTGTGATGCGTATCCTTCACCTGTATCCCGATGAGATGAATCTTTACGGCAGTTATGCCAACCTGACGGTGCTCACCCGCCAATGGGAAGCACTCGGGCAAACCGTCACCGTTATCCCCGTCAAGCAGGGCGACACGGTGGATTTTACCGACGTTGACCTCGTGTATATGGGCGCGGGCACCGAGCGCGCACGCGACGCGGTGCTGGCACGCATGCAACGCTTTGCAAAACCGTTGGCAGCAGCCGTAGCGGCTGGCTTGCCGCTTCTGTTCGTCGGCACCGCGCTGGAACTGCTCGGTCAGACCATCACCGCGCCCGACGGCACCGTCACCAACGGGTTAGGCATCGCCGAATTTGCCGTCACCCAGACCGCCACCCGCATCGTGGGGGACGTGCTGGGCGATTCAGGGCTGTGCGGCGAGCCCGTGGTCGGGTTTATGAACAAATGCACCCACCTGACGGGCGTGACGACCCCCCTCATCTCCGCCTGCCGTTTAGGCTTCGGCAACGCCGCCGAAAAAGACGGCGAAGGCTGGCGCAAGGGCAACGCGCTCGGCTCGGAACTGACGGGTCCGTTGCTGGTGAAAAACCCCGCCCTGTTGCGCGCCGTCACCGAGATCGTGTGGAACTATAAAGAAATCCCCCTGCCCGAAACGTGGCCCGAAGAGCCCTACGCCGCGGCAGGCTATGCCCAAACGGTGCAGCAGTTGACTCTGCGTGCCAACGGTGGCTGAAAAGGAGGTTGAGCCGTATGCGTATGCGGCGCAAAAAGCATTTGGATGAGCGTATAGCCGCCTGTGGCGACTACCTCATCAGCCTGATGAACGATGACCGCCGCTTTGATAAAGTGGTGGAAGGGGAGGCGCTGCTCGATCTGCCCGCCCTGTTCGGACGCACCGCCCCCGTGGAACTGGAGATCGGTTGCGGTTGCGGACAGTTTATCTGCGAGCTCGCGCAACAGCACCCCGACACCGACTTCTTGGCGGTGGAAAAGGTGGATAACGTCATCGTGGTAGCGGCAGAAAAAGCCAAAGCGCTGGGACTTTCTAACGTGCGGTTTTTGCACAGCGGCGCGGAATATCTCCTGCGCTATCTCCCTGTCGGCGGCGTCGACCGCCTCTATCTCAACTTTTCCTGCCCCTATCCCAAAGCGAGCTACGCCACCCACCGCTTGACCCACCGCCGCTTTTTGGGGCTGTATGAACGCCTGCTCAAAGACGGCGGCGAGATCTGGCAAAAAACCGATAACCGCCGGCTTTTTGCCTTCTCGGTGGAGGAATTTTCCGCCTGCGGCTGGCAACTGCACAATCTCTCGCTCGATCTGCACGCCGACGGAATGGCAGATAACATCGTGACCGAGTACGAGCAAAAATTCGTATCCCAAGGACTACCCATCTACCGCCTCGAAGCCCAAAAGCTGCCAAGAACATAAATGTGCATAACAAAAATCCGCCCGAAGCATTCGCTTCGGGCGGATTCCTTTTTATCATTATTTCGCGTAATCGACAGCGCGGTTTTCGCGGATGAGATGCACCTTGATCTGACCGGGGTAGTCCATATTTTCCTCGATCTTCTTGGCAATATCGTGTGCAAGCAGCACCATCTGATCGTCGGTGACCTTTTCGGGGACACGATGATACGCACCTCG
>SVOU01000014.1 GCA_015066215.1 Oscillospiraceae bacterium | reverse complement strand
ATTCGTCAGGCGGGTGTGTCCAATCCTGTCATTTTGCTGGATGAAATCGACAAAATGAGCCACGATTTTCGCGGCGACCCCGCCTCTGCCATGCTCGAAGTGCTGGATACCGAGCAGAACACAGGCTTTGTCGATCACTATCTGGAAGTGCCATTCGACCTGTCGCAGGTGTTATTTGTCACCACTGCCAACAGCATTGCGGATATTCCCGCGCCGCTGTTTGACCGCATGGACACCATTGAGTTGACCAGTTATACAGCAGAGGAGAAGTTCCAGATCGCGCGTCGGCATTTGGTTGGCAAGCAATTGGAACAGAACGGGCTCAAACGCACGCAGTGCAAATTCACCGATGCGGTACTGCGCCAGTTGATTGAAGGCTACACGCGCGAAGCGGGTGTGCGTCAACTGGAACGCCAGATCGGCACCCTTTGCCGCAAAGCTGCCAAGGTGATTGCAGCCGGTGAGAAAAAATCCGTCATTTTCAAGGACGCCGAACTCTATCTGGGTCCTCGCCGCTATAAAGCGGATAATTTCAATCTGCAAGAAGAGGTTGGCGTCGTCAACGGACTTGCTTGGACTTCTGTTGGCGGCGAATTGCTGCCGATCGAAGTGGCTGTGCTGGATGGCACGGGCAAGATTGAGCTGACAGGAAGCCTTGGCGACGTGATGAAGGAATCGGCGCGCATCGCGGTCAGCTACGTACGCTCTCGCGCGGCAGCATTGGGGATTGCCTCTGATTTTTATAAAACCAAGGATATTCATATCCACGCGCCCGAAGGCGCCGTGCCGAAGGATGGCCCCTCTGCAGGTGTGACGATGACAACGGCGCTGGTGTCAGCTCTGACAGGTATTCCTGCCAAGGGCGACTTGGCGATGACAGGCGAGATCTCTTTGCGTGGCAAGGTGCTGCCTATTGGTGGTTTACGCGAGAAATCTATGGCAGCATACACCCACAAGATCCGCACCGTCCTGATTCCTTATGACAATGAGCCTGATCTCTATGAGGTCGAGCAGGTCGTCAAAGATACCGTGCAGTTTGTGCCTGTGCGACAGATCGACACCGTGCTCAAACAAGCGTTGGTGCGCGATCCGTTTGTTGAAGTGGCTGAGGAAATTTTGCGCCCCGTCATACCGCCGCAGACCGCCAGCCGCTCGTCAGTTGTCACGCAGTAAGGAGAAAACTATGAAATTTGCTTCCGCAACATTTGAATTATCTGCTGCGCTGGGTGGGCAGCTTCCCGCGTCGACTTTGCCCGAAATCGCCTTTTCAGGTCGTTCAAACGTCGGTAAATCCTCGCTCATCAACCGTTTGATCAACCGCAAAAGTTTGGCAAGAACGAGTGCGACTCCCGGCAAAACGGCGACCGTCAACTTTTATCGTCTGGACAACTTGCGCTTGGTCGATCTGCCCGGCTATGGTTTTGCCAAGGTATCCGATGCAGAAAAACGCCGCTGGGGACAACTTATTTCCGATTACTTGTCTGCTGACCGCGATCTGCGGTTGGTGATGCAGTTGATTGATATGCGTCACCCTGCCACCGCCGATGACCTGCAAATGATCTCGTTTATGGTCGAGCAGGAGATTCCCTTTATGGTGGTGCTTACCAAAGCCGACAAACTCAACAAAACCCAACGCACACAGCGTTTGGCAGAGATCACGGAACAACTCTCGGAATGGGAAGGTGTGCTGATTCAACCCTTTTCGGCACTCTCGGGCGAGGGAACAGAGGAACTGCGTGCGCTGATTGATGAAGTGACCGAAGACTAAAAAAGAGGCTCCGTGCGGAGCCTCTTTTTTGAATTTGCGGCTTATTTTTGGCGAAGTAAACATTTTGCTTGTATTTTTCGCCGATTTATGCTAAACTATTATCGTCAGTTTGTGGAAAAGGAGTGTGCTTATGAGTAAAAAAGTGATTATCTGCGCTGACAGTACCTGTGATTTAAGTCCTGAATTGAAAGAAAAATATCAAATATCCACCTATCCTCTGCACGTGCTTTTGGAAGAAAAAAGTTATAGTGACGGTGTTGATCTGACGCCTGACGAGATTTACGCTACCTATCGCGAACGCAAGGTGTTGCCGAAAACGGCTGCCGTCAACGCGGCGGAGTATGAAGAGTTTTGCAAGCCTTGGTTGGATGATGGGTGCGAAATCGTTTATATCAGCTTGGGCTCGGGCTTGTCCACCTCTCACAATAACTGCCGCTTGGCAGCGGAAGAGTTGGAAGGTCTTTACGTTGTAGATAGTAAAAACCTTTCTACCGGCTCCGGTTTGCTGGTTTTAGCGGCAGCCGAGCGCGCACAGGCGGGTATGTCTGCGGCGCAGATCGCCGAAGAACTGCGCGCGCTGGTGCCGACGGTGGAATCCAGTTTTGTGATCGATAATCTGGAATTCCTGCACAAAGGCGGTCGCTGCTCGACACTCGCTATGATGGGCGCCAACGTGTTACAGCTGAAACCTTGTATTGAGGTGCGTGTGGCCGAAAACGGCTCGATGGGCGTCGGCAAGAAATACCGCGGCTCTTTGGACAAATGCTTGCAGCAATATGTCAAGGATCGTCTGGAAGGTCGTACCGACATCGATACCCACCGCATTTTTATTACCCACTCGGGTATTTCTGACGAGCGCGTTGAGCTGGTGCGCAACGAGGTGCAAAAATATGCGCAGTTTGACGAGATCTTGGTCACTCGCGCCGGTTGTACCATTTCCGCACACTGTGGACCCAATACGCTGGGCATTTTGTTTATGACGAAGTAATCATAAGAGGGGCGCGCCTGTGAAAGACGCGTCCCTTCGTCAAATCAAACACTCAGCAGGGACGGATACTATAGGAGTTTTGTTATGTCGGTGATAAACAAAGCCAAAGAAACGATGACTGCCAAGGAACGCGTGTGGCGCACTTTCCATCATGAAAAGACCGACCGTGTTACCATTGGTTATGAAACAAACCCTGCCGTGCACGCGCGCGTGGCGCAGGCACTCGGTATCCCTGATGGGGATATGGAACAGGTGTATCAGGCGTTTGGCGTGGATTATCGCGCCGTTGGTGCGCCGTATATCGGTCCGCAACTGTTTCCCTCCAAGCCTGATCGCAACGTCGATCTGTTGGAAGGCTGTTATATGCGTTGGGTGCCCAACAAGGACGGCGGATATTGGGATTTTTGCGATTTCCCGTTGCAGGATGCCGACGACGAGATGATCGCCAGCTATCCCGTGCCGAACCCCGACGATTTCGACTATGATGCCGTTGGTGCGCAGCTTGAACGGTATAAAGATTTTGCGGTACACGTCGGTAGCCCCGGCGTGCCGGATATTATCAATGCCAACGGTCGTATTATGGGTATGGAGGACGTGCTTTGCCACTTGCTGACCGAAAACGAGGCGGCGTTGCACTTTTTTGACCGTCGTCTGCAAATGCAGTTGACCGTTTTGGAGCGTACACTGGAAAAATATAAGGGAAAGATCGATTTTCTCTGGCTTGGAGAGGATCTGGGAACGCAGCACACGCCGCTGATTTCGTTGGATCTTTATCGCCGCGTGTTAAAGCCGCGCCACCAAAAGTTTGTTGATCTCGCCAAAGCCTATGATATTCCCGTACAGATACACACTTGCGGTAGCTCGTCTTGGGTGTACGAGGACTTCATCGAGATGGGCGTTACCGGTGTGGATACGCTGCAGCCCGAAGCTACCAATATGAGCCCGCGTTATTTGAAGGATACCTTCGGCGGGCGCCTCACGTTCCGCGGCTGTATTTCGACGGCGGGGCCGCTTGCATACGGCACGGCAGAGGAAACGGTACAGCAGGTAAAAAGTACGCTGGATATTATGATGCCCGGCGGTGGCTATCACTTTGCGCCGACGCATCAGATACAGGATAATACCCCCACCGAAAACGTGCTGGCTATGTACCAAGCCGTTCACAACTACGGCGTATACTGATAATTAAGACCGTCTTTTTGAAAGGCGGTCTTTTCTTTTTGACTTGTTTTCGGTTGCTGGCATAAATCGTTTTCACACCTCATATCTTGTACCATAAAAGCGGCGGGAAAACGCCGAACAGAAAAGAGGATGAAGTGATGGCCAACAACAGCATATATCGCGACATCGCTACCCGCACAGGCGGAGATATTTATATCGGCGTTGTCGGTCCCGTACGTACAGGCAAATCAACATTTATCAAGCGATTTATGGATACACAGGTCCTGCCGTATATGGAAAGTGACTATAAGCGCGAGCGGGCGACGGATGAGCTGCCGCAATCGTCTGCGGGGCGCACCATTATGACGACCGAGCCGAAGTTCGTGCCCGAGGACGGTGCTACCGTCACCGTGGACGATGGTGTAGAGCTGAAAGTACGGCTTATCGACTGCGTGGGGTACATTGTGCCGTCTTCGCTCGGCTACATTGAGAACAACGCGCCGCGTATGGTCAAGACGCCGTGGTATGACGAGGAGATCCCGTTCAATATGGCGGCAGAGTTGGGGACGCAAAAGGTGATCAACGAGCATTCGACCATCGGCTTGGTGGTCACCACGGACGGCAGCATCACCGATATCCCGCGCGACGAATATGCCGCCGCGGAGGAGCGAGTGATCAATGAACTTAAGGCGATTGAAAAACCCTTTGCCGTATTGCTCAACACGCTGGAACCCAACGCCACCGCCTCGTTAACACTTAGCCGAGATTTGGAGAGAAAATACGGCGTGCCTGTCTGCCCTGTTAACTGTCTGGATATGGACGAGGCACAGATACGCGACATCTTAGAGCGCATTTTGCGGGAGTTTCCGTTGCGCGAGGTGGATATTGAGCTGCCAAAATGGCTCAACAGGCTTGACAGCAATAATCCCATCCGTCGTGCGGTGCTGGATACGGTACGCAAGGCGGCGCAGGGCAAAACACGCGTCGCACAGCTCGAAACTCTTGCGGAGCAAATGTGTGACTGTGAATATATCGAAAGCGCGCGGTTGACCGCGACCTCATTGGGAACGGGGGGCGGTACGGTGACAGTCACTCTGCTGCCCGAACTGTTCTACCAAGTGCTTAGCGGCGTTGTCGGTATGGACGTTGCAGACGATGCGGCGTTGATGAAACAGATTTTGGAGCTGACGGCTATACGCGACAAATATCAGAAAATTGCCAATGCTCTTGACGAAGCTGAAAGAACGGGCTATGGCATCGTGATGCCGACGATGGAAGAGATGACGCTGGAAGAGCCGGAGATTATCAAGCAAAGCGGCAGATATGGTATTCGTCTGCGTGCAGAAGCACCCTCAATTCATATGATGAAAGCGACGATCGCCACTGAAGTGTCGCCGATCGTGGGCAGTGAAAAGCAATCGGAAGAGTTGGTGAGTTATCTGTTGCGCGAATTTGAGGAAAGTCCCTCGAAAATTTGGGAATCCAATATTTTCGGCACGTCGCTTTACGGATTGGTCAACGAGGGCTTGCACAGCAAACTCTATCGTATGCCCACCGATGCCCGTATGAAACTGAAAGAAACGGTGGAACGCATCATCAACGAGGGGTGCAGCGGACTTATCTGTATCATCGTTTGAGTAGCACAAAGCCCCTTTGCTGTAAAGCAAAGGGGCTTTACAATAGGAGGCAATATGAAAAAACGCACCAAAGATGAGAATGAAGCGAAGCTGGCAGACAAAGCAACTTTTCGATTGCTGCTGCTACAGACGATCGTCTGTGCAATTGCTGTCTTGTTTGTTTGGCTTATGAGCTTGTTGGGTGGTACATGGTTCAAAGACGTCTGCAGGGAAGGATTGTATGATGACAGATTGTTAAGTGGGGTTTCCGAAAAGCTTTATGGCACAACGGTGACCACAATCACCACCGTGCAGCCGATCGTGACCGAGCCGCCAATCATCACGACCGCACAAAGATCCGAAACGGAAAGCGCGTATGCTGACGGTTAAAAAAGGCGGTGTTTGTTGGCGGTTAAGTCCGCTTTTCCCGGCGATGCTGGTGATGCTACTCTGTTTTGAGCCGTTGGCTTTTATCGGGCGTTGCGTGGCGGCGGCGTTTTGGCACGAAAGTGGGCATCTTTTGTGTATGCTTCTCTTTCACAAAACGCCGCGAAGTATCACCATTGGAATGTTTGGTATGCGTATGGAGCAGGACAGACGGCAGCTTTTGAGCTATCGGCAGAACATAGTCGTGTCGTTGGCGGGGCCGATGCTAAACGGTATCGGTGTCTTGGCGGCGAACAGCTGCGGTGCCACCGAACTGGCGGTTGTGCATACGGCGCTGATGGGGTTCAACTTGTTGCCGCTCTCAATGCTTGACGGCGGTCAAGCGCTGTATAGTGTTTTAGCTTTACACAACCCTACGGAAAAAGCCGAAAAAATGATGCGGCGTATTTCTGTTTTCTGCTTGGTTTTTATATATTTCTGCGGATTTGCCGTGCTTTTTGTTTCGGGATATAACCCAACGTTACTGATGACGGCGATTTACTTGACGGCTTGGATGTTTTTTAGCAGAAATGATTGAAAAAATACGCAAAATGCGTTATGATATAAAAAGCGACGTGTCACAAGGAGGAACCTATGGGATATATGTTGGACGACCTGCTGTTGCAGGTGCAAAAACCCGCCCGATATAGTGGCGGTGAACTGAATAGCGTTGTGAAAGATCCGTCTGCCGTGGACGTGCGATTTGCTTTTTGCTTTCCCGATCTTTATGAAGTGGGCATGTCGCATCTGGGGATGAAGATCTTGTATAGCCAGTTTAACGAGCGATCCGATATCTGGTGCGAGCGTGTTTTTGCGCCCGACAGAGATATGGAAGCGTTGATGCGCGAGAAAGATATACGCTTGTTTGGCTTGGAAAGCCGTGACCCTATCGACGGTTTTGATTTTATTGGTTTCACACTGCAATACGAGATGTGCTACACCACCGTTCTCAATATGCTGGATCTTGCCGGAGTACCGCTGCGCGCTGCTGACCGCGACGAGCGGTATCCCTTGGTGGTGGCGGGCGGTCCGTGTGCTTGCAACCCCGAGCCGCTTGCAGATTTCGTGGATATTTTCTTCTTGGGCGAGGGCGAAGAGGTGGATCTGGAACTGATCGACCTCTATAAAGCCTGCCGTAAAGAGGGCTATAACAAGGCGGATTTTCTCAAACGCGCCGCGCAAATCGAGGGTGTATACGTGCCGTCCCTTTACGACGTCACCTATGAAGAGGACGGTCGCGTGCGGGCGATCACGCCGCACGAAGGCGTGCCTGCCACGGTGAAAAAGCGCATTATTGCGGATCTGGACGCGTGCTATTACCCTGATAAATTTGTGGTGCCGTTTACGGAAATTGTTCACGACCGCTTTATGAGTGAGATATTCCGCGGCTGTATACGTGGTTGCCGTTTTTGTCAGGCGGGCTTTATTTATCGTCCCGTTCGTGAAAAATCGGTCGATACCATCGACCGCCAAAGCCGCGCGCTTTGCGAATCGACGGGCTATGAGGAGTTTTCACTGTCGTCCCTGTCGACCAGTGACTATACCAAGTTGGATGAGTTGCTGACCCGCTTACTTGCGTGGGCAGAAGATAAAAAGACTAATATTTCCTTGCCCTCTTTGCGCGTTGACGGTTTTTCGGAAGAACTGGCAAACCGCCTCAACGTGCTGCGCCGCAGTGGCTTGACCTTTGCGCCCGAGGCGGGCACCCAGCGTCTGCGTGATGCGATCAACAAAAATCTCACCGAAGACGAGATCTTAGATACCGCGCGCAAGGCGTTTTCGGGCGGCTGGTCTGCGGTGAAGCTCTACTTTATGATGGGTCTGCCCACCGAAACGGACGAGGATATCGTCGGCATTGCCCAACTCGGTCAGCGTGTGGTCAACGCGTTTTATCAAAATCCCGATAAGCCAAAAGGTAAGGGGGTGACCGTTTCGGTCAGCGCGTCCTGCTTTGTGCCCAAGCCGTTTACGCCTTTCCAGTGGGAGCCGCAGGACACTATCGAGCAGCTCAAAGAAAAGCAGCAGTTGCTCTCACAAAGTGTCACCACTAAAAAAATCTCTCTTAGTTGGCACGATGCCAAGACCAGCTTTTTGGAGGCTGTGCTGGCGCGCGGCGACAGACGTCTGGGCGAAGTGCTTGAAAAAGCCTATCGCCGTGGCTGCAATCTGGACGCATGGTCTGAGCATTTTCATTTCGACGTTTGGATGGAGGTTATGGCGGAATGCGGTTTGGATCCCGCATTTTACGCCAACCGTCGCCGTGACTATGACGAGATATTCCCGTGGGATCACCTTGATTACGGGGTCAACAAGGCGTTTTTGATCCGCGAAAATAAATTGGCGCACGAAAGCGTCACTACGCCCAACTGCCGCGAAAAATGTGCAGGCTGTGGCGCGTCTTGCTGGAAGGGAGGCGTGTGCGTTGAAAAACGTTAGAATTGTGTTTTCCAAGACGGGGCGCGCACGCTATATGTCCCATCTTGACTTGGTGCGTACGATGACCCGCGCCGTGCGCCGTGCGGATATTCCGCTTTGGTACACGGAAGGCTTCAACCGTCACCCATACATCACCTTTGCTGCACCGTTGTCTTTAGGCTTTGAAAGCCTGTATGAAACGATGGATCTGCGTCTGGAAGAGGATATGCCTTTTGATGTGTTGGTGCAGCGTATGAACGACGCGTTTCCCGAGGGCTTGCGCGCCTTGTCGGCTGATGAGGTCAAAATGAAAGCGGGTGCGCTGTTTTCGGCAAAATATCGCTTATCTCTGTCTGCGACGGTCGCAGAAGTGGAGACTTTTTTGGAGCAACCGTCCATCATTATGCAAAAACGTACCAAAAAAGGCGGGATGAAAGACGTGGATATCCGTCCGTGTCTGCAAGAAGTGTCATGTGAAAGCACAGATAGCGGCTGCGACGTGACGGTAACGCTGCCTTGCAACAGCACGGATACTATCAACCCGCAAATGATTCATCAGGCGCTTGGTATGTTTTTGGCTCGTGAACTGCCGCCGATGCGCGTGTTGCGTCTGGCGTTGTATGGCGAGAACGGTCAACTGTTTGTTTGAGATTGGGAGGAGATTTATATGCAAGATCCCCGCAAGGCGGTTATTGAGGCGCAGATGGAGCGTTTGATTGCCCGCTTGGAACAAAACAATATGAAGGCGGTTTTCGTTCCCACCGCCGCTGATGCGCTGCGGCTGACCGAAAGTTGGCTGACGGATGGGGAAAAGATTGCCTCGGGCGGCTCACAGACTCTGGAAGATTGCGGCGTGATGGCGCTTTTGCGCAGCGGTCGCTATCAATATATTGACCGAGCCAACACCAAAACGCCCGAAGAGATGCGTCAGGTGTATTTAGATGCCTTCACCGCAGACACCTACCTTTGTTCGTCTAACGCTGTCACGATGAACGGCGAACTGTTCAATGTTGACGGCAACGCCAACCGTGTGGCCGCGTTGTGCTATGGCCCCAAGCGCGTGATTTTGATCGTTGGCTGCAACAAGATCGTCAAAGATATTGACGCTGCGGTTGCGCGCCTGAAAACCTGCGCTGCGCCCGCCAATACCGTGCGTTTGCATTGTGATACGCCTTGCGCGAAAAACGGCACCTGTGCGGGACTTAACGGGGGTATGACCGCCGGTTGCAACACGGATGCGCGTATCTGCTGCAACTACGTTGTGTCCGCCAGACAACGCCATAAAGACCGTATCCAAATAATTTTGGTGGGTGAACCGCTCGGCTTTTAACTGAAAATTGGTAAAAATCCGCTTCGACACGCTGTCGAAGCGGATTTTTTTGTTCTAATCACGGACAATCACTCATAGGTTGTAGAGAGGTGAGGACAAGTATGGACAGCTGGAAAATGGCTTTGGAATATATAACCCCCGCGTGGAAAGAGTTGCTCGGGTATTTACCCACGGCTGACCGCGAGCGCGTGCAAGAGATACGCCTGCGTCTGTTTTCTCCGTTGACGGTTTCAACGCCTGACGGGCTGTGGTACGTTAATACTGCGAGCCGCCTGACCAGATCGACGAGTGAACCGCTTGTGATGTGCGATCGCAGAGGGGTGGAAGATACCTTTTTGCGTCTGTGCGGCTATGCCGTACATGCACACGAGTCGGAGTTGAACCACGGGTTCATACGTGCAGAAAACGGCTGTCGCTGCGGCGTGGCGGGAGATATTATCACGCACAGCAACGGCAAACGCACCTTTCGGCGGGTCACCTCGCTGTGCCTGCGAATTGCCAGAGAACACAAAGGTTGTGCACGCGAGTTGGTAGACCGCATTTTTTCGGATGGGCGCGCACACAGCTTGCTGTTGGTGGGGGAGCCGGCCAGCGGAAAGACAAGCTTGCTGCGGGATCTGGCACAAATTTTGAGCAACCCTGACAAGGGGAATGCCTTGCGGGTGGCGGTCATTGACGAGCGCGGCGAACTGGGTGATCTTGACACCCTGCACCACTGTGATGTGCTTACGGGATGCACAAAATCTGTGGGAATGCTGCAAGCTATTCGCTGTCTTTCGCCTGATATAATCTTTTTAGACGAGTTGGGAGGCGAGGATGAGATCGCCGCCATACGACAAAGTCTGCAATGCGGTGTCGCAGTGGTGGCTTCTATACACGCTGCCGAAATTGATGCACTCAAACGCCGCCCAATAGTCAAAGAATTGCTGCAAGAGCGTGTATTTGAACATATTGCGGTGCTTTGCGGAAGAACAAAACCATGTAAAGTGAAACAACTGTACACAGGTGGTGTTTGAAATTGCGCTTGATTGGGACCATTATACTCATTTCCACAGGGGCGATTGGCGGTTGCTGGGCGTCTATGCGGCTGCAAAAGCGCGCCAAAACGCTTGAAAAGATCGGAGAATGGATCGTTTTCTTACAGACGGAGTTTAGCTATCGTCACACCTCATTGGTCGATGCGATTGCCGATTCCTCAGCACTTGACTCTTTTCAGCCTTTGACATTTTTGCGCATTGAAAAGGCGGACCCGCGTGCGCCAACAGAAATTTTGATAGAAGCTTTGAGAAAAGATGCGTGGGCTTTGGCGCTTGACGCAGAAGATGTTGCTTTGATCGAGCGAATGTTCGAGGGACTTGGCAAGACCTCGCTCGATGGGCAACTGGATCTATTAAAGCAAAACGCAGCGTATATCGCGTCGCAATATGAGCAGGCGTGTACGTGTTATAGGCAAAAAGGGCGCGTTTTTCGCGTGATGGGGGTCTGTGTCGCCACTGCAGCCGCGTTGATATTGTGTTAAAAGGAGGAGTACCGCTTGGATGTGGATCTGATATTTAAAATTGCCGCCATTGGTATCATCGTAGCGGTGCTCAATCAAGTGTTGATACGGTCGGGTAGGGAGGAACAGGCGATGATGACCACGCTGGCGGGCATTATTGTGGTGTTGACCCTAATTGTGACGGAAATCAGCGATCTTTTCCGTACGGTCAAGTCGCTGTTCGGTTTATAATATGTCACTGTTCGAGATTTGCGTTATCGTGCTTTTAGCGGCGTTTTTGGCGGTGCTGTTGCGCAAGCACCAGCCTGAGCAGGCGTTATCAATGGGGATGCTGGTAGGCGCTTTGGTTGTGGGTGTGGTGCTTTGGCAGGTTAAGGATATTTTCAATTTGCTTGACACATGGTTGAAGGCGGCACAGTTACCGCAGATATATTTGCAGGTATTGTTCAAAGGCGTGGGTGTGTGCTTGCTGACACAGCTGACCGCTGATACCTGCCGCGATGCAGGAGAACACGCCCTTGCCGCCAAAACCGAATTTGCGGGCAAATGTTTTCTGCTTTTACTGGCTTTGCCGCTATTTGAACAGCTGTTATCGATGATCACGGCACTGATTCGCGGCGAGGGGGTGTCCTCGTGAAAATATGGATATGGCTCGTTGTGTGTTTTAGTCTCTTGTCGATATCGGTCAGTGCGCAAAGTGCAGAGGAGACGGTATCGGAACAGCTGGATGCTTTTGGCGCTGACGATCTGTTTAACGATCTGCCCGAAGAAACACGCCGTTTTTTGCAACGCATCGGTATTACACAAATAACGGATATATCGGTCGAAAGCGAATCGTCTTCGTGGACGTCGGTGTTGTCTGAATTGGTAAAAAGCGGTCTCTTTAAGCCTTTGCAGCAGGGAAGCGTTTTGCTGGCGGTTGTGCTGCTTTGTGCGCTGGTAGACAGTATGCACATCACGGTTGGTGAGCAGGGCGGTATCACGTTCCAGACCTTAAGTGTGGCTGCTATAGCGGTGGCGTTACTGCCGTTTTTGGGCGGGGTCATACAGTCGACGGCGGATGCGCTGGAATCACTTGAGGTGTTTATGCTTAGCTTTATACCCGTCTATGCGGCGGCTCTGGTAGCATCCGGAAAAGGCGCATCCGCCGTTGGGTATCAAGGTGTGGTGCTGACAGCTGCACAGGTGTTGGGATATATCAACCGCCATTGTCTGTTGCCTGTGGCAACAACGTCTTTTGCGCTGGGGATGGCAGGCGGCGTCAACCGCGAGCTGAAAACAGATGCGATTGCCGGCAGATTGAGCCGTTTTTGTACGTGGGGTATCGGTATTGTGGCATCGCTCTTTTCGGGTATGCTCACCGTCAAAACGGTGGTGGGCGGCGCGACGGATACAGTGGGAAAACGATTTCTCAAGCTGTCGGTTTCCAATATGATTCCGGTGGTCGGCGGCGCATTGAGTGAGGCGGTCAACACGGTGGCGAGCTGTATTTCGGTCGCACGCACAACCATCGGTGCTTTTGGTATGATCGTGTGCGGTGTTTTGGTCGTGCCGAGCGCTTTGGAGCTGCTGGGCTGGTCGATCGTGTTGGCGGCGGCGTTGACGGTTGCAGAAATGTTTGCGCTGGAAACGGTGATGGCGCTACTCAAAGCTGCGGCGGCTACGGTAAAGCTGCTGCTGGCTATTTTGTGCGTGCAGGGGCTGTTTATGGTGCTGACGGTGGCTATTGTGATGGTGACGGGTGGTGGGGGATGAACAACTGGCAAGGATTAGCGATTGGTCTTTGTACCGTCGCATTGATCGGAGCAGCTTTGCAACCTTTCATTCCCCAAAACGGAATAGGTAAGTTGCTGCGATTTATGATAACCGCCTGTTTCTTGGGGGTCCTGTTGTATCCGCTTATCAGCCTTACCGATTTTTCGCTTCCCGATTTTTCAGCAACTGATGAAGACTTGAACGAAGCCATTATACAAGAACAGCTACGCGGTCAAGTGGAAACGCAGGTGAATGACGTTTTAACAGAAAAGGCAAACGAAGTCTTAAAAAGTTATCGCTTATCAGTAAAAAAAGCGGTGGCAAAGGTGGATATTGATGATGATGGCAGCATATCTATTTCACAGGTGCAAATACATTTAGATGCCCGAAATCTCGAAAACCAAACCACCGTTTTGCAGGTGTTACGCAAACATTTCGGTGAAAGTGTGGTGATCGTTGATGGATGACGCCAAAAAACTTTTTGAGCGGTTCAAAAAATGGATGGCCGGCAAAAAAGGTGCGCGTTGGTTAATGATTTTGGGCGGATTAGGCGTTGCATTGATCTTATTCTCCGAATGGACGCCACAGGAAACGGTATCTGCGCAGCAACGTACCGAAGAATATACAGCCTATCTGGAAGAACGACTTGTTGATACTGTGAGAAATATTGACGGTGTTGGTTCTTGTCAGGTGATGCTGTCGCTGGAAAGCGGTGTGCGCTATGTTTACGCCACAGAAGACAGACAGGACAACAACTACCGTCAGGACGGTGAAAAGCTTGATACAAGCGAAAACAGTCAGCAATCGGTTATCGTTGTGGACGATAAAGGACTTTTGGTGACTGAGATTTTACCGATTGTGCAAGGCGTCGTCGTTGTCTGCGAGGGAGGCAACGACATAGCGGTACAAGAACGAATAATCAAAGCGGTGGCAACGGTATTACGCATATCCGAGAAGCGCGTATGTGTTCTGCCGCAGACAACGGGAGGATAAACTTATGAAAATGCCAACAGGAAAACGCAGTGTGTTGTTAGCGGTGCTGATTGTCGCGCTTGGCGCAGCGGTATATCTTAACTATTTCTTTGCAGACACCAACACGCAACAAAGCGGCGGAGCGGGTATCACCACGGGGAGCACGGGGCAAAATCTGGGCGATTCCGTTTTTGTTAACGGCACCACGGGTAGTACAAAGCCGACAACGCCGCAAAATGATTATTTTTCCACCGCGCGCAAGAATCGCGAGTCTGCCCGCGAAGAGGCGGTGACATTGATTCAGGATGTGTTTAACAGCGTGAAAACAAGCGAAAGTGAGCGCGAGGCGGCAAACAAACAGGTCGCGGCAATCGCTGCGGCTATCGAGCAGGAAAGCAAGATAGAAAATTTGGTGATTGCCAAGGGCTTTTCCGATTGCATAGCCTACATAAACGGTGATGAATGTCAGGTCGTTGTCAAGGGGGAAGACTTGCAAACACAGGAAATGGTACAAATTATGGAGATCGTCACCGGCGCATCGGGGATTTTGGCAGAAAAAATCAAGATTCTCGCTGTGAATTGATAAAAAAATGTTGCTCATTTGCGAGAATGTGGTATAATAAAGATGTATAATTATCCGCGTATTATGCGCAAGGAGGTCATCTGTATGGATAATAAGGATTATCGTGTGGCAGACGGCAGTTGCATCATCTCTGAAGAGGTGATTGCAGGCATTGTTGCCAACGCTGCGTTGGAGGTTCCCGGTGTGGCGGCAATTGCGTCGAAACCGAAGAATATTCGCGGTCTGGTCGGCAACGCACCCATCAAGGCTGTGAAGGTCTACAACGACGAATACGAGACGATTTTGGATGTGTATCTGATGTTCTCTGCCAACGCCAACGTACCGGAGGTGGCCGCGAACGTGCAGCGCGCGGTCAAGTCTGCCGTGCAATCTATGACCGGCAAGCCTGTGACCAAAGTCAATGTGCATGTGATGGGTATTGCGCAGGAAAAGGACAACAGCAACTGATCAGAAGCATAAAAAGCCCTCCATTGGGTGTGGAGGGCTGTTTGCTTTTGTATTGGAAGTGAAACATAGCGAGAAAGTGTGTGTGAACCATGACAAGAAGAGAAGCACGTGAGCTGGCTTTTGTATTATTATTTGAACGCTCGTTTGGCGACCTTTCCGTCAAAGAGATTCTGGAAGCCTCTGCCGAGGCGCGTGATGTGGAGGCGGATGACTTCGCCCTTCGTCTGGCCGAGGGTGCAGAGGTACGCTTTGAAGAATCGGATGATCTGATCGCCCAAAATGCGCGCAATTGGTCAACTGAGCGCATTTCGCGCGTGGCACTGGCGATTATGCGGCTGGCGATATATGAAATGCAGTATGAGGAAAGCATC
This sequence comes from Oscillospiraceae bacterium, assembly GCA_015066215.1. GTDB lineage: Bacteria > Bacillota > Clostridia > Oscillospirales > Acutalibacteraceae > HGM12789. The sequence goes on along the minus strand of SVOU01000014.1, from coordinate 6,837 downwards.
CCCGTGAGCGTTTCCATCAACGAAGCGGTTGAGCTGGCAAAAAAATATGGAGGCGACGAAGACGCCTCTTTCATCAACGGTGTGCTCGGCGGTATCGCTCGCTCCGTTGAAGCCGGTGACGCACAATGAGCAGCGTTTTAGGCATTGATACCAGCAACTATACCACTTCGTTGGCGTTGTGGGATAGTAAAACGGCAACGGTGCGACAAGAAAAGCAGCTGCTGCCCGTCAAAGAAGGCGCGATGGGGCTGCGGCAAAGTGACGCGGTTTTTCATCACACCTGTCAGCTGCCGCAGTTGATGGAGAAGTTGTGTGCAGATAGTACGCTTTCGCCCGCTTGCATCGGCGTTTCGGTTGCGCCGACGGAACAGGACGGCTCGTATATGCCGTGCTTTTTGGCGGGCGAGGGGCTGGCACGCTCACTGTCTGCCGCATTGCAGGTGTCGCTTTTTCGCGTGACGCATCAGCAAGGTCACGTTGCGGCGGCGTGCTTGGGTGCCGATTGTGTGGCATTACTGGATAAGCCGTTTTTGGCTTTTCACGTGTCGGGCGGCACAACGGATGCTCTGTATGTGACCCCCACCGATGACGGCGGTATTTCCTGCCGACTGGTGGCTCATTCGCTTGATTTGAAAGCAGGTCAGCTGATTGACCGCGTCGGCGGTCGATTGGGTTTGCTGTTTCCTGCGGGCCCTGCATTGGACAAGCTGGCTACTGCGTCGACGGCTACTTTTCGTTGCCGACCTTCTATGGATGGGGCAAACTGTCACCTATCAGGTGTCGAAAACCAGTGCGAGCAGCATATTAAGAACGGTATGCCGTTTGCGGATGTGGCTCGTTTTTGCTTATATAGCATTGAGGCGGCGCTGGTTGCGATGACCGATAAGATTTTAGAAAAATATGGGTGTCTGCCGCTCGTCTTTGCGGGTGGCGTGATGTCGAATTCGTTATTGCGTGAGCATCTGCAAGCGCGCTACGGTGCCTATTTTGCACCGCCTGCGTTTTCGGCAGATAATGCGGCGGGCGTGGCTTTGCTTGCCGCCAGGAAATATGAAAGGAAAGGGGAGGTATAAGTGGAAGAGCGCCGCACGATAACCGTCAGTGAGCTAAACGGTTATGTTAAAACGTTGCTGGAAAGTGACAAGCTTCTGACATCGGTGTATATCAGCGGCGAAATCTCCAACTTTACCAACCATTATAGCTCCGGTCACCTCTATATGTCGCTTAAAGACGACAACGCTTTGGTGCGCGCCGTTATGTTCAAGGGCTATGCGTCAAAACTGCGTTTCAAGCCTGCCAACGGTATGAAAGTGATCGTGCGTGCCAAAGCCTCGCTTTATGGCAAGGACGGCTCGTTCCAGATCTATATCGAATCTATGGAGCCCGACGGCATCGGCGCGTTACAGATGGCGTACGAGCAGCTAAAACAAAAACTGGCAGAAGAGGGACTTTTTGATCAATCGCGCAAAAAGCCGCTACCGCCCTTCCCGAAACGTGTGGGCGTGATCACTTCGCCGACAGGCGCGGCTGTGCGCGATATGCTTAACGTGCTGGGCCGCCGCTATCCGATGGCTGAAGTTATCTTTCATCCCGTTTTGGTACAGGGCGAGGGCGCCAAAGGACAAATTGCCGACGCACTGCGTCGGTTTAACGCCTTGCGGGCGGCAGACGTGATCTTGCTTGGTCGCGGCGGTGGCTCGATCGAGGAGCTGTGGGCGTTTAACGAAGAAGAAGTCGCCCGTGCGGTGGCAGCTTCGGACATTCCCATTATTTCGGCGGTCGGTCACGAAACAGACTTTACCATCTGCGATTTTGTAGCCGATATGCGTGCACCGACACCCTCTGCGGCAGCGGAGTTGGCGGTGCCTGATCAGAATCAGTTGCGCCACCGCTTGGTGCAGCTGTACCGCTTGCTCAAACAGGATATCAACCACGCCGTTGAACAGCAAGAAAAGCGGCTGACGGTTTTGAAATCCAAGCGTTGCTTGGCGACACCGCTGTTTTACGTTGAAGAGCAGGCAATGCGTCTTGACTATCTCACACGCCGCTTTGCCGCGGCGGGACAGCAATATCTGGCACGCGGTGACCGCCGCGTGACGGCGGCCGCGGCCAAACTGGACGCGCTCAGCCCGCTCAAAGTGTTATCGCGCGGATATGCTATTGCAACAACTGAAAGCGGTGTTGTCAAAAGCGTCAACGATGTGGCGGCGGGCGATGAATTCGTGTTACAGGTCGCAGACGGAAACCTATCTTGTCAAGTGCTGGGGGAGAAATAACGATGGATAATATCACTTTGACTTATGAGGAAGCGATCCTGCGTTTGGAGCAGATCGTGCTGAAACTGGAAGGCGGTCAATGTACGCTGGACGAATCGCTCAAACTGTTTGAGGAAGGCACCAAACTGACGGCTTTTTGCTCAAAGGCGTTGAAAACCGCCGAACAGACTATCACCAAACTGACCGCTTTGGAAAATAAAGCGGCCGAAGAAAAAGCAGCCGCGCCCGCCGAGGAGTGGCGTGATATGGGCGAAGAGCTTTCGGAGTGAGCGGAGGGATCTTATGTACACTGCGCAACTAAAAGCGCATCTGCAGGCTGTGGAACAGGCTTTGCCTGTGTATTTGCCACAGATCGACCGCCCGTGGGAAACCGTGGCTGACGGTATGCACTATGCCTGCACGGACGGCGGCAAGCGACTGCGTCCCGTTCTCCTGTTGGAGTTTTGTCGCCTTTGCGGTGGTGACATCAAAGCGGCACTTCCTTTCGCTTGCGCGATCGAGATGATCCATGCCTATTCTCTGGTGCATGACGATATGCCGTGTATGGACAACAGCCCTCTGCGGCGCGGAAAACCCGCCGTTCACAAGCAATATGGCGAGGATATGGCGCTGTTGGTCGGCGACGGACTTTTGACCTATGCATTTGAAACGATCTTGTCCCACGCGGCGACCGTTCCCGCAGACCGTGTACTGTCTGCTACGTTGGAACTGGCACAATCAGCAGGCGTTGAAGGTATGGTGGGCGGTCAGACGATTGATTTGCAGAGCGAAGGACATACTATAACCATCGAGCAACTTAACACGCTGCAATCGCTCAAAACGGGTGCGCTGCTTAAAGCAGCTTGCGTGATGGGCGCTATTTTGGGTGGCGCTTCGGCACAGCAGAAAGATGCCGCAGAGATGTTCGGCAAAGAACTCGGACGCGCGTTCCAAATCGTTGACGATATTTTGGACGCCACCGCTGATGCGGCGACGCTTGGAAAGCCTGTCGGTGCTGACGCTGCTGCTGAAAAATCCACTTACGTGACCTTGCTGGGATTGGACGAAGCGCGAAAGACCGCCCAAAAACATACCGAAGCGGCCTTGTCGGCGTTGGATATTTTCGGCGACGATGCCGCGTCGCTGCGTCAGTTGGCGCAAACATTGCAAGATCGTTGCTACTAATATCGATAATTCTTGAAAAGAGGTGACAGGTGTTGCAAACGGACTATACCGTTCTCGAGCGTATTCAAAATACGGCTGACGTCAAAACGCTGACGGCCGACGAGCTTGAACAGCTTTGCGACGAGATCCGTCAATACCTGTTACAGACGGTGTCCAAAACAGGTGGACATTTGGCATCTAATTTGGGCGTGGTCGAGTTGACGGTGGCACTCCACCGCAGCTTTTCGCTGCCGCACGATCAGATCGTGTGGGATGTGGGACACCAATGTTATACGCACAAGCTACTTACGGGTCGACGCGAGGGATTTGCCCAATTACGCCAAGAAAACGGTGTGGCAGGCTTTCCGCGTCCGAATGAGAGTGAGTGTGACGCTTTCGTCACGGGTCACAGCAGCACGTCTGTTTCCGCCGCAAACGGTATGGCAAAGGCAAAGACCTTGACAGGTGACGACGGCTACGTGGTGGCGGTGATCGGTGACGGTGCGCTGACGGGTGGCTTGGCGTATGAGGGTTTGAGCAACGCTGGTCGCAGCAAAGACCGCTTGATCGTCATTCTCAACGATAACCGTATGTCTATCAGCACCAACGTGGGCTTCGTCGCCCGCCACTTGGCTGTTTTGCGCGCAAGACCGCGCTATTTACAATGGAAAAATCGCACCGCCAGAGTGTTGCGGCATATCCCGCTTTTGGGAAAGCCGATCTACAAGGCGTTGTTGCATACGAAACTCTCGCTCAAACGCTTACTATATAAAAACAGTAGTTGGTTTGAGCAGATGGGCTATTATTATTTGGGTCCTGTTGACGGACACAATCTGACGGCTTTGCAAAATGCAATGCAGACAGCGCGCGATATTACAGGACCTGTTCTGCTACACGTGCAAACTGTCAAAGGCAAGGGATATCCCTTTGCAGAAAAATTTCCCGACAAATTTCACGGTATCGCGCCTTTCAATGTGGAAACGGGCGAAACTGCCGCAGGAAACGGCTCGTTTTCGGCAACTTTTGGTGAAACGATGTGCCGCTTGGCGGCAGAAGATGACCGCGTTTGTGCCATCACCGCGGCAATGACTGGCGGCACCGGTTTGACCGCTTTTGCCGAGCAATATCACAAACGCTGTTTTGACGTGGGCATTGCGGAGGAACACGCGGTGACGTTTGCGTCAGGTCTGGCAAAGAATAACGCGCTGCCGGTTTTTGCGGTCTATTCCACTTTTTTACAGCGCAGCTACGACCAGATCCTTAACGATACGGCGCTCAATAGCACGCATATCGTTCTGGCAATTGACCGTGCCGGTGCCGTTCCTGCAGACGGAGAAACGCATCAGGGCGTTTTTGACGTGCCGTTTCTCAAAACGATCCCTCGCGTGACGATTTTTTCGCCCACGACCTATGACGAATTGTCTCTGCGTTTGCGTCAGGCGATTTACGATGTTGACGGCGTCGTGGCGGTGAGATACCCCAAGGGTGGCGAGTGGGCACTACCTTTTGATTACAAACCCGATTACGCTTCTTATACGGTGTGGGACAAGCCCTCTGCCAAAGCGGCGGTTATCTCCTACGGTCGCCTGTTTGCCAACGTTGCAAAGGCGGCACAGGACAAGGACGTCACACTTGTGAAGCTCAACAAGATATTCCCGCTTGAGCAAGAGCTTGTCGAGTTGCTCAAAAGCTATGATACGGTGCTTTTTGCCGAGGAGTGCAGCGAAGAGGGCAGTATTGCACAGGCACTTGGTGAGTGCTTACTGCAAAACGGCTTCAAAGGACACTATCTGCGCCGCGGTATAGCCGCCGTCCCTACAACCTCAACAGCGGAACGCGCGCTGGAAACGGCACGCTTGGATGTCGCCTCCATCTCTGAGTGGATACAGGAGGCGTTGTATGAGTGAGGATAAAAGTCAGCGCTTGGACGCGGCACTAGTTAGTCGTGCACTGGTTTCCGGTAGAGAAAAAGCCAAATTGCTGATTACGGGTGGATTTGTTCGGGTGAACGGCGTTGTCGTCACCAAACCAACAAAAACCGTGAGCGAAACGGATGAGATCGTCTGTGACAGTTCCTCACTCAAATATGTAGGGCGCGGCGGATTTAAGCTGGAAAAAGCAATCGAGGTCGCAAGGCTCGATCTCAACGGTTGCGTGGCGATGGACGTTGGCGCATCTACGGGCGGTTTTACAGACTGTATGTTGCAAAACGGAGCTGCGCGTGTGTTTGCTATTGATGTGGGGCACGATCAGCTGCATCCGTCTCTGTTGGCAGACACCCGTGTGATCTCTTTGGAGGGCACGGACATCCGCAACACCGAAAAAATCGCCCCCTATATTGTTCCTGAAAGTATAGATTTTTGCTCGGTTGACGTGTCATTCATATCCTTGGCGCAGGTCATTCCGTCGATATTGCCTTTACTGCGCCCGACAGCTACGCTGGTTTGTCTTATCAAGCCGCAGTTCGAGGTGGGGAAGGCGGATATCAAAAAGCACGGCGTTGTGCGCGATGTTCATGCGCATCGCCGTCTGCTTGAACAATTTTTACTGCATTTTTCAAATTGGCGGCTGACGCTTCGTCAACTGCTGGTATCGCCTATTACGGGCGGCGAGGGCAACGTGGAATATCTGGCGGTGCTGGATAAGCAACCGAACACCTGCGTGCGAACTCCTGATATTAACGCGCTGCTCAACGATACGAAAATGATGTTAAAAACGCAAAAGAGGTGACAAAAATGCAATTTGCGGTGTTGTATAACAAAAACGCGCGTGGCGGTGTGGACACCTTCCATCAGGTCTGCGACACGTTGAAAAGCTGTGGCGCGCAGTTACTGTTGCCTGCCGATCCCTCGAATTTTCTCGATAGTGCAGATGATTGCCTGCAGCAAGCAGACGTGGTTATCGCTATCGGCGGCGACGGTACGATCATTCACGTTGCCAAATATGCCGCACGCTTTCATAAGCCCGTGCTGGGTATAAACGGTGGCAGATTGGGTTTTGTTGCCGGTATGGAAAACAATGAGCTGTCACTGCTTTCTGCGGTGGCACAGGGAGCCTATCACAGTGAACGGCGTATGATGCTGTCGGTGCAAAAGAATGATGAAACACCCGTTTATACCGCACTCAACGAAGTGGTCATTTCGCGTGCATCTTTGTCGCGCCTTATCGAGTTGGAAGTCTCCTGCGACGGCCGCTCCGTGGTGTCCTATCAGTCCGATGGCTTGATCGTGGCAACACCGACAGGCTCCACCGCTTATTCACTTTCGGCGGGAGGACCGATCATTACGCCAACGCTGGATTGTCTTTTGATGACGCCCATCTGTCCGCATTCTCTGTCCGCGCGTTCTTACGTTTTTGAAAAAGAAGCCGACTTGTGCGTAGCGGTACATCTGCCGCCCAACACCGCCGCCTATTTGAC
>SVOU01000125.1 GCA_015066215.1 Oscillospiraceae bacterium | reverse complement strand
GAAGTCAAAGAAACCAATCGCGTTGAACTGGAGATCGAAGTCGGCGCTGAAGAGTTTGCCGCCGCGGTCAGCCGTGCGTATAAAAAGAACATCGGCAAGATCAATGTTCCCGGCTTCCGCAAAGGCAAGGCACCCCGTCACATCGTTGAGAAGATGTACGGCACCGGCGTTTTCTATGAGGATGCCGTCAACGATCTCTATCCCGTTGCACTTGACGAGGCTATCAAAGAGTCCGGCTATGAATACGTTGAAGACCGCGTGGATCTCGACGTGATCTCCGTCGGTCCCGAGGGCTTGGTTTTCAAAGCCGTTATCACCGTCAAACCCGAAATCGAAGTTGGTACCTACAAGGGCATCAAAGCCGAGAAAAAGGTTGCCGAAGTGACCGACGCTGATGTGGATGCCGAGGTTGCCAAGTTGCAGGATCGCAACTCCCGACTGGTGCCCGTCGAGGGTCGTGCCGCAGAAAAAGGCGACACCGTTGTGTTCGACTTTGAAGGCTTTGTGGATGACGTCGCTTTCGAAGGCGGCAAGGGCGAGAATCACTCCTTGATTCTCGGTTCCGGTCAGTTTATCCCCGGCTTTGAGGATCAGATCGTCGGCAAGTCCGTTGATGAGGAATTCGACGTTAACGTGACCTTCCCCGAGGAATATCACGCTCCCGATCTGGCAGGCAAACCCGCCGTGTTCAAGTGCAAGCTGCATGAGATCAAAGCGAAAGAGCTGCCCGAGCTCAATGACGATTTTGCCAAGGATTGCAGTGAGTTTGATACGCTGGATGAGCTGAAAGCGGATTGCCGCAAAAAGCTGGAGACGGCGCGCGAGCAGGCGGCCACCGATGCTTTTGAGGGCAAACTGGTCGACGCACTCGTTGAGAGCGTGACCGGCGAGATTCCCGCCGCTATGTTTGAGAACCGTATGAACGAGGCGGTGCAGGAGTTTGGCTACCGTCTGCAGTCGCAGGGACTCAGCTTGGATATGTATCTGCAATACACCGGCTCTGACAAGGATACCTTCAAAGAGACCTTCCGCCCGCAGGCTGAAAAAGAAGTGAAGCTGCGTCTGGCTCTGGAAAAGATCGTGAAGCTTGAGGGTCTCACCGCCTCCGAGGAAGCACTCGAGAAGGAATATGCCGCGATGGCCGAGCAATACAAGATGGAAGTGGAGCAGATCAAGAATTTTGTTCCCGCCTCTGAGCTGGCAAAGGATCTGACCGTCCGCGCGGCCATGGATCTCGTCAAAGAAACCGCTATTGTTGAATAATTTTGCTTAAACGCCTGCTTTTCCGCCCATACTCGTTTGTAGTTGTGGGCGGAAAAGCTGACTTTATTTTGAAAGGAGACTGTCCAAATGGATAAAATGAGCTTGGTACCCTATGTGGTGGAGCAAACCAGCCGCGGCGAGCGCAGCTATGATATTTTTTCGCGTCTGCTCAATGACCGCATCATTATGTTGTGCGATGAGGTGAACGATGCAACAGCCTCTCTGGTTGTGGCGCAGCTTCTGTATCTGGAGGGGCAGGATCCTGACAAGGATATCCATCTCTATATCAACAGCCCCGGCGGCTCGATTTCTGCCGGTATGGCGATTTATGACACGATGCAGTTTATCAAGTGCGACGTGTCTACCATCTGCATCGGTATGGCGGCGAGCATGGGTTCTTTCCTGCTGGCGGCCGGTGCCAAGGGCAAGCGTTTGGCTCTGCCCAACAGTGAGATTATGATTCACCAGCCCTTGGGCGGTGCGCGCGGTCAAGCAAGCGATATTAAGATTCAGGCGGATCACATTCTGTTCATTCGCAACCGTATGAACCGTTTGCTGTCCGAGATGACCGGTCAGCCGTTGGATACCATCATCCGCGATACCGACCGTGACAACTATATGACCGCCGATGAGGCTGTGAAATACGGTTTGGTCGACAAGGTGATCGAACACCGCTAATTCTTGTTTGATGAGGTGCGATTATGCCCAAAAATGACGAAAAATCACTTCATTGTTCGTTTTGCGGTAAAGGGGAACATGAGGTGTACCACCTGTTTGCCGGCAACGGTGTCTGCATCTGTAACGAATGTGTCGAGCTTTGCGAGATGATGCTGACCGAGGGCGCAAGCGGCGCAAAGTACACTCCCGCCAAAGAGGAAAAGCCGCCCAAGCTACCCACGCCGCAGGAGATCAAAGAGGGACTCGATGCCTATGTGATCGGTCAGGAGCGCGCCAAGGTGGCACTGTCAGTGGCGGTGTATAATCACTATAAGCGCGTATATCTCGGCAATGATACCGATACGGAGATCGGCAAGAGCAACGTGTTGTTGCTCGGCCCGACGGGTGTCGGAAAGACTGCTTTGGCCCAAACGCTGGCGAAAATTTTGGACGTGCCTTTTGCCATTACCGATGCCACGACCCTGACGGAAGCGGGCTACGTCGGTGAAGACGTTGAGAATATTCTGCTGCGCTTGATTCAGGCGGCGGATTATGATGTCGAGCGTGCCGAACATGGCATTATCTATATCGATGAGATCGACAAAATTGCACGCCGCAGTGAAAACCCGTCCATTACCCGCGACGTCAGCGGTGAAGGCGTGCAGCAGGCACTGCTCAAAATCGTCGAAGGCACGGTTGCCAACGTGCCGCCCAACGGCGGGCGCAAGCACCCGCAGCAGGAGTTTATTCAGGTGGACACCTCGAATATCCTGTTCATTCTCGGTGGTGCCTTCGACGGTATCGAAAAAGTAATTGAAAAGCGCGTGGCTTCGGGTTCTTTGGGCTTTGGCAATCAGGTCAAGTCCAAGAAAGATACCGAACTGAGCCGCTTGTATCAGCAGCTGATTCCACAGGACCTCATCCGCTTTGGCATTATTCCTGAGCTGGTTGGTCGTATTCCCGTGATCACGGCACTGGAAGCTTTGGATGTCGAGGCTTTGGTGCGTATTCTGTCCGAGCCGAAAAATGCGCTACTCAAACAATATGAGCGCCTGTTCGAGCTGGACGGTGTGCAGCTCGAATTTACTCCCGATGCTTTGCGCGCCGTAGCTGAGAAGACGCTGGAGCGTAACACGGGTGCGCGTGGCTTGCGTTCGGTGATGGAAGAATTGCTCACCGAGCAGATGTATCGCGTGCCGTCCGATCCCACCGTTGTCAAGGTGATCGTTGACAAAGAATGCGTCACCGAGAAAAAACAACCCGAATTGGTGATCGATCCCGAACGGAAAACCGCCAGACCAAAGCTTCCCGCGCAAAACAAACGGCGCGGCAACCGCAAGGTGACCGCTTGATCTGACTTGTCAGGCTGACGGTTAGCGCCGTCAGCCTGCTTTTTTAGAGGTAAAACTATGACAATATTTCAAACAGAGGAGATGCCGCTGCTCGCTTTGCGCGGGCTTGTGGTATTTCCGGAGATGATGCTTCATTTTGACGTGGGGCGCAACAAGTCGATTCGTGCGCTTGATGAAGCGATGAGCGGCGATCAGCGCATCTTTTTGGTAGCCCAAAAAGATGTTTCTGTGGATGACCCTACCGAAACTCAGCTCTATAAGGTTGGCGTTGTTGCCCGTGTGCGACAGGTGCTGCGTCTGCCCAATGACACGCTTCGTATTATGGTCGAGGGTGAATATCGCAGCAAGATCGTGCAATATACGCAGACCGAGCCGTATTTTCGTGCGCAGGTGCGCCGATGCGCGGTGCAGCATATCACCGATAACCTGCAAGAAACGGCCAAAAACTTTGCGCAGTTTTTAAAGGAGCGAAACTTTGAGATGTCTCAAGGGCACCTTTGGCTCAAAATTCCGCTCTGCTCGGATGAAACTGCTTTAGAAAAACT
>SVOU01000013.1 GCA_015066215.1 Oscillospiraceae bacterium | reverse complement strand
TGGAAAAGGTCAGCCGTATGGCGATCGTCGGCTACGGTTTGGTCAAGATGGCGAACCTGTGCGTCGCGGTGTCCCACGCGGTCAACGGCGTGTCCAAGCTGCACAGCGAAATTCTCAAAGACACCGTGTTCCACGATGCCTATACCGTGACGCCCTACAAGTTCAAGAACGTCACCAACGGTATTGCGCACCGCCGCTGGCTGTGTCAGGCGAACCCCGCGCTGTCTAAATTTATCTCCGAGCGTATCGGTGACGGCTTTGTGCTGGATGCGGGCGAGTTGGAGAATCTGCGCCCCTATGCCGACGACCCCGCCAGCCTCAAAGAATTTGCGGCGGTCAAGCGTCAGAACAAGGCGGCGTTTGCCGATTATCTGAAAAAGACGGCGGGCGTGACGGTGGATCCCGACACGCTGTTTGACGTGCAGGTCAAGCGTTTGCACGAGTATAAGCGTCAGCATTTGAACGCCCTGCACATCGTCAGCCGGTATCTGGAGCTCAAAGATAACCCCAATCTGGACGTGCAACCGCGCACCTATTTGTTCGGTGCCAAGTCTGCGCCCGGTTATTACCTCGCGAAGGAGATCATCCGCTTTATCTGCAACCTCGGCAAGGAGATCGAGGCAGATCCCGTCATCCGCGAGAAGTTGCGCGTGGTATATCTGGAGGATTATCGCGTGTCGCTGGCGGAGCGCCTGATGCCGTCGGCGGATATTTCCGAGCAGATCTCGCTGGCGGGTACCGAGGCGAGCGGCACGGGTAATATGAAGCTGATGATGAACGGCGCGGTCACGCTGGGTACGCTTGACGGTGCCAACGTGGAGATCTTTGACGCGGTGGGCAAGGAGAATATGTTCCTGTTTGGTATGTCCACGCCCGAGGCGGTGGCGATGAAACAGGGCTACGACCCGTTTGCCATCTATAACCGCAACGAGACCATCCATCGCGCGGTAGACTTTATGTATCAGGGATTTGGCGGGCGTACCTACACCGACGTTGCCAATTCCCTCATCCACAGCGACCCGTATATGGTGCTGGCGGACTTTGAGGATTATTGCCGTGCGCAACGCTTAAGCGGTGAGGTCTATGGCGACCGCGAGAAGTGGGCGAAGATGGCACTGACCAATACCGCCGCCAGCGGCGTGTTTGCGTCCGACCGCTCCATCCGCGATTACGCGGAGCGTATCTGGCACGCCGAGCCGCTGAAATGATAGTGGCGGTTGTGTGTATTGGCAGGCGGTAGATGATCACGATTTGTAGGAGCCGGCGCGCCCGTAGGAAGTGCCTTTGGGGTATCCTCGACGGCCCACCGAAATTATAACCGCCTACCAACCCTTGCGGGACGTCGAGGACGCCGTCCCCTACAAGGCACAATTTCAAGGCTACGCAAAATCCGTTGCACAATCATCTAAGAAAGGATGTTGTAATTATGGCAAAAAAAGGCAAATTTTTTGGCGAGTTTCGTGAATTTATTATGCGCGGCAACGTCATCAATCTGGCTGTCGGCGTGATCATCGGTGGTGCGTTCCAAAAGATCGTCACCTCGTTGGTCAACGATCTGATCATGCCGCTTGTTGGGCTGATCACGGGCGACGTGAATTTTAACGATCGTTTCGTGATACTCAAAATGCCCGAAGTGTTGCCCGAGGGTGTGACCGCGGAGATGGTGGAGACCTCTCTGGATACCGCCAAGGCGGCGGGCGCGACCACTTTGAGTTATGGTGCGTTTATTACGGCCGTGATCGATTTCCTCATTATGGCGGTGGTCATTTTCCTGCTCGTGAAGTTTATCAACAAGATCACTTCGTTGGCGAAAAAGCCCGAGGAGCCCGCTCCCGAGCCCGAACCTACTACCAAGACCTGTCCCTTCTGCTGCACCGAGATCCCGATCGAGGCTGTGCGTTGCCCGCACTGTACCTCCGATCTGCCTGTGGAAGAAGCCGTTGAGGATGCCGCAGAGCCCGTTGCGGAATAAGTATTGCGTATAAAAGTAAGCCGTCGTCCCAATCGGGGCGGCGGCTTACTTTTCTTTTTTCCAAAAGAAAAGTAGGGGGTTGCATAATGGAAAGGTTTTAGGTATAATAATGGGTGATTGAAATGGAATCCTGCGAAAGGGAAGCGTGACTGTATGCTGCAATTTGAAGAACTGCGCCTGAAACTGGAAGGTTTGTTGCCGGATATTGCCGATCTGGCGCATGCTATCGGGCTGGAACAAATGAAAAGTGAGGTTGCTCAGCTGGAACTGCGTGCCGCAGAGCCCGGCTTTTGGGATAATATGGAAAACGCCCAAAAAGTCACCCAGCGCACCTCGAATTTGAAAGACCGTATCGACGATTATCACCGTCTGGAAACCAACTGCCACGACACCTTGACGCTGATTGATCTCGCAGACGAAGAGGGCGATCTGTCGCTGCTCGAAGAATGTGAAGAGAGCGTGGAACAGGTGGTCGCGTCGTTGGAACGCCAGCGTTTGGCGACCTTGCTGACGGGCGAATACGATAACCACAACGCCATTCTCACGTTCCACGCGGGCGCGGGCGGCACCGAGGCGCAGGATTGGGCGTCGATGCTTTACCGTATGTATACCCACTGGGCAGAAGCGCACGGGTTTAGCTATACCCTGCTCGACTATCTCGACGGCGACGAGGCGGGTATCAAAAGTGCCTGTATCCGTATCGACGGCGAAAACGCTTACGGCTATCTCAAAGGCGAAGCGGGTGTGCACCGTCTGGTGCGCGTGTCCCCGTTTGATGCGTCCGGACGCCGTCACACCTCGTTTGCCGCGTTGGAAATTATCCCCGAGATCGACGATACCATTCAGCTCGACATTCGCCCCGAAGATATTAAGATGGACGTGTTCCGTTCCAGCGGCGCGGGCGGTCAGCATATCAACAAAACCTCGTCTGCCGTGCGCTTGACCCATATTCCTACGGGTATCGTGGTCGCGTGCCAGACCGAGCGCAGCCAGTTCCAAAACCGCGATACTGCGATGAATATGCTGCGGTCGAAGCTGCTCGAGATCAAAGAGCGCGAGCATTTGGATAAGATCGAGGACATCAAAGGCAACCAGGCGCAGATCGCGTGGGGCAGCCAGATCCGTTCCTATGTGTTTATGCCCTATACGCTGGCGAAAGACCACCGCACGGGGTATGAAATGGGCAACATCAACGCCGTGATGGACGGCGATATTGATGGATTTATCAACGCCTATCTCAAAGCCGCCGCCAACGGCACGCTGGGGCAAAAGGATTGAGTGTAATGGAAAAACGGTCGGTGAAAACCGACCGTTTTTTTGTTGTTGTCATTGTTTGCGCGCGCCGTCGGTGACGGATTGTAGGGCGGAGGCTTGCTCCCGCCGCTACGCGTCATAAATCCCGCACCGGCGGCGCTCGCAAACGTCCCCCTACAAATCACGGTTTTTAAGTCGTGCGAGATTGGTTTTCTTTTGCCTACTTTTCTTTTGAAAAAGAAAAGTAGGTTTTCTTTTTGCCCCCTTTTTCTTTTGGAAAAAGAAAAAGGGGGTTGACAAGTGTTGGAAATCCTGCTATAATACCGTAGCCTGCCCTTTTGTGCCCGTCTGTGCGGGTGTTGAGGGGATAGACAAAAAATTTAATCCTTGCTCTGTCTTTTGACAGGGCCACAAGACCACAAGGAGGTGTCAATATGCCTACTGTCAACGCCGCTTATGAAGCAGTCCTCTTGTTCTCCGTTGCTAACGGTGAGGAGGCGGCGGTCGCTCTGAAAGATAAGTTCGCAGAGCTGATCGCGCAGAACGCACAGGCCGGGGATATCGACGATTGGGGCAAGCGCAAGCTCGCTTATCTGATCAACGATGAAGCCGAAGCTCTTTACGTTCTGTACAACTTCAACAGCGCGCCCGACTTCCCCGCTGAGCTTGAGCGTGTCGCCAAGATCACCGACGGTGTCCTGCGCGTGATGACCGTCCGTAAATAAGGAGGAAACACGATGAACGTTGTTTGTTTGATCGGTCGCCTCGTGGCTGACCCCGAACTCAAGCACACGCAAGCCAACGTGTCGGTTTGCAGTTTCCGCATTGCCGTTGACCGCAGCTATCAGGCCAAAGGTCAAGAGCGTCAGGCGGATTTCATCAACATCGTGGCTTGGCGGCAATCTGCGGAATTTATTTGCCGCTATTTCCACAAGGGTTCCCGTATTTCTGTGGTAGGCTCGCTGCAATCCCGTGATTACACGGATCAAAACGGCAACAAGCGCACCGTTTATGAAGTGGTGTGCGATAACGTCGGTTTTGTGGATCCGAAAACCACGAACAATGCCGGCGGTTATCAGCCTGCGTATCAGCCCACGGATTCCCAAGTTCCCACTTACACCGAATCCCAGCCCGCTTTCTCCACCGCTTCCGGCGATTTTGAGGAGATCGTGGGAGATGATGAGCTGCCCTTCTGATCGGCAGCCGTCGCCTTATCACTTGAAAAAGGAGGCCAATTGACATGGCTGAAAGAACTGAACGCCCCATGCGTGCAGGCCGCAAGCCCCGCCGCAAGGTGTGCAATTTCTGCGTGGACAAGGTTGAGAGCATCGATTACAAAGACGTTGCTCGTTTGCGCCGTTTCGTTTCCGAGCGCGCAAAGATCCTTCCCCGTCGCGTGACCGGCACTTGCGCCCGTCACCAGCGTGAACTGACCGTCGCGATCAAACGCGCTCGTCAAATCGCGCTGTTGCCCTTCGTGTCCGACTGATTGTAAGTCAACCGAAAACACCCTGTTGTGTGAACAACAGGGTGTTTTTTATTTTTTCTTTGCCTTTTTCACTTTGGGGTGGCGGTTAAATTTGAGACACGACCACAAAACGATAATGACCTGTGCGGGGACGCCCAGCCACAGGAGTATCCACGTTTGTTGGTTGCCGAACACATAAAAACAGACGCAGATCGTGCCGAGTGTCGTCCATAACAACAGCGAGATGATGAGATAATTCCAGCGGGTGTTAAACCAAGAGGCGTTGAGCACCAGCCAGACGATCATCGTCGCGGGAATCGCACACAGGAAGGTGATCCACAGCGGTGCGTCGGTGGTGAGTGACAGTTCGAGCACCACGTATACCAGCGCGGCGACCAGCCACACCAGCACCAAGCTCATACCCGTGATAAAACGGCGGTTATTGGATCTGCGGGTGGTTTGGCGGCGGCGTTCTGCCAACGGATCGTCGTGTTCGGCTGTGACGAGATAATCCAGCGTGACACCGAAGGTGTCTGCCAGCGTTTTCAGCACGCGCACGTCAGGAAGCGATTCGCCGCGTTCCCATTTGGAAACGGCTTTGTCGGAATATTGCAACGCTTGTGCCAGATCGGTCTGCGTCATTCCTTTGCGACGGCGCAGGTCGGCGATGTTTTTCGCGATGATGTCCTTGATATCGTCCACGGTGTCACCTCCTTTTGTCCCTTTATTTTAACATAATTTTTTTTGAATGGCAATCCCCTACTTTTCTTTTGAAAAAAGAAAAGTAGGACAAAAGAAAACCAATTAAGCACAGGGTTTAGGCTGTGCTGTTGTAGGGACCGGCGCGCCCATCGGAAGTGCCCTTGGGGTATCCCCGACGGTCCGCCGTTTCCTGCAAAGGAAACGGATAAGCAAAAGAAAACCGAATTAGCACAGGGTTTGGGTCGTGCGACGTAGGGCGGGGGCTTAGCGACGTCCGCAACGTGGTATGAATTTCACACCAACGGACGAGCAATGCTCGCCCCTACAATGTAGCCGCAAGGTGTGTGGGGAGAGATGGGGCGCGCTCGGGCGGATGCTATCCGCCCCTGCGACGTAGCCGCAACCTTCCTGCGACATTCTCGCCTCCCCTTGTCAGGGGAGGTGGATTTTGCCGCAAGGCAAAAGACGGAGGGGTAGTTGTTATTATCTCTCCCTCACCCGCCTACGGCGGGAGCTCCCTCGTCAGAGGGAGCCAAGAACGGCGCGTCGAGACATCGCGCCCTACAAATCTCGATTTTTGCCTCATCGTGTGTTGTAGGGGCGAACTGTGTTCGCCCGTGGCACCCCAAAAGCGTTGTGCCGATATATAACGAGGCAAAGCCTACAATGTCTCGCAAACTCCTTCCGTCATTTGCTTCGCAAATGCCACCTCCCTCTCGGAGGGAGGCAAGAGTGCGTGTATTTGTAGGGGCGAGCATCGCTCGTCCGTGGGCGTGGAAAATTTCACCGCAGTGCGGACGTCGCTAAGCCCCCGCCCTACAATGCACGGTTTGTTGGTTGTGCTGTTTTGATTTTCTTTTGCTCTCATTTTCAAAAGAAAGAAGTATGGTTTTTTTCCAAAAATATCCTTTTTCTTTTCCTAAGAGCGAGGTTAGTTTTCTTTTGCCTCCTTTTCTTTTTCCAAAAGAAAAGGAGGTGGATACTTTTCTTTTTTTCAAGAGAAAAGTATGGATTTTTGCTTGATTGGGACGCGATTTTGTGGTATACTGATAGCGTGTATTACTATGCCCTTTTTCAGGGTTTTTCGGCGGGTTTTTCTTTACGTTCCCGCGCGCGTTTTACGCGAAATATAACTATTTTTAAGGGGTACCGATTATGGAATCTATCAACGAATTATGGGAAGGCGTATTGCAACGTTTGCGCGAGCACGACGGCATCAGCGAAACGGGTTTTCAGTCCTGGATCGCCTGCATTGACCCGTGCTATATGGAAGGCACGCGCGTGGTGGTGAAGGTACATACCGATTTCCAACGCAACATCATCACCGCACATTATTTTGACAAGATCACCACCGCTCTCGAACAGGTTGCGGGCTTCCCGCTTTCTTTGCAGATCACCACCGACGAGGAACAGCCGCGTGAAAACGCTTTTCCCGTGCCGACGGCATCGCCTGAGGAGCTGGCGCGGCAAGCGGGTGTAAAAAGCTTCGATTCTTTTTACACCTTTGACAACTTCGTCGTCGGCAACACCAACAACTTCGCCTATTCGGCGGCGCACGCGGTGGCGAATAATCCCGCACAGTTTTATAACCCCCTGTTTATTCACGGCGGATCGGGCTTGGGCAAAACACACTTGCTTTTTGCCATCCGCAACCGTATCAAGCAGTCCGACCCCTCGGCGTATATTCTCTATACCAAGGGCGAAACGCTGATGAACGATCTGGTCGCGGCGATCGCCAACAAGACGACGGCACAATTTCGCGCGAAATATCGCGAAGCGGACGTGCTGCTCGTGGACGATATTCAGTTTATCGGCGGCAAACAGGCGGTGCAGGAGGAATTTTTCCATATTTTTGAAACGCTGCACCAATCCAACCGCCAGATCGTGCTGACGTCCGACCGTCCGCCTAAGGATATTGCCACGCTGGAGGACCGGTTGCGCGGCCGTTTTGAGATGGGTCTTTTGGCGGATATTCAGGCACCCGATCTGGAACTGCGTATCGCTATCGTCAAGATCAAAGCGATGGAAAAGGGCGTGCCAATGTCGGATGACGTGGCGCATTTTATTGCCGAACAGCTCAAAAACAACGTGCGGCAATTGGACGGCGCAGTTACCAAGCTTAAAGCCAACCTGATGATGGGTGAAACGCTCTCGCTCGCCACCGCCAAGATGGCGATTCGCGATATTCGCGCGGACAATCAAGCCGCCCCCATCACCGTGGCGCGTATCTTAAACGAGATCGAGCAGATCACGGGCGTGTCGGCCAAGGATATTTGCGGCAAGAGCCACGCGGCTAACTTCTCGCAGGCACGCAAGGCGGTCATCTGCATTGCGCGACAACTGACGGGGCTGTCGATGACCAAGATCGGCGAGGAGCTGGGCGGTCGTGATCACACCACCATCGTTTACAGCGCCAATCAAGCGGATAAACTTTACAAAAGCGATGTGTCCTTCCGCGGTCTGGTGGATGACGTGATCAAAAACCTCAAAAGTGAGCAATAATCTTTGCGGTGAAAAAGCGGTGGAAAACCGTGCGGCAAAATGAAAAAAAGTTTCCACAGGCTGTGGGCGGTGGAAAGTTGTGGAAAAAGAGAAAAAGTGCCGATCTTGTCGCATAAAATCACTTCCCGCTTTTTCCACAACGGCGAAAAATCGGTGTTTTGGGGACTTCGTTTTCTTTTCACGTTTTTCTCCCAAAAAGCACTTCCCGCTTTTCCCCTTTTTTGTCGAATGGCGTGAAACGCTGATGAGCCGTGAAACATTTCACCGCACGTTCACAGGTTTTCCACGTTGAAAAATTGGCGGAAATTGGCGTGAATACAGCGAAATTCGACGTTTTCCACATTTTTCCCGCCCCTACTACTACCACTACTACCGGAAAGAAAGATATTCTTTTTATATAACGCAAACAATGACATTTACTTTTCGGCGACAGGGGAAAACCGTCGCCTACAATCGAAAGGATGGGTGTTATGCAATTTATCTGCAATCAACAACAGCTGCTCGATGCGGTCAACAGCGTCAGTCGCGCTGTCAGCCCCAAAGCTACGCTCGGTTCCATGGAAGGTGTCCTGATGAAAGCATCGGGAGACCGACTGTTCCTCGCGGGCTATAATCTGGAGCTGGGTATCACCACCACGATTCCTGCCAACGTGACCGAAGGCGGTGAGCTGTTGCTCTCTGCCCGCCTGTTTGGCGATATCGTGCGCCGTTTGCCCGGCGAGAACGTGTCGCTCAGATCTGATGAAAAGCTCAACGTGCATATTCAGTCGGATGCGACCGAATTTACCGTGATGGGGCTGTCGACGGCGGAATATCCCGAGCTGCCGTCGGTGGATAACGGCGTGCACGTGACCGTGCCGCAAAACGTGCTGCACAGTATGATTCGTCAGACGCTGTTTGCGGTGGCGCAATCCGATGCGCGTCCCGTGCACAAGGGAACGCTGTTTGAGGTGGAAGAAGAAAGCCTGCGTTTGGTGTCGGTGGACGGTTCGCGTTTGGCGATCCGCACCGAGCCCATTAAGAATAAAGAGACTCTTAATTTCGTTGTCCCCGGCACCACCTTGAACGAGGTGTTAAAGCTGATGTCGTCCGAGGACGAGGGATTGGTGTCCATTTCGGTCGGTCGGCGTCACGCGGTGTTGGAGATCGGCAATTATTGTGTGATCTCCCGCTTGCTTGAGGGTGAATTTTTGCCGTATCGCAAAGCGATTTTGCCGAATGCGACCACGACGGTGCGCGCCAATACCCGCCTGATGACGGCGGCGGTTGACCGTGCTGCGTTGGTGATCAACGACCGTATCCGTTCACCGCTGGTGTGCGATTTTTCGGATAACGGCGTGAAAATTTCTTGTACTACGCCGCTTGGCAGCGCGTTTGACCGATTTGACGCCGAGATTTCGGGCAAAGATGAAAATATGGGCTTTAACAGCCGTTTTCTGATGGATGCGCTCAAAAATGCGGAGAGCGATGAGATCAAGATCGAGCTTAACGGGCCGCAGTCGCCGATGAAAATATTGCCGCCTGAGGGGGACAGCTTCCTCTTTTTGGTGTTGCCCGTGCGTTTGTCGCACGGCTGATAGGTGAGGGATTATGAGACAGGAAGTGTATATTGATACGCCGTTTATCCGTTTGGACGCGCTTTTAAAAATGGCGGGTGCGTGTATGACGGGTGGACAGGCCAAAGTTGCCGTGCAAAGTGGCGAAGTGTCACTCAATGGGGAAATATGCCTGATGCGCGGAAAAAAATGCGTCGCGGGTGACGTTGTTACCGTCAACGGCGACGATACGGAGTATGTGGTCGCTTACTTTTCTTTTGAAAAAGAAAAGTAAGCAAAAGAAAACCAATTTTTATATTTCTTTTGAAAAAGAAAAGTAAGCAAAAGAAAACCAATTTTTATATTTCTTTTGAAAAAGAAAAGTAAGCAAAAGAAAACCGATTTCGAACAAGATTAAGGTTGCGTATTGTAGGGGCGGATTCCATATCCGCCCGCGGACGACCATTGGTCGCCCCCCATAATGTTAATTATTACTTACAAACCCAACCACTCGAGAGGAAAACGCTATGCGTGTGACGGCTTTTTCTGCGATGGGGTTTCGCAACCTCACCGTGGAGCGTTGTGTACCCGATGAAAAGGTGAATATTTTTTGGGGTGACAACGCGCAGGGAAAAACCAACCTGCTCGAAGCGCTCTGGCTGTTTACGGGCAGTCGCAGCTTTCGCGGGGCAAAAGACCGCGAATTGCGCGGGTTTGACGCCGCTCAAACGGCGTTATCCCTCAACTTTTTCGGTGAGGGGCGTGAACAGACCGCCGACATCACGATTGAACGCGCGCGGCAGGTGACGCTCAACGGGGTGGCACTCTCGGCGCCGTCACAGATGGCGGGGCGGTTTTTGGGTGTAGTATTTTCGCCCGCACATATGCAGTTGATCAAGGGCGGTCCTGAGGAGCGGCGGCGGTTTTTAGATACTGCCTATTGTCCTTTGCGACCGGCATATACCGAAACGCTGCTCTCTTATCAAAAGGCGTTGCGACAGCGAAACGCGCTGCTCAAAAGCGGTTGTGTGGACAGCTTGTTGTTAGAGCCTTGGGACAGGGAGCTGGCAAACTACGGCGCGCGAATTATTGCGGCGCGGCGGGCGTATATCAAGCGGCTGCGTCCTGCGGCAGAGGAGATCTATCGCGGGTTGTCACAGGGAAAAGAGCCGTTTTCTTTGGAATATATGTGTGCGTTGCCGCAGGAAAATACGGCGCAGGCGTTGTATCAGGCTTTGCAAAACGCGCACGCCGCCGATATGCAGGCGGGATTTACTTCCGTTGGTCCTCACCGTGAGGATCTGGAGGTGTTGGTGGACGGTATTTCCGCCAAATCTTTTGGCTCACAAGGGCAACAGCGGTCGGCGGTGTTGGCTATCAAGCTGGCAGAGGCGAGGCTGTTGCAGGAGATCACGGGTGAGGCGCCCGTGGTGCTTTTGGACGACGTGATGAGCGAGCTTGACCCATCGCGTCAGGAATATATTTTGAATGCGCTGTCCGCGTGGCAGGTGTTTATCACCTGTTGTGACCCTGCGCCGCTTTACCGTTTATGTAGCGGCAAGGCGTTTGAGATGAAAGGCGGACGGCTGACGGAGACGGGTGTATGATCTTACACGTGGGACGCGACGTGACGGTGCGCGGCAGAGATATCGTTGGTATTTTTGATATGGATAACACCACCGTCGGACAGGAAACGCGCCGTTTTTTGGCGGATGCCGAAAAAGGTGGGCGCGTGGTGGACGTGACGGCGGAATTGCCGCGCTCATTTGTGGTGTGCGCGGAAAAAGATGGCTCGGAGACGGTGTATTTGTCGCAGATCGCTCCCGCCACCTTGAAAAAACGCGCACAGGGGATCGGGGTATAACTTACTTTTCTTTTGAAAAAAGAAAAGTAAGCAAAAGAAAACCAAACAAGCACAAGGATTAGGTTGTCTGTTATTCCCCTCATCCGTCTTTTGCCGTAGGCAAAAGACACCTTCCCCACTAGGGGGAAGGCAAGAAAAAGTGGATATAACGTAAAAGAAGGTACGCTTATATAAACGCAAATTTATAAAAGTTGATTTTGAAAAAAAAAGATTAAAATTACTAAAAAAAGAGAAAAACAATTCGTTCAGCAATAGTGAAAAGTATGCCCTTGCCTTCCCCCTGGTGGGGAAGGTGGCAGCCGAAGGCTGACGGATGAGGGGGAAAAAAGGAGAAACAGATGGCAGATGCGTTTTTGACAAAGCGCGCGCAGGAATTGCGCAAAAATATGACGCCCGAGGAACGAAAACTGTGGCATCTTTTTCTCAAAACCTTACCCGTAACGGTTAACCGACAAAAAATATGCGGTCCATACATCGTTGATTTTTATTGTGCCGCAGCGAAAACAGTTATAGAAATCGACGGTTCGCAACATTTTGAAACAGAAAATCAAGAAAAAGACAAACAACGCGACATCTATTTCAAGGAAAACAATATTCGCGTGTTGCGCTTTTCAAACAGAGAGGTCAACGAGCAGTTTGATGCCGTTTGTGAAGCCATCAACACCCACCTTAACATATACTCACAGTAATAATAACCACAACATATAACAACCAGTTGAGAAACAGGAGGCAAATCGCAATGGCGGTGAACAACAGCTACGACGAAAACCAAATACAAGTGCTGGAAGGCTTGGAGGCTGTGCGTAAGCGTCCGGGTATGTATATCGGCTCGACCGGACCGCGCGGACTGCACCATCTCGTATATGAGATCGTGGACAACTCCATCGACGAGGCGTTGGCGGGCTATTGCACCCATATTGAGGTGAATATTCTGCCTGACAACGTGATCGAAGTGCGCGACAACGGTCGCGGTATTCCTGTGGCGACTCACCCGAAAATGGGTATTCCCACCGTCACGGTGGTGCTCACCGTCTTGCACGCGGGCGGTAAATTCGGCGGCGACAGCGGCTACAAGGTCGCGGGCGGTCTGCACGGCGTGGGTTCGTCGGTGGTCAACGCGTTGTCTGAGTGGCTGGAAGTGGAAGTGTCCCGCGACGGCAAGCGGTATCATCAGCGTATGGAATACGGCAAGCCTGTCACCGACCTTAAGGTGGTGGGCGATTCCGACCACAACGGCACGCTCATCCGTTTCAAGGCGGACAGTTCTATTTTCACCGACACCACCGAATATGAATATGAAACGCTGCAAAAGCGTATGCGTGAGCAGGCGTTTTTGAACGGCGGCTTGGCGATCACGCTGACCGACACCCGCGACGCAGAGAATATCCGTTCCGACAGCTTCTGCTATGAGGGCGGTATTGCCTCTTTCGTGGAATATCTCAACAAGGTGCGCAAAAACGAAGTGTTGCACCCGCAGGTGGTGCATCTGTCGCTGCAAGACGGCACGTCGGTGGCAGAGGTCGCGTTCCAATACAGCGACAGCTATCAGGAGATGATCCTGTCCTTTGCGAACAATATGCACACCGTCGACGGCGGTACGCACGATCAGGCGTTCCGCAACGCGATCACGCGTATCTTGAACGATTACGCCCGCCGTCACGGGTTGCTCAAAGATAACGACGCAAACCTCAAAGGTGAGGACGTGCGTGAGGGCTTGACGGCGGTCATCAGCGTGAAGTTAGAGGACGCGCAGTTTGAGAGCCAGACGAAAAATAAGCTCGGCAACACCTCGGTGGGCAAGCTGGTGACGGCGATGCTCAACCAAAAGCTGGTGCCGTTTTTGGAGGAAAACCCTTCGATCGCGAAGGGTATTTTGGAAAAGGCTATCAGCGCGTCGCGTGCGCGTGAAGCGGCGCAAAAAGCGCGCGAGCTGGCGCGTAAAAAGACGGGTATTGCTTCGACGCGTATGCCTGAAAAGCTCGCCGACTGCATCTGGACCGATCCTGAGCGTACCGAACTGTTTATCGTTGAGGGTGATTCCGCCGGCGGCTCTGCCAAACAGGGACGCGACCGCAATTTCCAAGCGATCTTGTCCTTGTGGGGCAAGATGCTCAACGTAGAAAAGGCGCGTATCGACAAGGTGTACGGCAACGATAAATTGACGCCGATTATTTTGGCGCTGGGTTGCGGTCTGGCGGATGAGTTTGATATTTCCAAGTTGCGTTACGGCAAGGTGGTCATTATGGCGGATGCTGACGTCGACGGCTCGCATATCCGCACGCTGTTGCTCACGTTCTTCTTCCGCTATATGCGCCCGCTCATTGAGGAGGGACACGTGTATCTCGCTCAGCCGCCGCTTTACAAGGTGTGGAAGGGCAAACAGGTGCGTTATGCCTTCACCGACGAGGAGCGTATGCAATATAACGCGGAGTTGGGCGGCAACGCTGACGTTCAGCGCTATAAAGGTCTTGGTGAGATGGATCCCGAGCAGTTGTGGGAGACCACGATGGATCCTGCGTTCCGCACGATGTTGCGCGTGACGGTGGAGGATGCGATCGCCGCCGACGAGGCGTTTACCGTGCTGATGGGCGACAAGGTCGAACCCCGCCGCGAATTTATTGAGAAAAACGCCATGTACGTGACCAATTTGGATATTTGACTTACTTTTCTTTTGGGAAAGAAAAGTAAGCAAAAGAAAACCAAATTTTATGTTTTCTTTTAGAAAAGAAAAGTAGGCAAAAGAAAACCAATTTTTATGTTTTCTTTTGGGAAAGAAAAGTAAGCAAAAGAAAACCAAATTTTACTTTTTCTTTTGGAAAAAGAAAAAGTGGGCAAAAGAAAACCAATTAAGCACGGGATTTAGGTTGTGATTGTAGGGGACGGCGCGCCCATCGGAAGTGCCCTTGGGGTATCCTCGACGTCCCGCCGTTTCCTGCAAAGGAAACGGACAGGTAAAAGAAAACCAAAACAGAACAACCTACAAATTATGCAACCCTAGCCTCCCTCTTGAGGGAGGTGCCGCGTGTAACGAGGCGGAGGGAGTTGTCGGTGCGTCGCGCCTGACTCCCCCACCGTGATTTGTAGGGGCGACCTTTGGTCGCCCGCGGGCGAACACAGTTCGCCCCTACGATGCAGCCGCAACGCGGTATAAATCCCGCACGAGCGGACGAGCGATGCTCGCCCCTACAAGGCGTGCGACGTAGGGGAAGGGCTTGGCGACGTCCGTAGGCTCTCCCTCTGGGAGAGCTCCCGCGAAAGCGGGTGAGAGGGATCGTCAGCGCGTGCGTCGCAAAACGAATAAATGAATATTGAATAATGAATAATCGCGCGTTTCGCCTTCCGCGGGCGGATGATATCTCACCCCTACAATGCGTCGCGCCATCGCGCGAAGGCGTTTTCTATCTCTGCTTCTCAAAGGAGGCAATATTATGCAATCTGATATGATCACCATTATTCCCACAGCCGACGAATGGCGGCAGGCGCTTGACGTGACGCGCCACCGTCGCTCGTCCCGCACCCTGGATATCGTCAAGACGGTGATATTGGTGCTGGTGACGGCTTACTGCTGGATCCCGTTTTTCTGGGACGGCGCCAAGGAATGGAGCAGCTTTATCATCGGCGCGGCGGCGTTGCTCGTTGCGGTGGCGATATGGTTTATTCCGAGCTGGTCCTTGCATCGCGACGCGCAAAAAATTGCGGCGCGGCAAGTGACTGTGCGCCTGACCCTCACCGACGAGGGGTTGGGACTGGGCAAGGATGAAAATTACGTCTGCGTGCCGTTTGATAAGGTGCGCGCGACTGAGATCAAAGACGGCGTGGCACTCGAATTTGTGGAGCACGGCAGCATTTCGGTGTTGCCCTATCGCGCTTTTACCGTTGCACAGGGATTGTGGCTTTTGGATCGCCTGTTCCCGAAGGAGGAAGTATGAACGAACAACAAGAAGGATTGTTGGCGGAATTTCCCGTTGACGTGAGCCGTGAGGAATTCGTCCGTTTTAATCTGCGTATGGCACAGCGACGCAGTCTGATGCGGTTTCGCAAGGTCTATGCGGTGGCGGGTGGCTTATTGATGCTGCTGACGCTTGCGTTGATGGTGGCGGACTACGTCAATGGGCGTCCGTTTGATATGACGCTGCTGATTTTACTGTTGTTCGTTGCCATCACCGTGTTGGTGCTGGTGTTGGGTGTCCCGAATTTCGTGCGACATCAGACGGGCAAGTTTTACGACAAAAGATTGCTTGACGGCAATCATTTTTACGGCGTGCTGCGCGTATATGACGACCGTTTGGAAAAAACCACCTGCGGACGTACCAACGTGATGTATTTTGCGGAGCCGGTGGTGTATCTGGAATATGAGGATATGATGGTGTTTTTTGTGCCGCGGGAGACGCTGCTGATACCTGCGCGTTGCGTGACGGCGGCGGATGCCGAGATCTTGCGCAGCGTATCGCAAAAGATCCCCGCCGCGCGGCGGTTGCTTTATGCCAAAATGGAGGGCGAAGCGACGGAGCGTATGGCGCCGCCGATGGCAGATGCCGACGACGAACGGGAAGTGTCCGTGCTGCTGGAGGTGCGGGTACTGTATACCATAGAGGAGCTCTATCAGATGTTTTCACACGTCATTTTGCGTGATTACGTCAAATGGTTGCCGTTGTTTACGGGCGCGTCGCTGATTGCGGGCGTGGCACTTGGGTTTTGGGGCGGCCCGCTTTTGATAGCGGGACTGTTCGTGGCGGTTTTCGCCTTTTTTGCCGCCGTTTACGTTTGGTTGCCGCGCGCACGGATACGCTCGCAGATGCGCTTTGTACGGGTGCCCGATACGGCGATGGTGTATCTGTTTACCGAAAAAGGGATTTTGTACAGCCAAAACGGTGGCGGAGATTTTACCCTTTATCCGTGGACGGGGTTGGTGCGCGCAGTCGAGCGCACCAATTGGGTGGAGTTTCAGATGAACAGCAGCGTTTTTGAGATGCCCAAACGCTGTGTGAGCGATCTGGAGCGTCTGCGCGAGGTGGTCAACACCTATCACACCCCGCGGCGATAAATGTTGTGTGCGCGGGATGCGGTGTGATTGTAGGGGCGGGGTTTCTCCGTCCGCGGGCGAACACAGTTCGCCTACAAGTGCCGCCGTAAGGTACAAGAGAACGCCAAGGCGTGTAGGGGCGAACACAGTTCGCCCCTACAAATCCCGATTTTACCTAAAATCGACATTGTAGGGCGCGACGCACCCCAAGGGCACTTACCAAAGGGCGTCCCCGACGCGCCGCAATTATATTCCCTCTCACCCGCTATCGCGGGAGCTCTCCCAAAGGGAGAGCCTGCGGGAGGCGAAACGCCTCCCCTACAAAACAAACAAATGAATGATGAATATTGAATAATGAATAATCGCGCGTTTCGTCGTGCACGGGCGGATATGGAATCCGCCCCTACAAATCCCGATTTTACCTAAAATCGACATTGTAGGGCGAGGGCTTAGCGACGTCCGCACCGCGGTGGATTTTTCCGCACCAACGGACGACCAATGGTCGCCCCCACAATGCAAATGTACCTGCCTGCGAGATTTTTTCGACCGTAACCCTTGTTGGAATGATACAAAGGAGCTTGTGCTTATGCAACAACAACCTGAATTGAACTTGCCACCGACGGAGCAGACGCCGGTGCAAACCGCGCCCGAGGCGGCTAGCTCCGAGGTGACGGCTAGCCCCGAGGTGGCGGCTGACCCCGACGCGCCCGTATGGGAGGGTGTGACCGGTCCCATCAGCTTTGCACAGTGGGAAAAATGTCACCGCCGCAAAAAGCCGCTTTACAAGTGGCTGTGGGCGCTGCTGTTATACGTCGCGGTGCAGATGGCGTTGGCAAGTCTGGAAAGCGGCTTTTACGTCGGGCAAAACTATATCCAGTCGAGCTGGTTGTTGCCGTTTTATCTCGGTATGATTGCGCTGTCGGTGATCTTCTTTATCAGAAGCAATCGCGGTATGAATAAGGCGGAAAAGCGGGCGTATGAAAACTACGCGCGGGTAGAGCAAAACGGACGGCTGGTGCGGGTGTTTGCCGACCGCGTGGAAGAGGTGGGCGTGGACACCAACACGGTACGGCTTTGCGACGCGGATCTGGTGGAGTCCAAAGACCTCTTGTATCTCTCCGACGGGCGCGTTTGCATCCCCGTGCGCAGCCAGGATCTCACCCCCGAGCAGGGCTATGCGCTGTGCTGTGCGCTTTACGGCAAGGTGAAAAAGCACTACGGCAAAGAGGGGTTCGTCGGCAGTCGCGTGCAGCAATATGCCTTCACGCCTTACGGCTACGTACCGCAACCGCTCGCGCCGTTGCCGCAACCGCCCCAAGCGGAAAAGCCGCTGTTTGAGACCCGCTTTGCCCCGACGGGACAGGCGATGAAGGCGTTTGCTTCTGCGCAGACGCTGGGGCTGTTGCGTATCTGGTTCCCGCTGGCACTGCTGCCTTGCTATACGATTGCGGATGCACTGGGTACGGCTTATAACAGGTTGTATATTTTTATGGGAATATTACTCGGCGTAGTAGCGCTGGCGGCGGTTTTGGTGATTTTGGGGCTCACGTGCGGTGAGCGCAGGTCAAAAGAGGCAAAAGAGCCGGTGACGTTGCGGTTTTACAGCGACCGTTTGGTCGCCGCCGACGGCTTTGGCAGCAGTACCTGTTTGCAGACGCAGTTGCAGCTGCATCTGCAACCGCAGACGCTGATTATCAGCGGACCCGACGGCGTATACTTTTTGCCGCTTAAGAATTTTGAGGACGCGGCGGCGTTGCGGGCGTTTTTGACACCCGCCGCCCCGATGAATGAGCAAGCAAGCGCGACGGCTGTGCCGCCCGCAGAGGATAAGGAGCAAGAATGATGGACGAGAAAAAGCTTGACACCCCCGAGGTGACGCGGGAAGCACCCCCCCTCAAGGTCTATGACGTTGACCTTGAAAAAGAGATGAAGCGTGCGTTTTTGGAATATTCGATGTCGGTCATCGTGGCGCGTGCCCTGCCCGACGTGCGCGACGGCTTAAAGCCTGTGCATCGCCGTATTCTCTATACCATGCACGAAAACGGCTTGACCCCCGACAAGGCGTATCGTAAATGCGCCGACACCGTCGGTGCGGTGCTGGGTCGCTATCACCCCCACGGTGACGCGTCCGTTTACGACGCGATGGTGCGTCTGGCGCAGGATTTCTCGTTGCGCTATCCGCTCATCGACGGTCACGGCAACTTCGGTTCTATCGACGGCGACCCCGCCGCCGCTTACCGTTATACCGAGTCGCGTATGAACAAGATGGCGCTGGATATGCTGGCGGATATCGACAAGGATACGGTCGATTTTGACCCCAACTATGACGACCGCCTTAAAGAGCCGCGTGTGCTGCCCAGCCGTTTCCCCAACCTGCTTGTTAACGGCTCGGTGGGTATTGCCGTCGGTATGGCGACCAACATCCCGCCGCACAACCTCTGCGAGGTCATCGACGCGATCTGCCTGCTGATCGACAACCCCGACGCGACGCTTCCCGAACTGATGGAAGTGTTGCCCGGTCCCGATTTCCCGACGGGCGGCGTGATTATGGGTCGCGCGGGCATTCGTGCGGCGTATGCGACGGGGCGCGGTCGCCTCATCGTGCGCGCCAAGACCGAGATCGAAGAGGCGAGCAACGGGCGGTTCAAGATTATCGTGAGCGAGATCCCCTATCAGGTGAACAAGCTCAATCTGGTCAAATCTATCGGCGAGCTGGCGGACGAAAAGCGCATCGAAGGTATTGCCGACGTGGTCGACCATTCCAGCCGCGAGGGTATGCGTATCGTCATCACCCTCAAAAAGGACGCGAACCCCCAGGTGGTGCTCAACCAACTGTTTATGTATACCCAGATGCAGGTGACCTTTGGCGCGATCATGCTCGCGCTGGTGGACGGTGTGCCGAAGATCTTGCCGCTTAAAGATATGTTGCAGCAATATCTCGACTTCCAGACCGAGGTCATCTCGCGTCGCACGATGTTTGAGCTGAAAAAAGCGCGCGACCGCGCACATATTTTGGACGCGCTCAAACGCGCTTGCGATTTTATCGACGAGGTCATCAAAATTATCCGCTATGCGGACGATAAAAACGATGCCAAGGTCAAGTTGTGTGAGCGGTTTGGCTTTGACGACGTGCAGGCGGATGCTATCGTCAAGATGCAACTCGGTCAGCTCGCAGGCTTGGAGCGCAAGAAGTTAGAGGACGAGCTGGGCGCGTTGCTGATCCGTATTGCCGAATTGGAAGATATTCTCGCCGACCACGCGAAAATTCTCGCCATCGTCAAGGACGAGTGCTTGCGTATGCGTGACAAATACGGCGACGAGCGCCGCACCGAGATCTCGCTTATCGGCGGCGAGGTGGATATTGAGGACCTCATCCCCGAGGAGGATTGCGTGCTGACGATGTCGCGGCTGGGCTATATCAAGCGTCAGGCCGCCGACACCTTCCAGCTGCAAAATCGCGGTGGCAGAGGTATCAAGGGTATGTCCACCCGCGAGGAAGATTCCACCAGCCGTATGTTCCTGTGCAACAGCCACGATTATATCCTGTTCTTCACGACGGCGGGTCGCGTCTATCGCATCAAGGCGTATGAAGTGCCCGAAGGCAGTCGCCAGTCGAAGGGGCTCAACATCGTCAACCTCTTGCCTATCGAGGGGGACGAAAAGGTGTCCGCGATGGTGCCGATCACCGGCAACGAGGAGACGGGCTTCCTGTGTATGATCACCCGCAAGGGTATTATCAAGCGCACGCGGCTGGAAGCGTTTGCCAACGTGCGTAAGGGCGGTATTATTGCGGTTGACCTCGACGAGGGCGACGAGCTGGCGACGGTGCAACTCACCGACGGCTATCGCACGCTGTTGGTCGCCACCCGCAACGGTATGGCGATCCGCTTTGACGAGAACGATGCCCGCGTGGTCGGGCGTACCGCACGCGGTGTGCGTGCGATCGCCCTTGCCGATGACGATATCGTCGTCGGTATGTCCGCTTGCACCGAGGACGGGCTGCTCTTGACCGTGACCGAGACCGGTTTCGGTCGCGTGAGTGCGCTGTCGGATTATCGCGTGCAATCCCGTGGCGGTAAGGGTCTTACCAACTATCACGTGGAGAAGTTCGGTCAGGTGGCCGCCGCGCAGGTGATCGGCGGTGACGAGGACGTCATTTTGGTGTCGGATGCGGGTATCGTGATCCGTATTCGCGCCGAGCAGGTGCGTTTGTGCCGCCGTCCGTCCAAGGGCGTGCGCGTGATGCGGTTGCCCGATGACAGCCGCCTGATGGCTATGGCGGTGGTGCCGCACGATGAATCGGAGGAGAGCGAGGCGTTGCCGCAAGGCGATGACGCCGACGCCGACGAAGGCGCCGAGGAGTAAGCGGGCGCGGGAGTGCGGTGAATGTGTATGTTGCCAAAGCGAAAACCCACCAGATTGCGGGAGTTTGACTATAACAGCGGCGGCGCCTATTTTTTGACGGTGTGCGTCAAGGACAGGCAGCCTTTGTTGTCAACGATTGTAGGGCGCGACGTCCTCGACGCGCCGCAGACACGGCTGACAAATTACGGTGTCGTTGCCGAACGGCAAATTCGCCAAATGAACGAGATGTATGAACACGTCTTGGTGGAAGGGTTTGCGATTATGCCTGACCACATTCATATATTATTGGTGGTGCAAAACGGCACGTCGGGGTAGCGAAGCGTCCGAGCGGTAGTGAATGACAGTCCGGCGGACTGTCAGAGCCGCGAGGTGACCGAGCCGCAGCGAGACCGTCGCGCCCTACAAAGCAACACGCAACCGTGTCGCGCTTTGTATCTACGTTCAAGCGATTTTGTAACAAGCAATATGGCGAAAACATTTGGCAAGCGTCATTCAACGACCACATTATCCGCAACCAAGAGGATTTTGATAAGCATTGGCAATATATTGAGAACAACCCCGTTGCTTTTGTGTTAGGACTTTGATGTTTGGAAAAAAGGAGGACAGGCGATGAGCGATACGATTGCGGCGATTGCGACGCCGACCGCGCCCGCGGGACTCGGCGTCATACGCCTGTCAGGTCCCGATGCGGTGACGGTCGCCGAAAAGGTGTTTCGCCCCGCCGCCGCGCATAAATCTATCGCCGCACAAGCGGGCTATACCGCGCTGTACGGTCACGCCGCCGACCAAGATGGCGTGATCGACGATTGCGTGGCACTCGTTTTTCGCGCGCCGCACAGCTATACGGGCGAAAATGTGGTGGAGCTTTCCTGCCACGGCGGCGTCTATCTGTTGCGCCGCGTGTTGCGCGCTTGCTTGGCGGCGGGCGCACGCCCCGCTTCGGCGGGCGAATTTACGCGCCGCGCATTCCAAAACGGCAAAATGGATCTCGCGCAAGCGGAATCCGTGATGGACTTGATTGCCGCCGAGGGCAAATTGGCGGCAAAAACGGCGCTGGCCGCGCGCGAAGGCGCGCTGGCAAAGGCGCTCGCGCCGCTGCTTGACGCGCTGCTCGGCGTGTCGGCACAGATGGCGGCGTTTGTGGACTATCCCGACGACGATATCCCCGATCTGTCTAACGAGGCGCTCGCGGCGGTGCTTGCCGACGCGGAAACGACGCTTTCCCGCCTGCTCGATACCTTTGACGCGGGGCGCGTGTTGCGCGAAGGGGTGGTGACCGCTATCGTCGGCACCCCCAACGTCGGCAAATCTACCCTGATGAACCTGCTCGCGGGCTGTGAGCGCTCTATCGTGACCGAGCTTGCGGGCACCACCCGCGACGTGGTGGAAGAAACGGTGCGGCTGGGGGAAGTGACCTTGCGCCTTGCCGATACGGCGGGTATTCACGAGACCTGCGACCGCGTGGAATCTATCGGCGTGGCGCGTGCGCGCGACAGGCTGGCACAAGCGGCGTTGGTGCTGTGTGTGTTCGACGCGAGCCGCCCGCTCGTTGAGGATGACCGCGCGCTGATCGCGGCACTGGATCCCGCGCGCACGGTGGCGGTCATCAACAAGACCGATCTGCCCGCCGTGTGGGACGAGTCGGAACTCGCGGCTATTCCTGCGCGGGTGATGCTGTCTGCACAAAAGGGTGAGGGCTTGTCACAACTCGCGGCGGCGGTGGAGACCGTCACGGGAGTGGCACATCTGGACGGCGCGGCACCTATGCTCGCGACCGAGCGGCAATACGATTGCGTATGGCGATGCCGCGAGGCGTTGCGGGAAGCGCAGGCGGCGCTTTGTGCGGGATGGACGCTGGATGCGGTCAACGTGAGCCTTGACAGCGGGATGAACGCGCTGTTGGAGCTTTCGGGCGAGCGTACCACCGAAGCGGTGGTGAACGAGGTTTTTGCACGCTTTTGCGTGGGGAAATAAAGACGTATATGCGAAATTTTTACGTTTGGAGGAACAGATTATGAAAACGGCACTCAAAATTGGTCTTTTGTTGGGCGTTGCCGCCGTCGGCACCGCTATCGTGATGAAAAAATATGCGCCTGAAACCTGGGCGCGCACCAAAGAAGTGTTGCGCGTGGACGATATCAAACGCGCGGTGAAAAAGGTGTCGCCTGTGGAAATTTCGGTGAAGGTGTCCCCGAAGGTGGACGATTCCGACGATCTCGAAGAGGTTGCCGAGATGCCTGCGGTACAGGAAGTGGCGGTTGACGAGGAGTGGCCCGACCTGTCCCAGATCCCCACCGAAGAATAACCTACTTTTCTTTTTCAAAAGAAAAGTAGGCAAAAGAAAACCAAATTGGCACGGGTTTTAGGCTGTGCTGTTGTAGGGGCCGGCGCGCCCATCGGAAGTGCCCTTGGGGTATTCCCGACGGTCCGCCGTTTCCTGTAAAGGAAACGGACAGGCAAAAGAAAACCAAATTGGCACGACCTAAAAACAACCTTTGCGCGGGCGGATAACCTTATCCGCCCACACTTTTGTGTGGGGTGTGGGGTGAAAACTGCTATGGAATTGCCAAAGCGAAAACCCACCAGATTGCGGGAGTTTGACTATAACAGCGGCGGCGCCTATTTTTTGACGGTGTGCGTCAAGGACAGGCAGCCTTTATTGTCAACGATTGTAGGGCGCGACGTCCTCGACGCGCCGCAGACACGGCTGACAAATTACGGTGTCGTTGCCAAACGGCAAATTCGCCAAATGAACGAGATGTATGAACACATCTCGGTGGACGGGTTTGCGATTATGCCCGACCATATTCATATATTATTGGTGGTGCAAAACGGCGCGTCGAGGACGTCGCGCCCTACAAAGCAACACGCAACCGTGTCGCGCTTTGTATCTACGTTCAAGCGATTTTGTAACAAGCAATATGGCGAAAACATTTGGCAAGCGTCATTCAACGACCACATTATCCGCAACCA
>SVOU01000124.1 GCA_015066215.1 Oscillospiraceae bacterium | reverse complement strand
AGAAGTGGCCGTCCTTCTCCTCTATCTCGGATGCCGAGGTGGAATACGAGGAGAAGGACGGCCACTTCTGGCATCTTCTCTACACCGTTAAGGAAACGGGTGAGCAGCTGGAACTGGCCACCACCCGCCCTGAGACTATGCTGGGCGATACCGCTGTAGCTATCAATGCTGAGGATGAGCGCTATGCCCATCTCCACGGCTGTCACGTGATCCTGCCGCTGGTGAATAGGGAGATCCCCATCGTCTGCGACGAGCACGCGGATATGACCAAGGGTACCGGCGTGGTGAAGATCACCCCCGCCCACGATCCCAACGACTTTGAAGTGGGTCGCCGTCACGATCTGCCTATGATCCGCGTGTTTACCTACGACGGTCATATGACCGGCGCCGCCGACAAGGCCGCCACTGACGAGCTGATCGCGAGCGGCAAGGCCGCTGCCGACGAGCCCTGTGTGCTGGATTGCGGTAAATACGCCGGCATGACCACCATAGAGGCGCGCAAGGCCATCTTAGAGGATCTTATCGCTCTCGGCTGTCTTAAAGAAACCGAGGACTTAAAGCACGATGTGGGCACCTGCTATCGCTGTCACTCCACCATTGAGCCGATGGTGTCCAAGCAGTGGTTTGTGAAGATGGAGCCGCTGGCCGGCCCCGCTATTGAGGCGGTGGAAAAGGGTGAGATCACCTTCGTGCCGGAACGCTTTACCAAAAACTATCTCAACTGGATGCGCGGCACCCGAGATTGGTGCATCTCCCGCCAGCTGTGGTGGGGTCACCGCATTCCGGCGTGGTACTGCGCCGATTGCGGCGAGACGGTGGTAGCTAAGGATGCCCCTGCGGTCTGCCCCAAGTGCGGCAGCACGCATATGGAGCAGGATCCCGACACGCTGGATACGTGGTTTTCCTCTGCTTTGTGGCCCTTCTCGACGATGGGCTGGCCGGAGGAAACTCCCGAACTGAAATATTTCTATCCCACCGATACGCTGGTCACCGGTTATGACATTATCGGCTTCTGGGTCAGCCGTATGATTTTCTCCGGTCTGGCCTACACCGGCAAGGTGCCCTTCAAAACGGTGCTGATCCACGGTCTGGTGCGAGATGCCCAAGGTCGCAAGATGTCCAAATCTCTCGGCAACGGCATTGATCCGCTGGAGATCATCGATCAGTACGGCGCAGACGCCCTGCGCTTTATGTTGGCCACCGGCAACAGTCCCGGAAACGATATGCGGTTTATGACCGACAAGGTGGAGTCGTCCCGCAACTTTGCGAATAAGCTGTGGAACGCCGCTCGCTTCATTTTGATGAACCTTGAAGGCCGCGACATCACCCCCACTCTGCCCGATACGCTGACGCTGGAAGATAAGTGGATCGTGTCCAAGTGCAACACGCTTGTCAAGGAAGTTACCGAAAACCTTGAGAAGTTCGAACTGGGCATTGCGGTGCAGAAGCTCTACGATTTCATCTGGGATAATTTCTGTGACTGGTTTATTGAGTTGTGCAAGACCCGCCTGCAAAGCGAACAGGCGGAAAATGCCTGCCGTGTGCTGGTGGTCGTGATGACCGATATGCTCAAACTCCTGCATCCCTTTATGCCCTTCGTCACCGAAGAAATCTGGCAGTCGCTGCCCCACGACGGCGACACCCTGATGTGTGCGGATTGGCCGCAATATACCGACGCGCTCGATTTCCCCAACGAGGAAAAAGAGATGGAGCGCATTATGGAAGTCATCCGCGGTATTCGTAATCGCCGTGCCGAAATGAACGTGCCGCCCTCCCGCAAAGCGGAAGTGTTTGTGGAAACCGCGTTTGTGGATACCTTCGGCAAGAGTGAGGCGTTTTTGCAAAAGTTGGCGTTCGCCTCTGCCGTGCAGGTTGGCGAAAGCTTTGATATCCCCGGTGCGGTGAGCATCGTCACCCCCGACGCCACCGTCAAGATCCCGCTTGACGAGTTGGTGGACAAGGCGGCGGAAAAAGCGCGTCTTGAAAAAGAATATGCCACCGTGCAAAAACAACTGGACGGCACTTTGGCACGCTTGAATAATAAAGCGTTCACCGACAAAGCCCCAGAGCAGGTGGTGGCTACCGCCCGCGAAAATGCTGCCCGCTTGCAGGAAAAACTGACCCTGCTCGCGCAAAGTATGAGCCTGCTGCAGTAATGCAGACGGCAAAACGGGACACACTATACTGTCCCGAGTGATGTGTCAACCCTATTGGATATTCCAATTTACAGAAAGAAGGAATCTTTCATGGAAGGCAAAGAACGTAAGGTAGGAACGATATCCCGCGGCATCCGTTGCCCCATCATCCGTCAGGGTGATGATCTGGCACAGATCGTCACAGACAGCGTGCTGGAAGCCGCCCAAAGCGAGGGCTTTTCCCTGCGCGATCGTGATGTCATTTCCATCACCGAATCCATCGTCGCCCGCGCACAGGGCAACTACGCGTCTATCGACGCTATTGCCAAAGACGTGCGCGAAAAATTGGGTGGCGGCACCATCGGCGTGATTTTCCCCATCTTGTCCCGCAACCGCTTTTCCATCTGCCTGCGCGGTATCGCCAAGGGCGCCAAAAAAGTGGTGCTGATGCTCAGCTACCCCTCTGACGAGGTGGGCAACGAGCTGGTGAGCCTTGATAAGCTGGACGAGGCCGGTGTCAACCCCTATTCCGACGTGCTGACGCTGGAAAAATACCGTGAACTGTTCGGCGTGAACAAGCACGAGTTCACCGGCGTTGACTATGTGGAATATTACGGCGATCTGGTGAAGGAAGCCGGCGCTGAGGTGGAGATCATCTTTGCCAACCAGCCCAAAGCCATTTTGCCCTATGCCGATCATGTCCTCACCTGCGATATCCACACCCGCGCCCGTACCAAGCGTATTCTCAAAGCAGGCGGCGCCAAGGTGGTCTGCGGTCTGGACGATATCCTCAACGCCCCTGTCGACGGCAGCGGCTGCAACGAGATGTACGGTCTGCTCGGCTCCAACAAATCCACCGAGGAAACCATCAAACTGTTCCCCCGTTCCTGTCAGGATCTGGTGCTGGATATTCAGGCAAAGGTAAAAGCCGCCACGGGCAAGCACGTGGAAGTGATGGTCTACGGCGACGGTGCTTTCAAGGATCCTAAAGGAAAGATCTGGGAGCTGGCTGACCCTGTGGTGTCGCCTGCGTTTACCGACGGTCTGGTCGGTACGCCCAGCGAACTGAAGCTCAAATATCTGGCTGATAACGATTACAGAGATCTGTCGGGCGAGGCCCTCAAAGCTGCGATCTCCGACAGCATTCGCAAAAAAGATGGCGACTTGGTGGGCAAAATGGCTTCCCAAGGCACCACCCCCCGTCAGTTGACCGATCTTATCGGTTCTTTGTGCGATCTGACCAGCGGCTCGGGCGATAAAGGTACGCCGGTCGTGCTGGTGCAGGGCTATTTCGACAACTATACCAACGGCTGATATAAAAGGGAGGAATAAAAATGCAAGGAAACGTGCGTCCCGAAACGATGGAACGTATCACCACAAAAGCACTTGCCGATGCGTTTATCGCCGAGCAGGTAGCGGATATTCGCGCACAGGTAGGGGACAAGAAGGTTTTGCTCGCACTGTCGGGCGGTGTCGATTCCTCCGTTGTGGCAGCACTGCTTATCAAGGCAATCGGTAAACAGCTCGTCTGCGTGCACGTTAACCACGGCTTGATGCGCAAAGGCGAAAGCGAGCAGGTTATTGAGGTGTTCGGCAAAGAGCTGGATGCCAACCTGATCTATATCGACGCAACCGACCGCTTCTTGGGTCTGCTGAAAGACGTTGCCGAGCCCGAGAAGAAGCGCAAGATCATCGGCGGCGAGTTCATCAAGGTTTTTGATGAAGAAGCTTCCAAATTGGAAGGCATTTCCTTCTTGGCACAGGGTACGATCTATCCCGATATTCTGGA
>SVOU01000123.1 GCA_015066215.1 Oscillospiraceae bacterium | reverse complement strand
TTCTACATCAACTCTGCCCCGTGGCTGCCCAACCGCTTCCACGGCAAGGCTGTGCAGGAAGGTCAGCGCAAGTTTATGGGTACGCTGTGGAACACCTACGCGTTCTTCGTGCTGTACGCCAATATCGACAAGTTTGACGCGACCAAATATGCGCTTGACTACGATAAGCTGTCGGTGATGGATAAGTGGCTGCTCTCCCGCTTACACTCCACCGTCAAGGCGGTCGACAACCACTTGGAAAACTATCGCATTCCCGAAGCGGCGCGTGCGTTGCAGGATTTCGTGGATGAGATGAGCAACTGGTACGTGCGCCGCGGTCGTGAGCGCTACTGGGTGCAGGGTCTGCCGCAGGATAAGATCAACGCCTATATGACCCTCTACACCGCGCTGGTGACCATCGCCAAAACCGCCGCGCCGATGATCCCCTTTATGGCGGAGGATATCTATCGCAACCTGGTTTGCAGCATCGACGCGTCTGCGCCCGAAAGCGTACATCTGTGCGACTTCCCCACCGTCAACGAAGCCTATATCGATACCGCCCTGGAAGCGGGTATGGAAAAGGTGCTGGAGATCGTGGTGCTCGGTCGTGCCGCCCGTAACGGTGCCAACCGTAAAAATCGTCAGCCGTTGGCCGCGATGTACGTGCAGTCCGAGAAGCCGCTTGACAGCTATTTCACCGATATTATCGCTGATGAACTCAACGTGAAAGAGGTGCGTTTCACCGAAAACACCGACGATTTCGTCAGCTATACCTTCAAGCCGCAGCTCAAAACCGTCGGTCCGAAATATGGGCGTCAGCTGGGTGATATTCGCACCGCGCTCAGTGAGCTTGACGGCTCCGCCGCCAAGAAAACGCTGGATACGCAAGGTTCTATCACTCTCGCGCTGGCAAGCGGCGAGGTGGTGCTGTCTGCCGAGGACTTGCTCATTGAAACCGCCCAGCGCGAAGGCTTCTTCACCCTGTCCGACCGCGGTGTCACCGTGGCTTTGGATACGGTGCTGACCCCCGAACTGATCGAGGACGGCTTTGTGCGCGAGCTGATTAGCAAGATCCAGACGATGCGTAAAGAGGCGGGCTTTGAGGTGATGGATCACATCACCGTCACCCTCTGCGGCAGCGACAAGGTCGCCGCTGTGGCCACCGCCCGCAAGGACGATATCGTCGGCGACGTGCTCGCCGAA
Organism: Oscillospiraceae bacterium; assembly: GCA_015066215.1. GTDB lineage: Bacteria > Bacillota > Clostridia > Oscillospirales > Acutalibacteraceae > HGM12789. Next base: position 2,760 of record SVOU01000123.1, on the reverse strand, counting down.
GCCCTGACCGTTGACACGCCTGACGGCTTTGTCAAGGATTGGGACATCAACGGCGAGGCCGTCACCATCGGTGTCAAACGCGTGTAAAAACAAATGCAAAAGCCGCTCTCTTTTCAGAGAGCGGCTTTTTTGTTTTAGAGATATTGAAACTCGCCAAGCTTGGTGTCGCTGATGTATTCGTCTTTAAAGCTGCGCAACTGCGCCATATGCGGTTGCGTGAGATGTACCTGCTGATGTTGCTTGGTTTCCCACTTTTCTATCAGCAAAAGCAGATTTTCGTCCTTTTCGGACAGATAATAGTCATAGCAAAGGCAACCGTCCTCCTTGCGAATGGCGTCCAAAACGCCTTCCGCTTTCACACGGTCAATAAACGCCGCCCGTTTCTCGGGCAGACAGGTAAACTGCACGTAGATCGTATACATACGCCCACTCCTTTCGGTCAGACCACGTTGTCCGACATATGGTAAGAAAATTGGCTGATGTCATAGGTATCGTACGACAAGCGTGACAGCACCTTGACCGATTTTGCCGCGCCGACCGCCGTCACCTGTTCGGGCTCGTCCACCAAGCGGCAAGGGGTGCGCGTTTGCTTGGACACCCACTCGGTAAAACCGAACAGCCGTGCACCGCCACCTGCCACGCGCACCTCGCTTGCCAGCACGTCTGCCAATATTTCGGGCGGCGTTGCTTCCATCGCCTCGCAGATGGCACCCAATATTTCCGACAGCGGCTCGGCAATCGCCTCGCGCAGTTGGGCAGATGTGATCTCTTGGGCACGCGGCAGACCCGTCAGCACGTCCCGCCCGCGCAGACGAAAGGACATTGCGCGCGGCAGCACGCCGCCTGCCTCGATTTTGGCTTCCTCAGCCATACGGTCACCGATAATAAGCGAAAACTTTTCACGTGCATAGCGCACGATAGCCTCATCCAGCTGATAACTGCCCGTGCGCTGTGACACCGACGTGACAACGCCACCCAGCGCCACACACGCCACTTCGGTGGATCCGGCGCCCAAGTGGATGCACATACATCCTTGCGCCGCGGTCACGTCTGCACCGTCGCCGATAGCCGCCGCCACCGCTTTTTCCACCAGCGACACGCGGCGCGCACCTGCCATATGCACGGCTTCTAAAACCGAGCGCTTTTCCACCTCGGTCATACGCGACGGAATGGTCACCGTCACGCGTGGCTTAACGATCTTATAGCGGCACACCTTGTGCAGAAAATAGCGCAAAAGCTGTTCCGCGTGGTCATAATCGGCAATCACGCCGCGCGAAAGCGGCTGAATGACGGTGATGGAATCGGGCGTACGCCCGATCATCTCCGCCGCCTCCTTTCCAAAGGCAATAGGACGGTCGGTGGCGGTCTCCACCGCCATCATCATCGGCTCTTGCAGCACCACACCTTTTTGCGGGGTTGCCATCACGATTTGGCTCGTGCCCAGATCCAGACCGATATCCATTCCTGCCATTGTTGTCACCTCTTTGTTTTGTCATCCAAACGTGAGGCGGCAATCGTCACCGCCATCACCTGTTCGGCACCGTAAATTTTCAACATCTTTGCACATTCGTGCAGCGTCGCGCCGCTGGTGATCACATCGTCCACCAGCAGATAGCGACCGCCTTTCGGGGAAAACGCTTCCTTGATATCAAACACACCCAGCAGATTTCCCTGCCGTTCTCGCCACGCCAATTCCTTTTGCGGGCGGGTGTCATATATTTTTACCAGCACGTCCAAAAGTGGGATCGACAGTTGTGCAGACAATGCCTTTGCCAGTTGCAACGTAGGGTTTTCCGCACGTTGCCTAGCCTGTCGCATACCCATCGGCACGGGAATAATGCCGTCAAACCGTTCGCCTGCATATTCGCGGCGAACGATTCTTGCCATTTTCTCGGCATAAAACGCGGCGTCAAGCGCCGTGGGCAGCGTCTTGAAACGCACGATGCCCCGCTTTGCTGCATCCTCATAAGTATATACCGAAACGCTGCGTTCAAACATCCGCCGATGCTTTTGACAGCAGTTTGCCGCCTTTTTGCGCCCACACAGCGGGCAAACGGGCGGGCAGATACGCAGTCGTTCCTCTTGCTCACGGCAATTCTCGCAAAACCCCGTTTCAGGTTTTATCACTGCACCGCAAAAGTGACAGCGCTCGGGGAAAAACACCGCCAACAAGCGGCGCAAGAAGCGGCTTTTCACTCCGCGCTCTCCCCCTCTTGCAGGAAATGCCACAAGGCGCTAAATCGCAAAACGCGACGGTCATTTTTCACCATTGCCGCCACCGTCTGCCAATCGCCTACCAACACCAACAATGTTTTGGCGCGGGTGACGGCGGTATAAAGCAGGTTGCGATAGCATAAAAGCGGCATCGTGCGAAAAAGCGGCAGCACCACAATATCAAACTCACTGCCCTGACTTTTATGCACCGTTGCCGCGTATGCCAGTTCCAAATCGGCGGCATCCTCGCGGGTGTAGAGTGCCACGCGGTCGTCATATCGCACCGTGAGCGTTTCCTCGCGGCGGTCGATAGCTTCCAAGCGGCCGATATCGCCGTTAAACACGCCCGAGCCGACTTCATCGTCGTCTTTCGTCCACGGAATATCGTAGTTGTTGCGCGTGTGCATCACCTTGTCACCGACACGCAACAGAGTGCCGCCCTCCACCGTGATTTCCTCGCGGTCAGGCGAAGGGGGATTGATGGTTTCCTGTAAAAGGCGGTTGAGTTCTTTTGTGCCGACCCCGCCTTTGCGTCCGGGGCACAGC
>SVOU01000122.1 GCA_015066215.1 Oscillospiraceae bacterium | reverse complement strand
CTGTTTCGACAGGGCAATAGAGGAGGAAACCGCAATGGAAATACCCTTGTAGGCAGGACCGTACAGCACCGTCCGCTTGTTGCCCACCTTTTCGAGGTAGGCTTTGGCGTAGAATTCGCCCAGTTTCGCAATCTGGTCACCGGTCTTGATATCACCGGCGTTGATAAAGTAAGGGATCTTGCGGCCGGATTTGGCGGTAAAATCGCCAAATTTCAGCACGCCCGCTCCTTGCAGGAACTGAATAAACTCTCTTTTGTAGGCTTCCATAGTCAATGTCCTCCTTTATATATCACAATCAATCACAAAACTCTGCCACGCAGCGGTTATAGGCCGCCACGGGGTCTTCGGCTGCGGTGATGGGGCGTCCCACCACGATATAATCCGAGCCGATGCGCTTGGCTTGGGCAGGGGTCATCACACGCTTTTGGTCGCCGATATCGCCGTCAGCAAAGCGCACACCGGGGGTGACGGTCAGGAAGTTGTCGCCACACACCTCGTGCACCTTGCCCGCTTCCAGCGGCGAGCACACGACACCGTCAAGTCCCGCCTTTTTGGCGTTGGCGGCGTAGTGCAGCACCACCTGATCGATCGGCTCTTTGATGAGCAGATCTTCTTCCATTGCCGCTTGGTCGGTGGAAGTCAGCTGGGTGACCGCGATGAGCAACGGACGCGTACCGTCAGGACGGGTAAGTCCCTCGAGCGCTGCCTCCATCATACGCACCGTGCCGCCTGCGTGCAGGTTGCACAGGTCAACATCCAGTCGGGACAGCACCGCCATAGATTTTTTAACGGTGTTGGGAATATCGTGCAGTTTGAGATCCAAAAAGATCTTGTGACCGCGGCGCTTGATCTCACGCACAATGGCGGGACCTTCCGCATAGAACAGCTCCATACCGATCTTCACAAAGGGCTTGCGGTCGGTGAATTTATCCAAGAAAGTGAACACTTGCTCTGCGCTTGCAAAGTCACAAGCGACGATAACGTCTTTTCCCATCAGTTTGCTCCTCCTATAATTCCACCCAAAGTGTCGATACCGTATTTATCCATCACCTGCGGCAGGTTTTCGATAATATCCTTGCAGGCATAGGGGTTGACGAGGTTGGCGGCACCTACCTGCACGGCAGTCGCGCCCGCCAGCATCATCTCGATCACGTCTTCGGCGCTGCTCACGCCGCCCATACCGATAACAGGAACTTTGACAGCATTCGCCACCTGATACACCATACGCACCGCCACAGGGAAAATGGCACTGCCCGAAAAACCGCCCATTTTGTTGGCGATGACGGGCTTTTTGGTTTTAAGATCGATACGCATACCTAAAAGGGTGTTGATCAGGCTGATGCCGTCGGCACCCGCTTCTTCACACGCCTTGGCCACCGCCACAATATCGGTGACGTTGGGGGACAACTTCAAAATGACGGGCTTTTTGGTGACCTTTTTCACCGCCGCCGTCACCGCAGCCGCGGCTTTGGGATCTGTGCCGAAGCTCATACCGCCGCCGTGTACGTTGGGACAGCTCACGTTCACTTCCAGCCAGCCCACCTGTTCGCAGGCGTCCAGTTTTTCACAGGTATAGGCGTAATCCTCGATGGAAAAGCCGCTCACATTCGCCATCACAGGCTTGTGAAAGCAGGTGGCAAGGCGCGGCAATTCTTCCGCAATCACCTTGTCCACGCCGGGATTTTGCAGTCCTACCGCGTTGATCATACCCGCCGTACACTCCGCAATACGGGGTGTCGGGTTGCCAAAGCGGGGATCCTTTGTCGTACCTTTGAAAGAGAAGGTACCCAGCATATTGATGTCGTAGATCTCGGCAAACTCATAGCCGAAACCAAAAGTGCCGCTGGCGGGGATCACTGGGTTATCGAGCGTGATGCCGCACAGATCAACGGTCAGTCTGCCCACAAGATCTCCTCCTTTTTCAGCACGGGGCCTTCTTTGCAGATGCGCTTATAGCCCGTTATAGTTTTGCAGGAACAGCCCATACACGCGCCAAAACCGCAACCCATACGCTCCTCAAAACTGAACTGCCCACTCGTTTTGGCGGCTTTGAACACCGCTTTGAGCATCGGTTCGGGACCGCAGGTGTAGACGTAAGTATAGTCGATGTCGCGCATCGCATCGGTGACGAAGCCTTTGGTGCCGTAAGAGCCGTCCACCGTGGTCACCGTCACGTCGGCGCCGAGGCGACGGAATTCCTCCTCATAGAACACCTCGGCTTTGGTATTAAAGCCCAAGATGACCGACACACTTTTGCCTGCGGCGATCAGTTGCTTGCACAGCATATACAGCGGGGGAACACCCACGCCACCGCCGAGCAGCAAGGGATGATCACCTGCAAGAGAGATATCATAGCCGTTGCCCAGTCCGGTCAGCAGGTCGAGCGTGCCGCCTTGCATACGGCTCATCTGCTCCGTCCCCTTGCCCACCACCTTGTAGACCAAGGTCAAGCGGTCATCTGCGGCGTCGCACACCGAGATGGGACGGCGCAGAAAATTGCCGTCTAACTGAATATTTACGAATTGACCGGATGCCGTCACCGCCGACAGGTCACCCACAAGGTCCATTTTCCATACGGTTTCGGTGAGCTGCTCGTTGGCAACCACCTGAAAAAGTCCCTGTTTCATAGAAACTCCTTGTTTAGGCGTCGATGGTGGAGATACCGAGTGTCGTTTCCTCCAACACATCGAGCAATACTTTCACGGTATCCAGTGCCGTGAAGATGGTCACATTGTTTTCCACGGCACACTGACGAATGGCGTGACCGTCGGACGACAGGCTCGCCGCATTCACATCGCGGGTGTTGATAACATAGGTCACGTAGCCCTGACGGATCGCATCCAAAATGTCGTTGGAACCTTCGCTGATCTTTTTGCGGGCGCGGGTGCGAATGCCGTGTTCTTTGAGAAACGCCGCCGTGCCCATAGTAGCTTCAATATTAAAGCCGAGATTATAGAACCGACGAATGAGCGGCAGAGCTTCTTGCTTGTCGCAATCCGCTACCGTCACCAGCACGGTGCCGTAGTTCATCACGTTCATACCCGAAGCCTGCAACGCCTTATACAGCGCGCGGGTCATACGGTCGTCGTAGCCGATCGCTTCGCCCGTAGATTTCATCTCGGGCGACAGATAGGCGTCCAAGCCGCTGAGCTTCGAGAAGGAGAAAGCGGGCACTTTGACGTAGTGACGCTTTTTCTCGGGCGGATAGCGGTCGGTAATACCCTGGTCTTTGAGGCTCTGCCCCAAGATGACCAGCGTGGCGATGTCCGCGAGGCTATATCCTGTTGCTTTGGACAGGAATGGCACGGTGCGTGATGAACGGGGGTTGACCTCGATCACGAACACGTTTTCGTCTTTATCCACGATAAACTGGATGTTGTAAAGACCGATGATACCAATACCCAGACCCAGTTTTTCGGTATATTCGAGAATGGTCTCTTTGACCTTTTCGGAGATGCTGAACGCGGGATAGACGCTGATGGAGTCGCCCGAGTGGATACCGGTGCGCTCGACCAACTCCATAATGCCGGGAACGAACACGTCCTTGCCGTCGCAAACGGCGTCGACCTCGACTTCCTTGCCTTTGATATATTTATCCACCAGCACGGGCTTGTCTTCGTCGATTTCCACCGCCGTTTTCAGGTAGTGGCGCAGTTGCGCCTCGTCACCGACGATCTGCATCGCGCGACCGCCCAACACAAAGCTGGGACGCACCAGCACGGGATAGCCAACCTCTTTCGCCGCCGCAACGCCGTCTTCGATAGCGGTCACGGCGTGACCCTTCGGCTGCGGAATGCCCAGCTCGCTGAGGATGCGCTCGAAGCTGTCGCGGTTTTCCGCGCGCTCGATCGCGTCGCAGTCCGTGCCGATGATCTTCACGCCGTGGGCGCGGAGCGGCTCGGCAAGGTTGATGGCGGTCTGTCCGCCGAGCGAGGCGACGAC
>SVOU01000121.1 GCA_015066215.1 Oscillospiraceae bacterium | reverse complement strand
AACTACAAGCGCCGCACAGATATGGAAAAAGAAAATCTCGGTGCTTTTACCCGTGCGGAAACCGTTAAGGCTTTGCTGCCTGCTATCGATAACCTCGAGCGTGCCGTTGCAGCACCCGCCGGTGACGATTATAAAACGGGTGTGGATATGATCATCCGCCAGCTCACCGAAATCCTGCACAATATGGGGCTTGAGGAGATCGCTGCCGACGGTGCGCCCTTTGACCCTGAAATTCACAACGCTGTTATGCGTGAGGATGCCGATGGGGTGGAGCCTGAAACGGTCACCGCTGTTTTCCAAAAGGGATACCGTATGGGTGATCGCATTCTGCGCCCTGCGATGGTAAAAGTAGCCAACTAAGTGCAAATTATTGCACTTTATGGATATAGTAAACACAGTAATTTAACCGAAACAGCAAAGGGCTGTTTTCGTAATTTGGGAGGTAAACAAACATGGCAAAAATCATTGGTATCGACTTGGGAACCACCAACTCCTGCGTCTCCGTTATTGAAGGCGGCGAGGCTGTTGTTGTCCCTAACGCCGAGGGCGCGCGTACGACCCCTTCTGTTGTGGCGTTCAAAAAAGACGGCGAACGTATCGTTGGCCGCGTGGCGAAGCAGCAGGCGGTTTCCAACCCCGACCGCACCATTTCTTCCATCAAGCGTCAGATGGGTTCTTCCTATAAGGTGGATATCGACGGCAAAGCCTATACGCCGCAAGAGATTTCCGCTATGATTCTGACGAAACTCAAGCAGGATGCGGAGTCATATCTGGGCGATACTGTCACCGAGGCTGTTATCACCGTTCCTGCCTATTTTACCGATGCTCAGCGTCAGGCGACCAAGGATGCCGGTAAAATTGCCGGTTTGGAAGTGAAGCGTATCATCAATGAGCCTACCGCTGCTGCGCTGGCTTATGGTATCGACAAAGAGTCCGACCAGAAAATCATGGTGTATGACCTCGGCGGCGGTACTTTCGACGTGTCTGTTATCGAGATGGGTGACGGCGTGCAGGAAGTGCTGGCGACGGCGGGCAATAACCGTCTGGGCGGCGACGATTTTGACCAAAAGATCGTCAACTGGATGGTTGCCGGCTTCAAGGCGGATACCGGTCTGGATCTGTCCCAGGATAAAATGGCTCTGCAGCGTCTGCGTGAGGCAGCGGAAAAGGCTAAAATTGAGCTGTCCGGCATGACAACCAGTACTATCAATTTGCCTTTTATTACCATGGATGCGACCGGTCCTAAGCATCTTGACATGACCCTGACCCGCGCTAAGTTCAACGAACTGACCGCCGACTTGGTGGAAGCGACGATGGGTCCCGTGCGTCAGGCGCTGTCCGATAGCGGTCTGTCCATCTCTCAAATTGACAAAGTCCTGATGGTGGGCGGTTCTTCCCGTATTCCTGCCGTGCAGGAAGCCGTGCAGAAGGTGCTGGGCAAAGAGCCCTTCAAGGGCATCAACCCTGACGAGTGCGTGGCGATGGGTGCTGCTTTGCAGGCAGGTGTTCTCGGCGGTGAAGTCAAGGGGCTGTTGCTGCTGGATGTCACCCCGCTGTCCTTGGGCGTTGAAACGATGGGTGGCGTAATGACCCGCGTTATCGAGCGCAATACCACCATCCCCACCAAGAAAAGCCAGATTTTCTCCACGGCTGCCGACAATCAGCCTTCCGTGGACGTGCACGTTTTGCAGGGTGAGCGTGAGTTTGCCCGCGATAACAAGGAACTGGGTCTGTTCCGCTTGGACGGTATTGCTCCCGCACGCCGTGGTATTCCGCAGATCGAAGTGACCTTTGATATTGATGCCAACGGCATCGTGAACGTCAGTGCCAAAGATCTCGGTACCGGCAACGAGCAGCACATCACCATCACTTCCAGCACCAATATGAGCAAGGAAGACGTGGAGCGCGCTGTACAAGAGGCGGAACAGTATGCTGCTGAGGATAAGAAAAAGCGCGAAAACGTCGATACCCGCAACAATGCCGACCAAGCTGTCTATCAGTGCGAAAAGGCATTCGAAGAGCTTGGTGACAAGTTGGAAGAAGCCGACAAGACTGAGCTGCAAGGCAAGATCGACGCGTTGAAGGAAACTCTCAAGGGTGAAGACTATGATGCGATGAAGCAGCAGAGCGAAGAACTGATGAAGAGCTTCTACGCCGTTTCTGAAAAGATCTATCAGGCGAACGCTCCGCAAGATGGCGCTGTGCCGCCGCAGGGCGATGCCGGTCAAGCCGGTGAAGACGGCTACTATGACGGCGACGTAAAATAATTTGACACAGACGGGGATGAACGAACTTCATCCTCGTCAAGTCATGTTTTGAAGGGGTCAACTCCATGGCAGATAAACGCGATTATTACGAAGTGTTGGGTATAAGCAAAGGCGCGTCCGACGATGAGATCAAAAAAGCTTTTCGTCAGATGGCTAAAAAATATCACCCCGACCTGAACCCCGGCGACAAAGAGGCAGAGGTGCGCTTCAAAGAAGTCAACGAAGCCTATGAGGTGCTGTCCACGCCCGAAAAGAAAGCCCGTTATGACCAATACGGTCATGCGGGCGTTGACCCGAACTTCGGCGCGGGTGGCGGCTATGGTGGCGGTGGATTTGGCGGCTTTGACGACATCGACTTGGGAGATATTTTTTCCTCGTTTTTCGGTGGCGGCAGCCGACAAGCAAACCCCAATGCACCGCGTCGCGGCGCTGACGTGTCCTCGTCGGTGGCAATATCTTTCGAAGAGGCGGCGCGTGGCTGTAAAAAGCAAGTGCGTGTCAACTTGGTCGAGCGTTGCCCTGAATGTAACGGCTCGTGTGCTGAAAAAGGTACCAATGCTAAGACTTGCCCTGTTTGTAACGGCAGCGGTCAGGAACGGCGACAACAGCGTACGCCTTTCGGCGTGATACAGACCCAGGTGGTCTGCTCCCGTTGCCGCGGCAAAGGGCGCATCATCGAAACGCCTTGCCGCAAGTGCAGCGGCAGCGGTCAGGTACGCAACACAGCGACCATCGGTATCAACATACCCGCAGGTATTGACGACGGACAGATTCTGTCGATCGCGGGCAGAGGAAATATGGGCATGAACGGTGGCCCCGCCGGCGATTTGCAGGTGGCGGTGACGGTGCGTCCGCACCCTGTGTTTGAGCGTGACGGTTTCAACATCTGGATGGATCTGCCGCTGTCGTTTTCGCAAGTGGCACTGGGAGCAGAAGTGTCCATTCCGACGCTTGATGGCAATGTGAACTATACCATTAAGGAAGGCACGCAACCGGGCGACGTTCTGACTCTCAAAGGCAAGGGCTTTCCGTATCTGCGTGGACGCGGCAGCGGCGACCAGCTGGTGCGCGTTGTGGTGGAGGTGCCGAAAAACCTTTCGTCCGAGCAAAAACGCATTCTGTCGGAATTTGATAACAGCACGGGCGACAAAAACTATCAAAAACGCCGCTCATTCCGTGAAAAAATCAAAAAAGCCTTTGGCGGTGAATAACAAAAATCCCCCGAAAACCTCGGGGGATTTTTCCTATATAAAGCAAAAGAGCCTGTTGCAATCAACAGGCTCTTTGGTGACCCATCGGGGATTCGAACCCCGGACACCCTGATTAAAAGTCAGGTGCTCTACCGACTGAGCTAATGAGTCATTTCCCAAACCTTGACTATTATATCCAACAAGGCGCCAAATGTCAAGTAAAAAAACAAATTTTTTCATTTCAGATAAAATTTAATAAAATTTCCTGCGGAATATATAGGATAACGATTGAAAAACGGTATAAAATTTGTTATAATTATTTGAAATGTATCCACCGATGAAAGGAAGCCTGTGATGGTAGAGATTAAAACCGTTTCGCCCGCTGAATTGGCAGTGCAAAACGAATATACACAGCGAATAAAGTTACTGCTTTCTCAGGTGAAAAAGGCGCAACCGTTGGCGATGGTGCACACCTATGGCTGCCAGCAGAACGTGTCCGATAGTGAGCATATCAAAGGAATGCTGGCGCAAATGGGATACGGG
>SVOU01000012.1 GCA_015066215.1 Oscillospiraceae bacterium | reverse complement strand
TCCAAACTGGAAGGCATCTCCTTCTTGGCACAGGGTACGATCTATCCCGATATTCTGGAATCCGACGGCGTCAAGGCGCACCACAACGTGGGCGGTCTGCCCGAGGATATGCAGTTTGAGCTGGTTGAGCCGGTCAAACTGCTCTACAAGGATGAAGTCCGCGTGGTGGGTGAAGCGTTGGGTCTGCCCCATGCAATGGTCTATCGCCAGCCGTTCCCCGGTCCCGGCTTGGGTGTGCGTTGCCTCGGTGCGATCACCCGCGATCGCTTGCACGCTCTGCGTGAAGCGGATGCGATCTTGCGCGAGGAGTTTGACAACAGCGGTCTTGCCGAGCGCGTGTGGCAGTATTTCATCGCCGTGCCGGATATGAAGAGCGTCGGCGTGAAAGACGGCAAACGCTATGAGGGCTGGCCCGCCATCATCCGCGCGGTCAATACCACCGACGCGATGGCGGCGACGATCGAGGAGATCCCCTATGCGTTGCTCCACAAGATCACCGACCGCATCACCCACGAGGTCGACGGCATCAACCGCGTCCTCTATGACCTCACTCCGAAGCCCATCGGCACGATCGAGTGGGAATAATGAACACTGCCCCGAAAGCCCTTGCTTCTAAGGACTTTCGGGGCTCTTAAATAAGAATCAAAAAAGGAGGAATGGCGTTATGAAAGCGCAAAAAGTGCGAGAAGAGTTGACAATAGGCGTGTTTTCCTCGTCTTCGCCTATTTCGGCAACGGTTCCCGTGCGATACGAGCGTGGAAAAACATATCTGGCTTCAAAAGGAATTCGCGTTATCGACGGAAAGCTTTGCGGCAAACAGGATCATTATCGTTCGGGCAGCATCAAAGAGCGGGCTGATGAGTTTAATCAGTTGCTGTATAATGACGACGTGCAGGTGCTGATGGCGGCGATCGGCGGCTTCAACACGAACGCCATTCTGCCGTATATCGATTACGAATATTTGAAACGGCATCCCAAAATTATCGTTGGCTACTCCGACACCACGGCATTGCTGCTGGGGATATACGCCAAAACGGGACTGGTCACTTTCTACGGCCCGGCGTTGGCTTCGTCTTTTGGTGAGTTTCCGCCGTTTGTTGACAGAACGTTTGACTATTTCAAGTCCGTTGTTTGCGACGGTGTTGCGTTGCCTTATGAATATCCGATGCCATCCGTGTGGACGGATGAATTTATCGACTGGAGTCAGCAAGACCGCGGAAAGGAAGCATATCCCAACAGTTGGATAAGCGTGAATCCCGGCGTTTGCAGCGGTCGCCTGATCGGTGGAAATTTAAATACGATGAGCGGCTTCTTCGGCACGGAATATATGCCAAAAATCAAAGCGGGAGATATTTTGCTGATTGAGGACTCGCTTAAAGACGCCAGCACGATCGAGCGATCGTTTGCTCTTTTGAAACTGGCGGGCGTATTTGATAAAGTGGGCGGTATCATCCTTGGCAAGCACGAGCAGTTTAATGATAACGGAACAGGCAGAAAACCGCATGAGATTTTGACGGAAGTGCTGGATGGGTGTCAGGTTCCGCTTCTGGCGGAGTTTGACTGCTGCCACACGCATCCGATGTTTACTGTACCGATCGGCTGCCGCGTAGAGCTGGATGCCACTAATAAGAGAGTCACACTTTTGGAGGATCCGTTAGAGGAATAAGAAAAAGGCTTGGAAGTGATCACTTCCAAGCCTTTTTTATTATCCGCAATAAACGGCTATCGCTTTGCTGGCAAATGCCGCCGTGCCGTGTCCCCTTTCAAAAACGCTTCCGCTTGGGTGCGATCTGAGAAGATCACGATGTTTTTGTGAGAATATTGACGCAAAAGCTCCATCACGCGCGGTCTGCTTTGTGTGCGGTAGTTTTTGATAAACGCCATAAACTCAGCGTCATCCTCGCCGTCCTCGACCCACGGCATATCGTTGCGCGGCTTACCCTTTCGCGCCCTGATACCGTCAAGGCAAATCTCCAACGGATAATCGAGGAAAATAACCGTGTCGCACGCCGCTATGCGCCGTTCCATCGTGGAATGATAATTGCCGTCGATGATCCACTCATCCCGTTGCAGTGCTTTGGACAGGCGGTCAAGAAAAACAGACTTTTCAACGGTGGATTTATCTGTGTTCCAATACATCAGATCCAAATGAAACAGCGGAAGCCCCGTAGTTTTGTGCAACGCTTTTGCAAACGTGCTTTTGCCGCTGCCGGGGCAACCGATCACTAAAACTCTTTTCATCATCCGTCACCTGCGGTTATAGTTTTATATCTATCTCATACGCGTCGTCGACCAGTACAAAGTTTACCCCGTGCCTTTGCGCCAACGCCAAAACGGCGGCATTATCTGCCAAAACATCATCCAAGGTGCAGTCATCATCCACGCGCTTTTCGATAACGTTGGCATAGTTTTGTATATCGGCAAAGTGGCTGCGGATATAGTTTTCGCTCATCACGAGGCAATAATATTTGATGTTTTCGAGACATTCCTCGGTGAAATCATTTGCCCAATCAAAGGGGATATAGCATCCTTCGACGATGAGATTTTGTTCGTTTTCAATCGCGGTTTTGACGATTTCGCGGACGATCGGCCACAAATAGGCGGTGAGCGCTTGATCGTTGCTCAAAGGCGTCAGCGCGGTGTTGCCGCTGCGGATCAGCCCCATTTTTAAATGGTCTATCGACAGATAGGGGAAGGCGTATTTTTCCAGCAGCCTTTGCGCAAGCGCCGTTTTGCCTGTGTGCGATGCCCCTGCAATCAAAATGACCATTTTCTCATCCCCCTGCATTTTCTTGCCCCTATTATAGCACATCGTCGCGCATAATAAAAGAGATCCCCGCACATTTCCCCGCAAAAGCCTGCGGAAACTTGCAGAAACGGATTGTACTTTTGATGTCATTGTGTTAAAATAAAGTATCTGTGAGCAAGCGGAGGCGATACTATGGACAGGGCGGCACTTAATAGCCATATAGCCCAAACGTATGCTGTCGCCGCGGAATATCCGTGGATGAAATATCCGCGCTACGCCGTCTATCGCCACCAAAGCAACCGCAAATGGTTTGCGGTGGTGATGGAACTGCCGTGTGCCAAACTGGGACTGCCTGATGACGGTGCGATCGACGTGCTGAATATCAAGTGCGACCATCAGTTGGTCGGCTCACTTTTAGGACAATGCGGCTTTTTCCCTGCCTATCATATGAGCAAGACCAACTGGATCACGGTGGCACTTGACGGCAGCGTTGAGGCAGACACCGTCAAATGGCTGCTGGACATCAGCTTTATGCTGACCGATAAAAAGAGCAAAACCAACAAGAGGTGATATTATGGAACGCATTGCCAGTTTTACGATCGATCATTTGAAACTACAAGCGGGTCTGTACGTGTCCCGTGTGGACACTTGTAACGGCTGTGCCGTGACCACGTTTGATATGCGTATCACCGCACCCAATCGCGAGCCTGTGATCGATATGCCTGCATTGCATACCATTGAGCATCTGGCGGCAACCTATTTGCGCAACAGCGCGATCAAGGATAAGGTCGTCTATTTTGGGCCGATGGGATGCCGCACGGGGTGCTATCTTTTGCTGTTCGGAGAATGGCAGTCGGCGGATATCTACGACACCGTGGTGGCAACGTGCGATTTCATTTTGGCGTATGAGGGTGACATTCCCGGTGCCGCACCCGAACAATGCGGGAATTATTCCGAGCAAAATCTGAATATGGCCAAGTTTTACATCCAAAAATACCGCGATGCGCTGGTCACACACAAGCGGTTTTCCTATCCCACGCAGGAAGATGAAACCTGAGGAGATGATGTATATGCAACAGTTGCGCGAAAAAGCGGGTTTTATTTGTGATATGGACGGTGTCATCTATCACGGCAACCGTATTATCGAGGGCGTTCATCAGTTTATTCATTGGATGATCGACAACAACAAGAAATTTGTATTTCTGACAAACAGTGCCGAGAGAACGCCCCACGAGTTGAGTATGAAGCTGGAAAGAATGGGGCTTACCGTATCGGCGGAGCATTTTTATACCAGCGCGATGGCGACGGCGGAGTTTTTGCACAGCCAAAAGGCGGGCTGTACCGCCTACGTCATCGGCGAGGCGGCGCTGACGAAGGCGCTGTATGACCACGGCATCTATATGAACGACGTCAATCCCGACTACGTGATCGTCGGTGAAACCAGAAGTTATAACTTCGAAAAACTGGAAAAGGCGATCGAGCTGGTGCGTAAAGGTGCCAGACTGATCGGCACCAACCCCGATATCACGGGTCCGACCGAAAAGGGGATTATGCCCGCAACGGGTGCGCTGATTGCGCCGATTGAGATCGCCACGGGCAAAAAGGCGTATTTCGTGGGCAAGCCCAACCCCCTGATGCTGCGCCACGGGCTGAAAAAACTGGACTGCCACAGTCAGGATATCGCCTTTATCGGTGACCGTATGGACACCGACATTATCGCGGGCATCGAGTCCAACATCGACACCGTGCTGGTGTTAAGCGGCGTGACGGCTTTGGAGGATATCGACCGATATCCCTATTGCCCCAAATACGTGCTGCAAAATGTCGGTGAGCTGCCTGCGGGACATAATGTGTGATGGGGAAGGGCGTGCTTTGGATGCTGATTGATATTACCTTAAAGCTCACCCCCGAAATGTTGCAGGACGAAAAAGGCAACGTGAGCAAATCGCTGGTGGGACACACGGGCACCCACTTCGACGTGATGGATAAGGAATTTCCTTTGGAGTATATCGAGCGTGACGGCTTGGTGCTGGACGTGAGCGGCGTGGGGGAGCGCGACATCGACGTGACGGACGTGGATCTGAACGCCGTCGAAAAGGATATGTTCGTGGCGTTTTACACGGGCTATATCGCCAAAGAGCGCTACGGCACGCGCACCTATTTCGCACAGCACCCGCAACTGTCGTTGGCACTTATCGACGCGCTTTTGGACAAGGGCGTGTCTATTATAGGATTGGATTTTGCAGGGGTGCGGCGCGGTGTCGAGCACGTACCGACCGACCGCCGCTGTGCGGATAAAGGCGTTTTCGTGATCGAAAACCTCTGCGACCTTGACAAGGTGTTAGAAATTGGCGGGCGTTTTACCGCCCACACCTATCCGCTCAACTGCACAGGGGTGACGGGACTTCCTTGCCGTGTGATCGCCAAGGTGGCACCGTAAAAGGTTGTTGTCAGTCAACAAAGTGAGGGAATGTGAAAATGGATAATTTTTCAAGCTGAAAGAGCGTAACACCACCGTCAAAACGGAGCTGATTGCAGGTCTTACCACCTTTTTTGCGATGGTCTACATATTGATGGTCAACGCCAATATGTTTGTCAACCCCTTCGGTGACGGTAGCAATCCGCTTGGCGTGTCCTATGGGGCTATCTATATCGCCACCGCTATTTCTGCGGTGGTGGCACCATTTTGGCAGAGTTGCTTGCCAACCTGCCGTTGGCACAGGCGAGCGGTATGGGACTTAACGCCTTCTTCGTATATACGATATGCATCGGTTTTGGTATGACTTGCGCCAATGCGCTGGTGTTGGTGTTGATCGAAGGCGTTGTGTTCATTTTGTTGACCGTCACGGGTCTGCGCAAAAAGATCTTTGACGCATTGCCGCAGTCGGTGCGTACGGCGATCCCTGCCGGCATCGGTCTGTTTATCGCGCTGTTGGGGTTGCAAAATGCGGGCATCGTCGTGCCGAGCAGTTCCACCTGCGTGGATCTTGGCTCTTTCAATCTGCTCAAACAAAACTGGGGCGACATTATGCCGTTGCTGGTGACCATTTTCACTTTTCTGGCTATCGTCATTATGGAACACAAAAAAATTCGCGGTGCAGTGTTTGTCGGGATCTTAGGCGGTATGGGACTTTGCTATTTGCTGGGGCTGACCGTGGACGGCTTCTATGCACAACTGCAAGCGGAGTTTAGTTTTGTCAGCCCGATCGAAGCCTTTAAAGAGTTTGGCACCGAGTCTTTTGGCAAGGTGTTTACCGAAGGCTTTGACTTCTCCGCCTATATCGCACAGCACGGTCACGCCAACTTTGCCCTCACCATAGCCACCACCGCGTTGGCGCTTTGTATGGTGGATATGTTTGATACGCTCGGCACGCTCTACGCCGCTTGCTCGCGTGCGGGATTGGTCGATGACAAGGGCGAGCCGATCAATATGAACAAGGGTATGCTTTCCGATGCGATTGCCACGACAACGGGTGCCATTTGCGGCACCTCGACCGTGACCACGTTCAGCGAAGTGAATGCGGGTGTCGCCGCGGGCGGTCGCACGGGGCTGACGGCCATTTTCTGCGGTATATGCTTCTTTGTGGCGATGTTTTTGAGCCCCATCGCCCAGTTGATCCCCGGCTGTGCGACCGCAGCGGTGCTGATTTACGTCGGCTTTTTGATGATGGGCTCGGTCAAGGATATTGACTGGCGCGACCTGCGCGTTGCGATTCCCGCCTTCCTCACCCTCGCGGTGATGCCGTTTACCTACAATATCTCCTACGGCATCGCCTTCGGTATGATTTCCTATATTATCATTAGCCTGTTCTGCGGCGATGCCAAGAAGATCAAGGGCAGCTCTTGGGTGATCACCCTGCTCTTTATTGCGATGCTGTTGTTGACACACTAAATATAAATAGAAAAACGGCAGGGAAAGTTCCCTGCCGTTTTTATTTTATTTCGTGCCGCCGTAGGTGTTGGAGGTGTCGCTGAACACCTGTTCACCTGTTTTGGCATGCGAGGTAGCTACGCGTTTTTGCAGCTCCTCGTAATAGAGATCCTCGTCGACGGGAAGTGTGACGGGCTTACCGAGGAATGCGGACAAATGCATCGCGTTGGAAATAGTCACGCCCTTGATGCCTTCGCTACCATCCGCAACCAGCGGCGTGCCGCGCAAAATGGCACCCGCCCACGCGTTGAGCACGCCCACGTGTTGGGGATTTTGACCGTCCAGTTCGATGGCAAGCTCGGTCACCGTGGGGGCGCCAAACGGCACCGTGTTGGTGCGAGAGAATTCGGGCTCGCTCATTTCAAATTCCCACACGTGCAGACCTGTTTCATCGGCGACCAGTTTGGCGCGATCCATCTGTACCTCAAAGCGGTTGGTGCCGTAGGCATCACCCGTGGTGGTGATAAACACACCCGTAGCACCGTTTTCATATTCCGCATAAGCGGTCACGTCGTCTTCAACCTCGATGTCGTGCCACTTGCCGAATTGCAGATGCGCGTCGATCTTGACGGGCATACCGCAGATCCACTGCCACATATCCAGCTGGTGGGGGCATTGATTGAGCAGCACACCGCCGCCCTCGCCCGACCAGGTGGCGCGCCAGTTGCCCGAATCGTAATAGGCTTGCGGGCGATACCAGTTGGTGATGATCCACACGCTGCGACGCAGCTGACCGTATTTGCCTGATTGCACCAGCTCACGCATTTTGCGATAGATACAGTTGGTGCGCTGGTTAAACATCATACCGAATTTGACCTCGGGATGTTTTGCTGCCACCTCGTTCATCTCGCGCACCTGCTTGGTGTAAACACCCGCAGGCTTTTCCACCATCACGTGGATTCCGCGCTCCATACAGGCGATGGCATAGCGCGGGTGGTCATAGTGAGGCACACTGATGATGCACGCGTCGATCTCGCCGCTGTCGAGCATAGTGATAGCGTCGTCAAAGGTGTGCACGCCTGCGTTATCCTGTTCGGCAGCAGCGCGACGCACGGGCAGAATATCTGCCACTGCGGTCAGTACAAGTTCGGGGCATTTGCCCTCGCGGATGTTTCCGGCGTGACCGGAACCCATATTACCGTAGCCGATAATACCAACGCGAATCTTATCCATAAGGACATCTCCTTTGTATAATCTTATTTTTTACTTACCAGCTGTTTGGCATTGTCATAGCTTAACCGCTTGACCAGTTTCAAAGCGGCCGCCTCATCAAATTCGCCGCCTGCGACCCAACGCCCGACCAGATCGCACAGAATGCGACGGAAATAGTCGTGGCGTGCATAGGATAGAAAACTGCGCGAATCGGTGAGCATACCGGGGAACACGCCCAGTGCGCTGTTTTCGGCGATGACCGCCAGCTGTTGCTCAATACCGCGTTTGTGGTCACAGAACCACCAAGCCGCGCCGCAGCAAACCCGCGGGAAGGCGGCGGCAATAGACGCCATCTGCTCGGTACCCGTGGGGTTGAGGGTGTAGAGAATGGTGGCGGGCAGTGCATCGTTTTGTAAAAGCGCATCCAGCATAAACGTCAGATTGCCGCCGACGATGGAATCGCCTACACAGTCCACACCGCAGTCGGGTCCGATCTGCCGAAACAGCACTGTGTTGCAGTTGCGCATAACTGCCAAATGCCATTGCATGACCAGATCATATTGGCAGTAGAGCTTGCCGAGAAATACGTACATATGTCCTAAGAAGCCCTTGTAGGCGTCATTGGTGATGGGCTCACCGTGCAGCGCCTTTTGGAAGGTGTCGGCAGCTTCTTGTTCATCGGCAAGGCGGTTGGGAAAAAAGGGGACACCTATATCGGTGACGCGGCAGCCCATCTCCACGAAAAACGCCAGCCGCTTGGCGACCGCTTCTTTGAGAGAGGTAAGATCGGTGACCGCTATCTTGGCGGCATCCGACAAGCGTGCGATATAGTCGGCGTAGTCGTCACGGCGGATAAGTAGCAGATTGTCTGTGCGGAAAGAGGGGAGCACCGCCGTGTCAAAAGTGGCATCCTCGCGTAAAAGCTTGTGGTAGCCGAGATCGTCGACGATATCGTCGGTGGTGCAGATGCATTCCACCTTGGAACGTGCGATCAGCTTGCGCGGCGAGAGATTTTCCTCAGCAATCACGCGGTTGGCAGCTTCCCAGATCTCCTCGGCAGTATCCTTGCCGATGGGCGTATCAATGCCGAAAAACTGCAACAGCTCCATATGCGACCAATGATAGAGCGGGTGCCCCGCTGCCAACTCCAACACCTCGGCGTAGCGGCAGAATTTATCGTGCCAAGAGGCGGTGCCTGTGATATAGGTTTCGGAAATCCCTGCGGTACGCATCAACCGCCACTTATAGTGGTCACCGCCCAGCCAGATCGCGCCGATGTTATCAAAGGGGCGATCCTCCCAGATCTCTTTGGGGGACAGATGACAGTGATAGTCCACGATCGGCAGATCCTTCACGGTGTCATACAGCTTGTGCGCCGTCGGGGTCGAGAGCAAAAATTCCATAATAAACCTCCCTCGCTCATAATTACAGTCAGTATAGCATAAAACCTTTTGCCATAAAATTACACACAGTATCAAAAACATTGCAAAAATTATCATTGTAGGGCAAAGAAGAGCCGGATACTGTTGTTTTGCCTGTACCGATTTTGCTGAAAAGTATTGCGCTTGGCGGCAATTTTCAGTATAATGCAATTGTTACTGTTTTCGGTGACAAATCATAGCAACACAGGTGATACACAATGACGAAACTTTGCATTTTTGACCTTGACGGCACCGTTTTAGATACGGTGCAAACGCTCGCTCACTACGGCAACGGCGCGCTTGTTAACCATGGCGTCGCGCCGATTGAAGCCGAGCAATATAAATATCTCGCAGGCGCGGGAATGGCGGCACTCATCAAGAATATGCTCAACTTCCGCGAATGCTACACGGACGAGCTGTTTAAGAAGGTGCTCAGCGATTACGACACCGCCTACAACGCCGATATTACCTATAAAACCACGATTTACGAGGGGCTGGTCGAAGCACTCGATAACATCAAAGCGCAAGGCATCGAACTGGCAATCGTGTCCAACAAGCCCGATTACGCCGCCAAGGACGTGGTGTACGCGCTGTTTGGTAAGGACTATTTTCGTGAGGTGGTCGGACAGTTGCCCGACGTACCGCTCAAGCCCGACCCGACCGCCGTTTTCGGCGTAATGGAAAGAGCGGGTGTTGCCGCGGACGAATGCCTGTATATCGGCGATACCTCGACCGATATGAAAACGGGCAAAAACGCGGGGCTGTTCTCCGTCGGCGTTTTGTGGGGCTTTCGCGGTGAGGATGAGCTGCGCGATAACGGCGCAGACCTTATTATCCGTCACCCGTCAGAGCTGTATCATTACATTTTAAGCAACGGGTAAGTGTAAATCAAAAGGGAAGGGGGGAGAGCCGTGGAAAAAGACGGCAAAGCGGCAGAAGAAGCCTATCTGCGCCGCAAGAAGCGGCTGGCACTGCTGTCTTTGGCAGTGGTGGTTGTGCTGGCACTGTTGGCAACGTGGTTTGTCTGGCACTGGCTCGCCTCGTTTTCACAGGATGGCTTTCGGGAATATATCCAATCGTTCGGGTCGCTGGGGTGGCTGGTGCTTTTGGGACTGCAAATTTTGCAGGTGTTTGTAGCACTCATCCCCGGCGAGTTGCTCGAAACCGCCGCAGGCTATGCGTTTGGCCCCTTGGGCGGCACGCTCATCTGCTACGCCGGCGTGGCGATAGCCTCGGCGCTGATATTTGCGCTGGCGCGCCGTTTTGGTGTGCGGATGGTGGAACTGTTTGTTTCGCGCGAAAAGATACAGGAGCTCAAATTCATCAACACCGAGAAAAAGCGCAATCTGCTGATCTTTTTGCTCTTTTTTATCCCCGGCACGCCCAAGGATCTGCTCACCTATTTCGTGTGCCTGACCGATATGAAGCTCGGCACGTTTTTGGCGATCACCCTGATCGCGCGATTGCCGTCGGTGGTATCTTCCACTTTTGGCGGTCATCTGTTGGGTGAGGAGCATTATTGGGGCGCGATTTTACTTTACGGTATCACGGCGGTGGTCAGTTTGTCGGGATTGACCGTCTATCACGCCATTGTCCGTCGCAGACAGCAAAAGTAACACATATTGGAACAGGAGAAAGACTATGAAACTGCATCCGATTTTTACTGACCGTATGGTTCTGCCCGCGAATAAGCCGCTGCGCGTTTTTGGTGAAGGCGACAAGGCGGTCACCGTTTCGCTCAACGGACAAACGGCCGTGGCTATTCCTTGCGAGGGAAAATGGATGGCAGAGCTGTCGCCGATGACCTATGGCGGTCCCTATGCCTTGACCGTGACCGACGGCGACAGCACCGTCACCTGCGCGGACGTGCACATCGGTGAGGCCTATCTGTTTGCGGGACAATCCAATATGCAATTCCGTCTGGCAGACAGCTCCACACCGCCTGAGGAATGGCGCGGCGAGGACCGTTTGCGCTTTTTCACCTGTGACCGCGTGACGAATGACGAGCCGTTTTGTGCCGCCGACGGCTGGACGACCTGCGCCCGTGAAACAGCGGGTCAGCGGTCGGCGTTGGCGTATTACATTGGGCAGGGGTTGGCGCAGAAAAAAGGTGTTGCCATTGGTGCTGTAGTGAGTTATCACGGGGCGTCGATCATCGAAAGCTGGTTGCCCGACGGCTTGCTCAAAGGCTTGGGCATTGACATTCCGCTTGAACAAAAGCACATCGATCATTGGTATGAGGCGTATGTGGATTGGAACAAGGATGGGGTATTATACGAGAATTTGATGCGCCAGACCGCTCCCTTTGCTTTTTCGGGTGTGGTGTGGTATCAAGGTGAAAGCGATGCGTGCGTGGCAGAAGGCGCGGTCTATGCGCAAGAGCTTACCGCGCTGATCGACCAATGGCGTGCCGACTACAAGGACGAGCAATTGCCCTTCGTTGTGGTGCAGATTGCGGATTTTCTGCCCACAGGCGAGCCTGAGGGGTGGAAATTGGTGCAAGCGGCGCAGATGAAAGTGGGCGAGACGGTGCCGTTTGTGAAAACGGTGGTGTCGCGCGACATCAGTGAAAACGACGACATCCATCCGCGCACCAAGGACAAACTGGCGGCGCGCATTGTCGACGCCATATATGAACTCACCGAATAATCCTGACGGAGGGAAAGCGATGACCGGACACGACCTGTGGCAACTGCAACCCGCCGTCGGTTTGGGAGCGCACGGTTTTGACCGTGCAAACTGAAATAAGCCACCGTTTTTGGCGGTGGCTTTTTCATTCTTGCATATTATAGAAAAATGGTGTAAAATAGAAATACAGTCAAAAAGAAGGAAGGGAACACTGTGTCCGAACTGTTAACTGCGAAATACGAAACCAAGAGAAAAAATCTTTACCTGCGCGTTGCGATGGGGCATTTTGCAACCGCCAACAGTCACACGAACTATTATATCGACGTGGTTGCCCAAAAAAGCCGTATGACCGAAGCAAGAGCGGTGGCGGAAGAACTTTCATCCTATTATTACGCGAATACCATCGTGGATACGATACTGTGTCTTGACGGTACCGAGGTTATCGGCGCGTGCTTTGCCGACGAGCTTTCAAAGGCAGAAATTATCAGTATGAACGCGCACAAATCCATTTACGTTGTCACGCCGGAAACCACGCGCGGCAACCAACTGTTGTTCAGAGATAACATTGTTCCGATGATCAACGGCAAGAACGTGATGATCTTGGCCGTTTCCGTTTCTTCGGGTAAAACCGTCGAAGCGGCCGTTGAGGCGGTGAAATACTACGGCGGCATTGTCACGGGTATTTCCGCGATTTTCTCCACCGCAAAAGAGTGCGAGGGCGTTCCGATCCATTCCGTTTTCGACCCCAACGATTTCGAAGAATACCGTTCTTATCCCGCCCGCGAATGCCCGATGTGTAAAGAGGGACGCAAGATCGACGGACTTGTGAATTGCCACGGAATATCCTTGCTGAATAATTTTTAAAAAATTTTTTGAAATTATAAAACCTTTTGCATTTTCATTTCCCCTTTGTTAACGTAAGGGACAAAAAGCCCCACAAAAAACAAAGGAAAGTTGAGGAAAAGAAAATGAAAAAGGTTATGAAAAGTTTGATCGCTGTTATGGGTATCGTGTTGCTGATGGCTTGTGTCACGGGTTGTGATCTGCCGGAGCAGATGCAGGACAAGGCTCACGAGCTGCTGGATGAGATGATGACCGCCGAGGGTAATGAGTACGGCGAGATCATCGAAAACTTTGTGGAAGAGAACAAAGACCTGTTCGAGCAGATGCAAGACACCACTCGGACCGAGCAAGATGCTTCCGCTGACGAAACCGTCACCGACGAGACCGTGAAGGAAGAAGTTCCTGCCGCGAAAGAAGAAGCGCCTGCCGTGAAAGAGGAAGCTCCTGTCGAGAAAGAAGAAGCCCCTGCCGCGAAAGAGGAAGCTCCTGCCGCGAAAGAGGAAGCTCCTGCTGCGAAAGAGGAAGCCCCCGTTGTGAAAGAGGAAGCTCCTGCTGTGAAAGAGGAAGCTCCTGCTGCGAAAGAGGAAGCTCCTGCTGCGAAAGAGGAAGCCCCCGCTATGAAAGAAGAACCCCCCGTCGAAGAAACCAAAAAGGCGGACTATTTCTTCAACAACACCGTCGACGGTCGTTGGACGCCCAACGCTATCTCCGTTGCCGCCAAAGAGGTCTATTTCAAAGACGGCAAGCTGGTTGTGCATTGTTTCATCGTCAACGGCTTCTCCACCCCCGCAACTAACGTGAGCATCACTGAGATGAACGTTGTCGACAAAGACGGCAAAGTGATCGCGAGTGCCTGCTTCAACGCGCAGAATCTGACGATGGATCCGCTGTCCTACGTGGAGCACACCTTCACCTTTGGTGGCGATTGCATCGTGAACACCGACGTGGATATGGCGGTGATCACCACCAACGCGAGATTTTCTGCTCGCCACTGATAGACGATTGTCGTGCAAGGGGCGTTTGCTCCTTGCACGATGTTTATACCAAACAAACACAAGTGTGAGGTAAGAAACTATGGAACGAGAACAACTGGTTTCCCTGGTGACCGCCGCGCAAAGCGGTGACGGTGTGGCACTCAATGATCTGTTCAACGCGTTTTATAACGACGTATATTATTTTGCGCTTAAAACGGTCAAGGATGATCAGATCGCCTGCGACGTGACACAGGAAGCCTTTGTGGAGATCATCAATACCCTGAAAAATCTGCAAGAGCCGGCGGCGTTTGTCACTTGGATGAAGCAGATCACCTATCACCAATGCACCCGCTATTTCAAAAAGAAAAAGGACGTCATTGTGGACGAGGATGAGGACGGCAACACCGTTTTCGATACCCTGCAAGAGGAAAAAGCGGAGTTTATCCCCGACGAAGCGCTGGACAAGGAGGATTTCCGCAAAACGGTGATGACCTTTGTGGACGAGTTGTCGGAGGAACAACGCGCCGCGGTGATGATGTTCTATTTCGACGAGATGTCGGTCAAGGATATTGCACAAGCGCAAAATGTCTCCGAAAACACGGTCAAAAGCCGCCTCAACTACGCCCGCAAGGGTATCAAAAAATCCGTTGAGGATTACGAGAAAAAGACGGGCGTCAAGCTTTATGGCTTGGGTGTGTTGCCGCTGCTTGTCTGGCTGTTCAAGGGCGTTTTTGCCGAAACGATGGCACCCGCGGCGGCAAGTGCCGTCGCAAGTGGGGTGTCTGCGGCTACGGGCACGGCTGTTTCCGTCGGCGCATCCGCGTCGGCTGCTGCGGCTACTGCTACCGCCGCTACCGCTACTGCTACTGCGGCTACGGGTGCCGCCGGCGGTGCCACCGCCGCTTCGGCGGCAACAGCCGTTGGCGTGGGCGCCAAGATGGCGGCTATTCCGCTGGTCACCAAAATTATCGCGGGCGTGACTGCCGCCGCTATCGTGGGCGGTACGACCACCGCGGTGGTGTTGACGCAGTCCGATGACGAGCCCGCAGACGGTTCGGGTTCCAACCAGACCGTCACGGGTGAAGAAATCCCCGCAGGGATGACCTATACGCTCAGCGACGGCACGGTGCTGGAAGCGGGCGACTATTTCCCCGCCAACTGCACCGCCGGTGACAAGGTCGACTACGGTGACTACTATTACGGCTATGAGTGCTTCTATGTCAAAAATCTCCCCGACTCCGACGACCTGTCGGGTGAGTGGATGATGAGCGAAGATTATTACGTCACCCGCGATGACGGCAGCCAATACATACCCGCGGACAGCGGTGTTACCGAGACGGATATTTTCGGCTGCTGGTTGCCGATGGTCAAGGATACGGGTAAAACCGCCTACGGTGAGCTGCTCACCGAGATCAACGGTAAGCATATCGGCGCGCTGCACGCTACCTTTATGGGTTGCGAGAAAATGACGAAAGCGCCCGCCGTTCCCGAAACGGTCACCGCGATGTCGATGACCTTCTATGGCTGTAAGGCGCTGGAAACCGCCCCCGTTATCCCGCGCAGCGTGCGCCGCCTGATGGGGACGTTCCGCGATTGTCAGGCGTTGTCGGGCGACATTGTCTACAACGGCAAGCTTGACAACGGTGCATCGTGGTATAGTGCGGATATGTTCCTGAACGTCCGCGGCGAGATCAACCTGAAAGGTGAAGCGATACACGAGGATTTAGCGAATATGGCCATGTATGCCCAAAAGCAAGGCATCACTGTTCGCCTGCGCGGTGCGTTGTTTGCTTCGGACGAGGAGTTCGAGCCGCTCGGCGAGGGCGAACATATCCACGATTTTGAAACCACCGTGACCAAAAAGGCTACTTGCACGGCGAAAGGCGAAAAGCAACACCGTTGCAAGATCTGCGACACTGTGTATATCGACGTTTTGTCGATCACTTCGCACAAATATGAAGGCGCAGAGCCTATCGTGATGGTCAACAGACCGACGCCGCCCCTGCGCAATTGCACCGTTTGCGGCAAGCAAGAAGCCGCACCGGAAGACAGCGAATGGGCGATTTTGGATCACTCCTTCGGAGACTATTCGCTGGGACTGATATTCCAAAACGCGCACTATTTTGTGACAGAGGCAAGCGAGTTCCCCGTCGGCTACAACGTTTACACGGCTGCTGACATCTGGGCGCATATGAATATTACGCTGGCGCGCGACGCTCACAGCTATGAAACCGAGATCTCTTCGAAAGACTTCTTTGCGGAAACTAATAAATATTTTGTGCTGACCGACGAGCTCAAACAAGATTTCAAAGAGCTGCCTTTCTATAATGCGGCAAACGACAGCTTCACCTATGTGTATGACGGCGAAGCGCACGGTGCCTACGGCGCTGAGGGGTATATCCACAACGGCGGCAACAACTATACCGTCTATTACTCCTATGCGCAGGGCATCAGCGACGACGATCCGATGAGCTATTACAAGATCGAGCTGGAGTATAACCGTACCGTCGGTGGCACCGTGCCCAACCGCTATCTGTCGATTGAGGTGGTCGAAAGCCTTCCCCAAGGCCTGCTGAGAAAATAATTTTGAAATTTTTTCAAAAAAGTAAAACCTCTGGTGCTGTTTGTTCCCCTTTGTAAGTGTAAGGAACAAAAACACTTTGCAAGGAGAGAAAAGTTTATGAAATCCGTTATTCGTGTCACCCTGATGATGCTCTTGACCGTTATGCTGCTTTCTGTGGCAGTCGTGCCCGCCGCTGCTGCCGCTTTCAATTTTGACGCGGCGATCCAAAACTTTACCGTCGATGCTTTCAACGACCGCACTTTGACGATCGGCGAAAGCGAAGAAGCGCGCGGTGCGATTTGGACAATGAACGGCGACGTGGATTGCCTGACCAGTAATCCGCAGGTCGTTACCATTGATGAGAACGGCGTTGTGACCGCTGTCGGCGAAGGCGTCGCGTTTGTGGCGATTGCCGTGGACGACCACGTTAACGCGGTGACGCGCTATACGGTGACGGCCGTCGGCCAAACGGACGATACCGACGGTGACAATTCCCAACAGGGGGTTACCCCGCCGACCATCCACATTGACACCGACGGTTTCGGCAACACGATGAAATCCCTTTTCAAGGGCATTTTCATCGGTATCCTCTGTCTGCTCGGCGGTGCAAGCGTAGCGTTCATCGTGTTCGTGACGGTGTCCACCCAAAAACTCTCCTCGCAGAGCATGAAGGCCAAAGAGCTGCCTGCGATGGAGCAGACTCCTGCGACGATGGTGCCGACGGCGGCACTCACCTTCTGCACGCATTGCGGCAAACCCTTTGACGGCAAATCTTTCTGCACCCAATGCGGCGCGGCACGCGGTGAAAAGGGCGTTTATGAAGTGCCGACGGACGGCGGTATGCGCGCCAAGGATTTTGAGGAAGCGGTCAATCAGTGGCTGGCGCAAAACCCCTATGTGGCGGATTGCCGCATCAGCATAAAAACCCACAACTCGCTCATCAGCCCCTTTGTCCAGCGTAAGTTCTACGTCGAAAAAGCGACCATCGAATATACGCTGTCCGACACTCCCCGTCAGCACAAGCTCGGTGTGGCGTTCATCTACAAGTTCCGTATGTTTGGCCCGATTGGCTATAATGAGAAAAAGCACGTGGAAGAGTGGAAAGAGAACAATCCCGATTGCAAGGTGATTTCCACCCACGGCGGTCATCTCCAACACTTCGGCACCAGAAGCGGCTTCTATGCACAGTATTATAACTACGTGCTGTTCAGAAAATAAAAACCCGCCCCGTCGGCGCAAGTCGACGGGGTTCCTTTTGTGCGGCAAAACCGACCGTATAGTGCAAAACGGTTGCATTTTCAGCACGTTTGTGCGATAATAGCGGCAGAAAATCTTCACGGGGGAGGGTCTTTTTTGCAGAATATCATTGAAATAGATCACCTGCATAAAAGCTTTGGCGAGGTCAAAGCGGTGCAGGATCTGAGTTTTCGCGTCAAGCAGGGAGAGCTGTTTGCGTTTCTCGGTATCAACGGCGCGGGCAAATCCACCACCATCAACATTATGTGCGGGCAGTTGTCCAAGGACAGCGGCTCGGTGATCATCGACGGTGTGGACCTTGACCAAAAGATGTCGCATATCAAGTGTCAGCTGGGCGTTGTATTCCAAACCTCTGTGCTGGATGCCGCGCTGACAGTGTACGATAACCTCGAAAGCCGTGCCGCGCTTTACGGCATTACGGGGGAGGCATTCGAAAGCCGCCTTCAAGAACTTGCAACGCTGCTCGATTTTGCCGATCTGCTCAAACGCCCCGTCGGCAAGCTGTCAGGCGGTCAACACCGCCGTATTGATATTGCGCGTGCGCTTTTGCACCGCCCGAAAATATTGGTGCTCGACGAGCCGACGACGGGGCTCGATCCCCAGACGCGCAAAACGATCTGGAACGTCATCGCCGATCTGCGCAAAAACGACAATATGACCGTATTTCTCACCACCCACTATATGGAAGAAGCGGCGGAAGCGGATTATATCGTGATTTTGGACAGCGGCAAGATTGCCGCCGAAGGTACGCCGTTGGAACTCAAAAACGCCTATACGGGGGACTATATCACCCTTTACGGTGTAGACGAGCAGGCGGTGCAATCGCTCGGCAAGCCGTATGAGCCGTTGCGCGACGCGTTTCGCGTATCCGTGCCCGACACGGCGCAGGCGACTGCGCTTATTCTCGCACACCCCGATGTGTTCGTGGACTATGAGATCACCAAAGGCAAGATGGACGACGTGTTTTTAACGGTCACAGGCAAGTCCTTGACGGGAGGTGACGAGAAATGACCACCGTTTCCATTTTGATCAAGCGCAACGTCAAGTTGTTTTTCAAGGATAAGGGGATGTTCTTCACCGCTCTCGTCACGCCCGGCATTTTGCTTGTGCTGTATGCTACCTTCCTCGGCAACGTCTACCGCGACAGCTTCAGCGCCAATCTGCCCGAGGGCTTTGTGTTGTCGGAAAAGGTGCTCGACGGACTGGTGGGCGGTCAGCTTATCTCGTCGATATTGGCGGTGTCTTGCGTGACGGTGGCGTTTTGCTCCAACTTTTTGATGGTGCAGGACAGAGCCAACGGTACCATCAAAGACTTACGCATTTCGCCCGTCAGCTCGGCGACCTTGTCTATCAGCTATTATATCGCCACCCTGTTTTCCACCCTTATCATTTGCTTCGCCGCAACGGCGATATGCCTTGTGTACGTGGCACTGGTGGGTTGGTATATGTCGGTGGCCGATGTGCTGCTGCTGTTCTTGGATGTGCTGCTGTTGGTGCTGTTTGGTACCGCGCTCTCGTCGTTGATTGACTTTTTCCTGTCCACGCAAGGGCAAATTTCTGCCGTCGGCACCATCATCAGTGCGGGCTACGGTTTCATCTGCGGTGCCTATATGCCCATATCCTCCTTTGGCGACGGTCTGCAAAAGGTGGTGGCGTTTCTCCCCGGCACCTACGGCACCGCGCTGTGCCGCAACCACGCGCTGGGCGGCGTGTTGGCGCAGATGCAGGAGGACGGTCTGCCGGCTGAATTGATCGAAGGGCTGAAAGATTTGCTCGATTGCCACGTCTATTTCTTTGACGAAGCCGTCAGTGTGCCGATGATGTACGTGATACTCGGTGGCGCGACCGTTTTGCTGGTGGCGGCGTATATCCTGCTCAACGCGCTCAAAAAGGATGCATAACAAAAAGGCGTTGTCCAAACGGACAACGCCTTTTTTGACAGTATCTATCAAGTGATATCTTTTTTGCCAAAACGCCAAAAGGATGCGACCACGCAAAGTGCCGTCACCGCAAGTCCCACGCCCAGATAGTTGTAGGCGAGCGCGTTGTCGGCAAGAATGTTGGCACCCTCTGCAAAACTGAACGGGGTGAGGTATTTGAGAAAGGTGAGGCTGTCGGCGAGACTGGCGATGATGTTGAGAAAATAGAACAGAAACACCGCGCCGATACCAATGCCGATGCCGCCCTTCATCAGGGTGGACAGCGCAAACACGATCGCCGCCAGTTCCAGTTGCAACAGCAGATACGCCGCAAACAGCAGTAAAAAGGCGCGCGCTGTCAAGGCTTCGCCGATGATGGCAATGCAACCTGCCGAAACGGCGGCAACGACGGCGTTGAGCGTGACGATTTGCACGCCCACGAACAATAGCTTTTGCGCGACGACCTTTTTGCGGGATATGGGGTGGGTGAGCAAAAACTCTGCGGTGCGGTCCTTTTGCTCCTTAGCCAGTGCCGAGCCGCCCAAAATAGCGGCAAAAATTGCACCGCCAAGCCCCAAAACCTCGCCGCATTCCATCGCAAAATAGTCGGGGAAGGATGTGAAGCCCAACGCCTCGCCTTCCAAACCCATATCGGCGAACATATCGCTCATTCCCGCCATCTGTTCCACGAAAATGGGGTAGATGAGCACGCAGACGGCGAGCATAAAGGTCAGCACCGCCGTCCAGATGATAAAGGAGATCTTACTGCGTTTGAGATCCAGAAAGAACAGTGCCACTTTCCGTCGCCTCCTTATCATAATAGTGGATGAAGGTATCCTCAAAATCAGGATCGGTAATGTTGACGTCCGCAAAGGAAAGGGTGGACAGCGCTTGTATCAGTTGCGCCGCATCGCCCGCAAAGAAAAACCGCACGGTGTCGGTGGCGGCATCCGCCTGTACGTTGTAGGTGTTGGCGATAGCGAGCGGCGTTTTAAGCCCGCGCAACACCACCTGCTTGGCGCCCGTGTGTCCAAATCTGTCCACACTGTCGCAAGCAAGCAGTTGTCCGTCGCGGATAATGCCGACGTGCTTGCAATAGCGCGACACTTCCGACAGAATATGCGAGGACAAAAAGACGGTCGCGCCCGCGGCGTTGCGCTCTTGCAGAATGGTAAAAAATTCGCGCTGCATCAGCGGGTCAAGACCGCTTGTCGGCTCGTCCAGAATATATAGGCGCGGCTCGTGCTGCAACGCGCAGACGATGCCCACTTTTTTGCGGTTGCCCAAAGAGAGATCGCCGATCTTTTGTGACGGATCCAGCTCCAACCGCTCACAAAGCTCGCGCGCCACGGTGGCGCAATCCTTGCCGCGCAACTTGGCGGAAAAGGCGAGCAGATCCTTGATGCGCATATCGTTGTAAAAGATCGCCTCGGAAGGCAGATAGCCGACCTCCGAAAGCAGTTGCACCTTGTTTTTGCGGATATCTTGCCCCAAAACGGTAGCTCCGCCGCTGGTGGGGGCGATCAGTCCCAATAGGGTGCGGATCAAGGTGCTTTTTCCTGCGCCGTTTGGGCCGACAAAGCCGAAAAAGTCGCCCTCGGCAACGGTCAGGTCAACGTCCATAATGCCGCGTGTGGCACCGTAAAACTTGGTGAGTTTTTCCGTGCGGATCGCGTTCAAAAGAATCCCTCCTTTGTGTGTTTGTGAGAGGATTATACCACACCGCCGCGCAAAAAGCAACAAACTGTTGGTTGATGGTTGAATTATCGGTACGTTTGGTATATAATAACGATATATATCATTTTTTGGAGGTGAGTGTGTGAAAGAAAAAGCACCCGACCGCTTTGCCGCGTATGCGGAAAGCCTGCCTGCGGACAAGCAGCAACAACTGGCGGCATTCTTTGATGCGCTCGCCGCCCAATGCCGCCTGCCGAAAAAGGAAGCGGCGGCTATGCGCGCGGATTTTGAAGACGCGCTGTTATATTATCACGAACAGGGCGTGCCTTTTGACGAGGCGCTCTGTCGCATCGACACGGCAAAGCTCGGCGGCTTTTACGCTCATCCGCCCGTTTTGTGGTTTGCGCTGGACAACGCCGCCAAGGTCTATCCGCTGTATATGAAGCACGGCAGTATGGCGGGTTTTCGCCTGTCGGTATATCTGAAAAAGCCTGTGGTGCCCGTGCTGTTGCAACTGGCGCTGGCATTCACCGTCAAACGCTTTCCCAGCTTTGCCACCACCCTTAAAAAAGGGTTTTTCTGGCACTATCTGGACACCGCCAAGCATCGTTTTTGCGCCGCGCCCGAAAATGACTACCCCTGTCAGCCCTTGAAAGTGGCGGGCAGCGGCTCGCTGACTTTTCGCGTAGTGTATTATCAAAATCGCATCAGCATTGAGTTTTTCCACGTGCTGACCGACGGCGTAGGCGGGATGACCTTTCTCAAGGTACTGACCGCGGAATATTTGCGCCTGTTGGGTGTCGACGCGCCCGACGAGGGTTGCCTGTGGAACGTCAACACCCCACCTGCCGTGCGCGAGGTAGAAAATGCCTTTGCCACCGTGCCGTCGGGCGAAAACGGCGGCGGATTTATGGAAAAGGCGGCGGTGCAGCTCAACGGTCGCGTGGCTGACCGCACCCCTTGCCGCCTGTTGCATTTTCGGCTTTCCGCCACGGAGATAAAGGTCGCCGCCAAGCGTTATGACGCCACGGTGACGGAATATCTTTTGGGGCTGATGTTCTTGGCGAACAAGACCGCGACGGACGAGCTGACGGGGGATACGAGCATTCAGGTGCCCGTGGATATGCGGCGGCTGTTCCCGACGCCGACCGTGCGCAATTTCTCGATGTATTGCGGCATACGCGTGCCGCTGGAAAGCATCACCACCTTGCCTGCCGCCGTGGAAGAAGCCAAACGGCAGATGGCGCAAAAAGCGAGCAAAGAGGTCTTGCAAGAGATGGTGACTTCGACCAAAAAACTGGTCGGCTCGCTCAAATTTATCCCGCTGGCGATCAAAACGCCCGTCGCCAAGATCGTGTGCGGTCTTTTGGGCGATAAAACGTGCAGCAACGTGCTGTCTAACTTGGGTGTTGTCAAAATGCCCGCCGCTTTTGCGGAGCATATTGACAGCATGGACTTTTCGCTGGGCGCGGTGGAGCATAACCGTGCCGAGTGCGCGGTCGTCACCTTTGGCGACATCCTTACCTTCTCGGTGACGAAAATGACCGTCGACCCCACCTTTGAGGAAACGATGTATCGGTTGTTCGTTGACGAAGGGCTGACCGTGCGCGTGGAAGGGAGTCCGTTGTATGAAAGTTGAGATCACCTATCCGCCCGTATCCAAACGGCGGTTTCAGCAGAGAAAACTGCAAAAGATTCTCAAATGGCCTTTCTGGCTCGCCGCCTATGCTTGCCCGATCATCAATCTGTGTATCGGCGGTGAGGCGTGGAGTGTGCTGGTGCTGGCGGGGCTTTACACCCTGTGGACAATGGCGGTGTCGCCCGATCTGGTGGAATATAACCGCATCAGCCAGACGGTCAAGCTGACGGTGCGCGCCTGCATCGTGTTGGGGCTGTTGGATGTGCTGTTGGTGTCCGGTCTTGCCTATCGCGTAATTCCTATCGTCTGCTTTGGCGCGCTGGTGATGTCGGGCGTGATGTTTTTCACCGATATGGAGCGGCAAAAGCAGAATATGCTGCCGCTTTTGTGGCTGATACTGTTCACGATGATCGGTGCCGCTGTCGGGCTTTCGCTGTGGCACAAAGACGTCCATTGGGCGCTGATCGTGATGGCAGCGGTGTCGGTGGCACTGTTTATCATCTGTATTATCACGCTCGGCGGTGAGCTGCTGCGTGAGATCAAACGCCGTTTTCACACCCGCTGACAATAAAAAACACCGCAGTCTTTTGACTGCGGTGTTTTTTTGTTTTTAGCCTTCGGCGTTCAGCGTGCGCTCCAACCAGATACTGCCGATATCCATCGCGTTGTAAAGTCCGTTTTTCTCGCTCTTTTTGAGAATACGGTCTTTCATACGCAGCTCGGGATCGGTGGAAAGCAACTGCACCTGCACACGGTCGGCCATAGTCATACCGTGCGCCTCTTTGGTGGACAGGATCTGCATCATCACGACGCATTTGTCCGACATATGGCCATAATACAGCGTGTTGCCGCAACGCACCAGGGGCTTGCCCTTATACATCAGAAACGCGGCTTTTTTCGCTTCTGCCATAGCGAGTCCTCCTTTAGTTGTTCAGATAATACCGCACGAGCGCGCGCAGCAGCTCATCGCGGTCGATGTGGCGGATCAGGCTGCGGGCATTGTTATGGGTGGTGATGTAGGTAGGATCCTCCGAGAGGATGTAGCCCACCATTTGGTTGATGGGATTGTAGCCTTTTTCCTTGAGCGCGTCATAAACGGTGGTCAAGATCCGTTTCATTTCCAACTCGTCGGCATCTCCCAAAGAGAAGGTTTGTGTTCTGTCCTGCATCTGTTTCGCCTCCTGTTCCTATATTGAAAAGATGGATTATACTTATTATACGCTAAGGGAAAGAAAATTTCAACCCTTTTATGAGCGCAGAACGCAGTCTTTTTCCTGCAACGCCTTGCAAATCTTGGAAATCGCGGGATCAATGTCCGCGTCAGACAGCGTGCCGTCGGCAGAGCGGAAGGTCAGGCTATACGCCACGCTCTTTTTGCCCGCTTCGATCTGCGCGCCCTTGTAGACGTCAAACAGGGTGACACTTTCGAGATAGCGATCGCCCGCTTTGCGGATGACCTTCTCGATCTGCGCCACGGGCAGATCGTCGCTGCAAAGCAGTGCCAAGTCGCGCTCAACGGCGGGATAGCGGGGCAGCGGCTTGTAGATCACGCGCTTGTCGGCGACGGCATACAGCGCGTCGAGCGCGATCTCTGCCACGTAGACGCGGGTGTCAAGATCGTAGCTATCGGCGACGTCGGGATGCACCTCGCCGAAC
>SVOU01000011.1 GCA_015066215.1 Oscillospiraceae bacterium | reverse complement strand
GCAATATCCTTGATTCCTGCCGCGACCTGCCTGAATATTTTGCAGAAGATATGATTATGAAGGCACCCTCGCCCAACATTATGAACAAGATGCAGCGTGCGGTGCTGGCGCTGTATTCCTATGACGACAACCCCGACGATCTGTCGCCGAAAAATCTGCTGCGCCAGTCGATCGCGCTGCTCAGTATGCTGCCGACCATTACTTCCTACGCTTATCAGGTTAAGCGCAGACACTATGACAAGGCGAGTATGTTCTTCCACCCGTACGTACCGGGTCAGTCTACGGCGGAGACTATTCTGCACACCCTGCGTGCCGACTGCTCGTATACACCTGAGGAAGCGCACGTGCTTGACCTGTGCCTGATGTTGCACGCCGAGCACGGCGGCGGTAACAACTCTACCTTTGCTTCGCGCGTGTTGTCCTCGTCAGGTACTGACACTTACTCTGCGATTGCGGCGGCTATCGGCTCGCTCAAGGGTCCCCGCCACGGCGGTGCCAACATCAAGGTTATCGAGATGCTTTCCCATATCAAGGAAAACGTCAAGGACTATAACGACGATGAGGAAATTCTGGCGTTTTTGGGCAAACTGCTCCGCAAGGAAGCGGGCGACCGTTCAGGTCTCATCTATGGTATGGGACACGCGGTCTATACGATTTCCGACCCCCGCGCTACCATTTTGCGCAAATATGCGGGTGAGTTGGCAGAAAAACGCGGCTTCGGCGAAGATTTTGCACTGCTCAAAGCGGTGGAACGCCTGGCACCGCAAGCCTTTGCCGCCAAGGGTATCAGTAAGACCATCTGCGCCAACGTGGATATGTATTCCGGTCTTGTTTATCACACGCTGAACATCCCGAGCGAGTTGTACACACCTTTGTTTGCTGTGGCGCGTGCGGCGGGTTGGTGTGCGCACCGTATGGAAGAAATTACCACGGGCGGTCGTATCATTCGTCCCGCCTACAAGGCGATTGCCCCGCGTGCGGAATATGTTCCGCTGAGTGAGCGCGACTGAATTTAACGGAAATGTGGTGATCAAATGGGCAAAAAAGCGCGTTTTGCGCTGATAGCGGCAGGCGTTGCAACGGTGTTGGTCACCGTTTTGCGCATCGTCTTGATGCCGCAACTGCAAGATAGCCGCACGGGCGATTTTGCCTTGGGCTTTGGCATCATCGGCTTGATGGTGGTGTGTATCGCCGCTTTTGCTGCACTGGCTTATGCCAATAAGACGAAACCAATGCCCGCTATGGACGGCTTGCCCTTGCGTGCGTCGGCTGTGACGCTGATGATCTTGGGCGGCACATTGTTGCTGGAACATCTTTACGACATCTTTGCCTACTTAGCTTGGCATCAAACGCCGTCGATGCAGACGAGTGCGTCGGGAGTCGATGGTCTGCTTTTGACGGGCACCATTGTTTTCGGTCTTTTGGCCGGCGTGTGGGCATTGTTGCAGGGCTATACGTGGTTTACGACCGAAAGGTTGTGCAGTGGTAAATATCCGCTGTTGGCATTGGCGTTTCCGCTGTGGATGTGGATGCGTTTGGGACGCTACGTGGTGTCCTATGCCAGTGCGGTGTCGGTTGTCGAAACCTTCTATGACTATGCGATGCTCGTGATGGCGTTGTTGTTTGCGATGGCGTTTGCGCGCTATATCGCGGGACAGACGAATTATCAGTCACCGACTGTTTTTTGGACGGCACTTGCCACCGTGCTGTGTGGTGTTTCGTCCACCTGTACACGGTTTGTGATGTATTTGGTGGGGGAAACGGAAGCCTATCGCGCGAGTCAACTGGCGCGCCTGACCGATTTGGCTGTGGCACTGTTTGCCGCTGCTGTGGCCGTGGCACTTGTGTTGAGCAAAAAAAGCATTGACGAGTCCCAAGAATCTGCACCGCCCGCCAGTGAAGGACAAAACCTTTTGGACGAGCTGCTGCCGAAAGAATAATCACACGACAGATAACCCCACTCTGCGAAAATGCAGGGTGGGGTTTCTTGTATAAAAACACAAAAACTCCGCACAATCAGTGCCGCAAAACGCAAAAACGGCGTATATTTGATGCGTTTTCGGGGGATATATTTGGTGAAAATGTCTTGCTTTTTGGCGGCGGTTTTGAATAATTTGGTCAAGACATTGAAAGTTGAAATTCGTCGTGAATTTTGCAAATAATACCTTGCAAAATTGTAAAAAATAGGATAAAATATCCTCAGTCAAAGTATATTATTTCAACGGAGGTATGTAATATGTCTGTTAAAGTTGCTATCAATGGTTTCGGTCGTATTGGCCGTCTGGCTTTCCGCCAGATGTTCGGCGCTGAGGGCTATGAAGTCGTCGCGATCAACGATCTGACCGATCCCAAAATGCTCGCTCACCTGCTCAAATACGATACCGCTCAGGGTCGCTATGACGGTCACACCGTCGAAGCCAAAGAGGCTTCCATCGTTGTGGACGGCAAAGAGATCAAGATCTACAGCGAGAAAAACGCTGCCGACCTGCCCTGGGGCGAGATTGGTGTGGACGTCGTTCTGGAGTGCACCGGCTTCTACTGCTCCAAAGAGAAGTCCATGGCTCACATTAACGCCGGCGCTAAGAAAGTGGTTATCTCCGCTCCTGCCGGCAACGATCTGAAGACCATCGTGTTCAGCGTTAACGAGAACACCCTGACCGCTGATGATCAGATCATCTCCGCTGCTTCCTGCACCACCAACTGCTTGGCTCCTATGGCCAAAGCCCTCAATGACTATGCTGCTGTGCAGAGCGGTATCATGACCACCGTTCACGCTTACACCGGCGATCAGATGGTGCTCGACGGCCCCCATCGCAAGGGCGACCTGCGTCGCGCTCGCGCTGCCGCTCAGAACATCGTTCCGAACTCCACCGGCGCTGCCAAGGCTATCGGTCTGGTTATCCCCGAGCTTAACGGCAAGCTGATCGGTTCCGCTCAGCGTGTTCCCACCTGCACCGGCTCCACCACCATCCTGGTGGCTGTTGTCAAGGGCAAGGATGTCACTGTTGACGGCATCAACGCTGCGATGAAGGCTGCTGCTTCCGATTCCTTCGGCTACAACGAAGATCAGATCGTGTCTTCCGACATCATCGGCATCCGCTACGGTTCTCTGTTCGATGCTACCCAGACCATGGTCGCGAAGATCGACGACGACACCTATCAGGTGCAGGTCGTGTCCTGGTACGACAACGAGAACTCCTACACCAGCCAGATGGTCCGCACCATCAAATACTTCGCTGAGTTGTAATTCACACTTGGCATCATCAAAGCCCTCCGCTTTCTGCGGAGGGCTTTTTTCTTACGCTTTGTTGACAGTCGCCTGCAAAAAGGCTATACTATTATCATAAAAAGGGGGGGAGCTTTGTGGCTACGAAAAAGACAGACGTGATCATCGTCGCTGCCGGCGGTTCTACCCGTATGGGCGCACCTAAGCAGTGGCTCGAACTGGAAGGGCTGCCTGTACTGGGACACACTCTGTGTACTTTTGAACAGGTGGAAGAGATTGGTCGTATCGTTGTTGTTGCACGCACGGAGGATATACCCCGCGTTGTGAAGCTTTCCCGCCAATGGGGTATCACCAAGCCGCTGACGGCAGTGGAAGGCGGTGCCACACGGCAGCAATCGGTTACTTTGGGTATACATTCGCTGGTAGACAGTGACGCGGATTTGATTGCCATTCACGACGGTGCCCGCCCTTTGGCAACTCCCGCGTTGATCGGTCGCGTGATAGACGCAGCGGCAGAATGTGGCGCAGCTGCGGCGGCGGTGGCGGTGAAAGATACCGTCAAGCAGGTGGACGCTGACGGATTCGTTGTCAATACACCGCTACGTAACACCATGCGCGCGGTGCAAACGCCGCAAGTTTTTCGCTTTGCCGATTACCGCAAGGCTTTGAAGTTGGCAGCGGAAAAGGGATTGGATTGCACGGACGACTGCCAGCTGATGGAGCGGGCGGGTTTTGCAGTAAAATTGGTGGACGGTGACGAAGAAAACCTTAAAATTACCACACCGCTGGATATGGAATTGGCGGCATCTATTTTGCTCCGCCGACACAAGGAGGAAACAAAATGATACGTATCGGTCACGGCTATGACGTGCATCGCTTGGTCGAGGGGCGCGCGCTTGTTTTGGGCGGCGTGACAATACCTTTTGAAAAGGGACTGCTCGGTCACTCGGATGCCGACGTACTTACCCACGCGATTATGGATGCGCTTTTGGGCGCGGCCGCTTTGGGCGATATCGGTACGCATTTTCCTGATAGCGATTCTGCCTATGCGGGTGCTGACAGCGTAAAACTCCTGAAAAACGTTGTGTCTTTGCTTGCAAAGAACGGCTATCGGATAGGCAATATTGATGCAACCGTTCTCGCCCAAGCGCCGAAGCTCAAACCCTATATTCCCACGATGCGTGAGATACTTGCTGACACCTGTGGCTTGCCGCTTAATGCTGTAAGTGTGAAAGCCACTACTGAGGAAGGACTCGGCTTCACAGGAAGCGGTGAGGGGATCGCTGCCCACGCGGTTTGCCTGATTGAAAGAGCATAATATGCAAAAAGACACCTGTACAGGTGTCTTTTTTACTGTCACCGCCACCTTTTTGTCCGCATATTTTGGAATAAGAGGTGAATGGTATGTCTTTGATGATTTTTGGTATGGGATCCATTACCAATGCAATGCGCGGAAAACAACTGCTGCAGCAACAGGGTATTCGCGCATATATACAGCGAAAGCAAGAAGTGACAAACGGTTGCGGATACCGCTTGGCGGTCTATGACAGGGGAGAAGAAGCAAAGCAGGTGCTGGAACACAATAAATTGCGCATCACGCGCGTCATTCGGGATGGTGACGAAGGGTGATCTATCTCGATAACGCTGCCACGTCTTATCCAAAACCGGCCTGCGTGCGTGAGGCTATGTGTAAAGCTTTGACACTTTACGGGGCGAATCCCGGACGTGGAGGACATCGAATGAGTCTGGGAACCGCTGAGCGCGTCTATACGGCGCGCGAAACGGCGGCAAAGCTGTTTTGTGCGGCATCACCAACGGATGTTGTGTTCACCAACAACGCCACGTCCGCCCTCAATATGGCGTTGCAAGGTCTGTCGCTACAAGGTAAACAGGTGGTGGTCTCCTCAATGGAGCACAATGCGGTGATGCGTCCGCTTACTGCACTGCAAAAGCAGGGGACACAAGTTGTCACGGTGACAGTTAACC
Source organism: Oscillospiraceae bacterium (assembly GCA_015066215.1). Taxonomy (GTDB): domain Bacteria; phylum Bacillota; class Clostridia; order Oscillospirales; family Acutalibacteraceae; genus HGM12789. Next base: position 19,234 of record SVOU01000011.1, on the reverse strand, counting down.
CTGCCGATGACAAGGAAACGGTTGTGGCGTTTGCGCGCGCTTTGACGCCGCAAACCGCCGCAATTGTTTGCACCCACGCCTCCAACGTCACCGGAGAAGTGCTGCCGATCAGACAAATCGGTGCATTGGCGACGGAACGCGGCATTCCGTTTGTGGTAGACGCCTCGCAAACAGCGGGGCTTATTCCGATTGATATGCAAAAGGATCATATTGACTTTTTGTGTATGCCAGGGCACAAAGGACTCTATGGGCCCACGGGTACGGGTATGCTTATCCAAAGCGGCCGATTTGCTTTGAAGCCGCTTTTATACGGTGGCACTGGAAGTGAATCAGCGTCCTGGGAACAACCGCGCGACTGGCCTGAACAGATGGAGAGCGGTACTCTCAACGTAGTGGGGGTTTTGGGACTTGACGCGGGTATGCGCTGGGTGATGGAAAGGGGCGTCGAAAGGTCTCACCGTCAAGAGATGACAAAGCTTCAATATCTTTATCGGAGCCTGAAAAGCGTTAAAGGTGTAAAGCTATATGGCTGTACACCTCAAACGTGGAACCACGTGCCGCTTTTGTCCTTCAATCTGGATGGATACAATAGCGAAGAGGTGGCGGCTCTGTTGGATGAAGCCGGAATTGCCGTGCGAGCTGGGCTACATTGTGCGCCGTCTGCCCATCGTCAAATCGGCACGGAAGCTTGCGGAACGGTGCGTGTGTCGCTTTCTGCGTTTACAACCGTAGCAGAACTCGAAAATATATATAAAATTATCGTAAAAATATCCCGCAAACCGTTGCAAATGCAGAAAAATGTGATAAAATAAACGATGTATAGATGTATAAGTGGCAGTTTCGGCCAAAGAATTCACAAGAAGGGACGATGATACGGTGGCGGCGTTTTTTACAAACCTGTGGAACAGCATTACTGCCTATTTTACGGCGTTTAATGTGTTCACCAGTTTGATCGACATTCTGCTAGTGGCTTTCACCGTTTACAGCCTTATCAAATTGATTCGTGACTCGCGCGCGGAGCAGTTGATCAAAGGTCTTTTCCTGCTGTTCGTTGCGTTTGGCGCGGCGCAGTTGTTGGATCTGCGCGCAGTGACCTTCTTGTTGCAAATTTTGTTCGACAACGGTCTTTTGATACTGGTAGTTATTTTTCAGCCTGAAATTCGTCGTGCCTTGGAGCAGGCGGGACATTCCCGCTTGGGTGAGATCGGCTTGTTTGGCGGCGGAGAGCAGCGCGCAGAGGCTGTGCGCATTTGGAAAAGCACCATTGATGCGGTCTGCGGCGCGGTTGAGCTGCTGAAGACGCAAAAAATGGGTGCGCTGATCGTTTTTGAGCGCAACACCCGCCTGAATGAGATCGTGCGCTCGGGCACGGTTATCGAAGCGGAGCCCAGCACCGAGCTGATCGGCAATATTTTCTTTAACAAAGCCCCCTTGCATGACGGTGCGGTGATCATCCGTGAGGGAAAGGTGCATGCGGCTGCTTGCATTTTACCCCTGACGGAAAACACCAAAATCAGCCGTGAGCTTGGTACACGCCATCGCGCGGGTGTTGGTATGAGTGAAAACTCCGACGCCGTGGTGCTGATCGTTTCGGAAGAAACGGGTGCGGCGTCTATTGCGCTTGACGGTGAGCTGCGCCGTAATCTTAAAGAAGATGAACTGCGCGCCATTTTGGAGCAAAAGTTACTTTGGGAGCGCTTCGGTCAAGAAGAGAAAAAGACCCTGTGGCAGCGTTTGAGGGGGTGGAAAAAATGAAACGACGTTTTTCCTTGAACGCTTTTATGCATAACCGTACGGCGTCTCTCATTTTTTCCATCGTCGTGGCTGTTGTTATCTGGGGTGCAGTTGTGTTCGGCTCGCCGACTTTACAGGAACGCCAGATTCGCGTGCCTGTGACGGTGGATCTCACCGGCAGTTATGCAGAATCTATCGGTCTTTGCCTCGTTGGGGACAACGAGTTTTCGGTGCAAGTGCAGGTGTCGGGACGATGGACGGTAATCTCCAAACTGACCGAAGAGGATCTGCGCGTGCGTGCGGAAGTCAGTACCATCAATAATGCAGGAAAGCAAACGCTGACACTTCGCGCCAGCCGCAACAGTGCCGAAGATGATTATGAGATCGATTCCATTTTGCCGGATACCATTTCGGTCGTGTGCGATTATTGGGATACGACCGAATTTTCGGTTGTTACCAATCTGAACGGTACCAAGACGACGGACGCCAATATGCTGGGCACACCGTTCCTCGATACGGATATGTTCCCCAACGGCAAGGTGAAGATCTCCGGACCGCGCAGTGTGCTTTCCAAGGTCGCTTCCGTGCAAGCGCGCATTACCAACCCGCAGACGATTGAACAGACCTCTGTGTTTGATGCGGAGTTGATGGCGTTGGACGCAGACGGTAAAGAATTGGATATGTCTCAGTGCGAGTTCGTGGATTTGAGCTCACTCAACATCAAGGTGACGGTGCCTGTTGAAGCGGTGCGCGTAATCGATTTTCATTGCACCGTGCTCAACACACCCGCCGGCTTGGCAGAACTGGGGGATAAGTTGATCACCATCTCGCCGCCGTCTATCACCGTTGTCGGCCCGCTTGCCAACGTGGAAACCTTTGTGGACAGCGTCAAGAATCTGACAACGATCGATTTTGATAAGCTCAAAGCTGATAATTTGACGCAAGTGTTTTCGCTCAATTTGCCCGCCTCTGTGCGCGTGCTGGACGGTACCAGCGAGGTGTCTGTGTCTATCAATGTGGAAGATTTTTCTTCCAAAGAGTTTGAACTGCCGATTGGCTCAACCTTGAAAAACACAAAGCTGCTTAACGTTCCCGCGGGTATGCAGGCGCAAGCGTTGTCTACCACCGTTAAATTCACGGTGATTGGCAAGACCTCTTATCTGAACCGCTTGGAACCGAAGGATTTTACAGCGGAACTGACCTTGCCGGACGGCGCGACCGCCGGAAACCACCCTTGCAGTTTGCGTATTCGTATCACCGACAAACGCTACGATGACTTCAAGAATATGTGGGTATACTACGGCGACGGTATTAGTTGTGTCGTCACTCTGCAATAAATACTGACAGGCAGATGTCCTTTGGACATCTGCCTGTTTAACGATTATCAGAATTTGAAAAGAGGTGTGGCGAATGACTGTGTCGCAAAAATTGGTGGATTGCTTGACCAAGCGCGGCTGGCATATTACTTTTGCAGAGTCTTGCACGGGTGGTATGGTATCGGCAAAGCTTGTGAATGCCGCGGGTGCTTCACGCGTATTCGACGGCAGCTTTGTCGTGTATGCACCGACGGCTAAGACGGATTTGGTGGGCGTTGACGCGGATTTGATTGCCCAAAAAGGTGTAGTGAGTGAAGAGGTTGCCAAAGCTATGGCGTACGGCGCATGTGAGCGCATAGGTGCGCAAGTGGGGGTAGGCATCACCGGCTATGCGGGACCTGACGGCGGTGACGGAAAGCCCGCGGGTACGGTGTGCTTTGGCTTTTGTGTGAACGGTGAAACGAGCGCACAGACGGTGTGCTTTACAGGAGATCGCAATGCGGTGCGTCGCAAAGCGTCGACCTTCGCCTTGCGGCATACGTTGCTGTTGTTGAATAACATATAATGAAAAGCCTGTCGATGCCGACAGGCTTTTTTGTTACGATTCAGGATAGCGTCGGGAAGTGACAGCGCTCGCAGGAAAGGTCGCAATCGGTAGCGACAAATGCGTTATCCCACGGAATATGCGTATCCTCGCAACCGTCAATGCGTACGCTGTTGAGTGTACTGTCCGTGATACCACCAACGCGCAAGACACACGTGCCACGCTCTTGCGCTTCACTCGCGGAAAGCTCGCCGCAATCCTTGACGGCTATGCGGAAGTTTTCGAGATGCAGTGCGCGAATGTGTTTGCCGCCATAAGAAGTGATCCACGCGCCCGCAAAGCATTCACAGGAAATATTCTCAAAGGTGATGTGGATGATAGGTCCTTCGGCAGACGCCGCCATTTCAAACGCGCGACCGACGTTGGTGAGAGATATATTGCTGAAAGTGATATTGGAAAGCGGCGTATAGCATTGGGGGAAATAGTTGGTTAAAAGGTTAAATGCCGTGGCTGCGCGCGTGACGGTGATATTCGAAATGCGCAGATGTTCGATTTTTTGGTCACCAACGCCGATGCGAAAAGCGGAGGAGGAGGAACCCAAAACACAGTTGGTGACGGTGATATGTGCGCAGGGGAGATCTTTCCTATTTAGCGGTCGCGCATTTCCGCGAATCGCGATGGCGTCATCGCCCGTGTCAATAATACAGTCGCTGACGGTGACAAAACGGCAGCAGTCGATATCAATGCCGTCGGTGTTGGCATAGGTGCTGTCGTTGAATATACGCACCCCGCGCACTTGTACATAATCGCAGCCGTGAAAGAAACAGCACCAGCAGGTGGCGTTTTGAATACGGAAATCTTGCACGCGTACGTGGGTGCATTCCACAAAGCAGATAAGCTGTCCCGGACGCAGGGCTTGCTTGTCTTTGGAAAGGGAAAGCCCGTCAGCCCACAGAAAACGCCAATGCTTTTCGGGCTTGTCATAAAACAGATGTCCGCTACCGTCGATGATACCACTACCTGTGATAGCAACGTTTTCGCAACCAAGCGCAATGATCAAGTGCTTGCCCACCCATTCCTCTTCAGGATAACTGAAGTTTTGCGGATAGGCATCCACGGCATTATAATCCTGCATATTACCGCTGGCGAGCAGAACGGCGCCGTGGGAAAGATGCAGCTCCACGTGGCTTTTAAGCCAGATCGTACCTGTTAAAAATTGACCCGACGGTACCAAAACCATGCCGCCGCCGTTTTGGTGGCAGCAGTCGATAGCGGCTTGGATAGCCGTGGCGTTATTGGTGACGCCATCATTTTTGGCACCAAAATCCAGTATATTGTAAGACATGGTAGTGATCCTTTTCAATTTGATTTTACGCCCACGCGGGGGCAAATGTCAGATAAGGGGCATTGCGCGCAGCGAGGTGTGCGTGCATCACAGATTTCACGACCGAACAGCACCAAACGGTGACAAAAATCGTTGCTTTCTTCGGGCGGCAAAAGCTTGCGTAACTGCATTTCTACCTTGAACGGATCTTTGGAGTCTGCAAGACCTAGCCGCCCGCTGATGCGGATGCAATGTGTATCTGCTACCACAACGCCGCCCTGTCCGTAAATATCGCCGCAGAGCAGGTTGGCGGTCTTTCGACCGACGCCGGGGAGTTTACACAACTCATCAACCGTTTTCGGCAGCACGCCGCCGTATTCGGTAAGCAACGTTTTGGCGGCATTCACGATGTCCTTTGCTTTGGCACGAAAAAAGCCGCAGGAGTGAATATACGGCTCAACTTCCTCGGGTGTTGCAGCAGCAAAGGCTTGCATTGTGGGGAAACGTTCAAAAAGAGCCGGAGTGACCAAATTGACGCGCGCATCCGTGCACTGGGCAGACAGCCGCACAGCCACCAACAACTGAAACGGGTCGGCATATTGCAACGAGCAAAGCGCGTCGGGATATTTCTCTTTCAGTCGGTTCACCGCCTCGGCGGTGCGCTGCTTTTTGGTCATTGGACATCATCCTTTAATGTGTGTTGAATTTGCATATATATTGTACCAAGTGATACTCAAAATGTCAATTCACCTGTCGAAAGGTGTTGAAGCATATATTTTTCTTGCAATTTTGACTTGTTTGTGCTAAAATGTACGCAAGTAAATCGCTTTTTTGAGGTGAGTTATGAGAAAAGACGGCAAAAGACTTCGTGATGTCAATCCGATGTATACGATCGTTCCTTATATTATGTGCGAGCGCAACGATGCCCTCAACAACGTCACCGTGAAGATCCCTTATGCGCCGTTGCACAGTTATCTCAACGCCAGCCGCAAAAAGGGCGAGCCGATCAGCCACATGGCGGTTATGTTGGCGGCTTACGTGCGCGTGCTGACGCAATATCCCGTGCTCAACCGCTTTGTTGTCAACAGAAAAGTGTATGCCCACAACGATATTAAGGTGTCGCTGGTGGTGTTGAAGCCCGGCTCGGAATCCGATGAAACCATGGGCAAGATCGATCTGGCGCTTGAGGATACTATTTTTGACGTCAACCGCAAGATCAATGAATACGTTGAAGTCAGTCGCAACATTGAGGAATCCAACAGTATGGACAAATTGGTCAGTGCGCTGACGCGTATTCCCGGTTTGCTTCGCGTGGCGGTTGGTTTGCTCAAATGGATGGATAAGCACGGCATTATGCCTAAGAGCATTATCGATGCCAGCCCGTTCCACACCAGCTTGACCATATCCAACTTGGCGAGTATTCGCACCAAAGAGATCTATCATCACATCTACAATTTCGGCACGACCAGCCTGTTTATCACGATGGGCTCTCCCGAAAAAACGGTGGAGATGGTGGACGGCGAACCCAAGGAGGTGCGTTATCTGCCTTTGGGCGTTGTGATGGATGAGCGTATTGCTTCCGGCTTGGAATATGCGCAAGCGTTTCGCAAGTTTGCCCATTATATGGAGCATCCCGAGGTTTTGGAGCAACCGCCCGAGTCCATCAAACTGGATTCTCCGTTTGTGAAAAAAGAGAAAAAGAAGAAAAAAGAAAAATAAAAAAACATCTCCCGTTTCCGATACAGGAAACGGGAGATGTTTTTTGCTACTTATGTAAGCGAGAGTTGAAGCTCGCGACCGCAAAGTGAATAGGCAAATTTTCCACCGCGACCGGCTGCCACAGCAATATCGTACACATTGTTTGTGAGACTTTCCACAAAGTTTTCAACGTTGCCGGTAATGTAAAGTGTGGTTTTTGATGCGTTTTGCAAACGCTCACCGATAAACGTCGCGTCAAAGGTGGCGATGTTGTTATTATTCTTGGTGTGATAGTTTTCGGCGGTGGCGGTAGCGGCAGGGAGCGGGTTTTGAGAAGAATCAATGGTGTGGTCTTCTTTGATGCGCTCCTCGGTCACGTTGAAATAGGCGTGGTACAGACTGGGTGTGGAAGAAACAGGATCGGCCCAAGTGATGTCCACGTGGTACCAAGAACCGTTGATTTTGGCCATATTCCATGCGTGACCTTCTCCACGGCTTGAGCCGTGTGCGATCGTGCATTCAATACCCGCTTGCCGCAGCAGAAAAGCAAATGCGCGGGAATAGCCGTCACAAACGGCAACTTTTTGCACCAAGGCGCCGTAGGCACTGTGAATAAAGTCGCCGCCGTCCTTGTTGTAGGTGCAGTCGTTGACAAGGGCGTCGTGCAGGATCAGTTCACGGTCATATTCCGACATCGATTTGTTGATGAGAGAAAGATATTTCTCGACGGCGGCATCCCATTTTGTCTGCGCCTGTGCTTTTTCGGATTTACTCAACAAATAAGCCGGCGCCCCCTCTTGTTTGGAAGTCATTGGCTTGAGAGAGAGAACGGTGTTGCCGGAGTAGGAGTAGCTGTAAGCGGTGCCAAGCCAGAAGTGCTCGGGGTGATCGTTGCGATAATAGTTGAACACCAGCGAGATCTCATCGGTGGTGATACCTGCACTGTTCAGCGAAATACTCTCTTCCATATTGGCGACGCCGTCGGTGATGGCTTTATAGGCTTTGAGCAAAGCGGTTGCACGCGGCATAGCCGCCAACTGCTTGTAGCCATAGAGCTGGTTTTCGGCAAGCGGCGTGGGACGGTCGGTTGGCTTGCTGTTGACGGTGGTGGTTGTGGTGACCTTTTTGGTTGTGGTTGTCGTGGGCTTGGTGGTGACGTTGCCGGATGACGGCTTGGTCGTCTGGGTGGGGATTGGCGGGAGCGTAATGACGACTTCGGTCGCCGAGGTGGGCTTGGTGGTCGTTTGCTTTTTGGTGGTGGAAGTGGTGGCGTTCGCGGAGGAGGCAGGAGTGTCACCACCTGCGGTGGTGTTGTCGGTCACGTCACCTGCGGTGGTGCCGCCTGCGTTGCCTTTAGTGGTTTTGTTACCTGCATCATCCGTGATATCATCGTTCCAACCATTGTCATTTTGATTATCATCAGCGGTGGACGACGTGGTAGCGGAAGTAGCGGCCGAAGTGGTGGTCGTTCCGGTTGTTGTGCCATCGGTATTTGAGGTTGGCAAGAGCGAACAGGCAGTGGTAAATAATACCAGCAAAGCAGTAAGTAGCGCCAGATAAGAAAGTTTCAGTTTCATATTTACGCCTCCCAAATAATCTAATACCATTATAGTACAGGTAAAAAGATATTGCAACTTAAAAAAATAGCCGTTAGTCCGAAATTAACAAGGCGACCTCCCAAGCGTTAAGTGCAGGTAAACGGTAAACGGAAGAGCCGTCTTTGTCGGTGCGCGCCGAAAGCCGTATACCATTCGGCTGCTGCGGATAGTCGCTCATTTTATAAAAGTGTGCTGTTTTGCCAATGCTTTGAACGGACAACTCCAAGTTCTCGGCGCGGTCAAGGCTTGCATTGAGTAGGGCGACGGCGGTACGTCCGTCGGGAAGGCTGCGCGTCCAGATGTTTGCGCGGTGATAACTTTTAACAAATGCAGGCAACCGTCCGTTTGCCAGCCAGTCAAAAACGTTTTTAATCTGGGTGGATTTGCCCAGTTCTTGCAGCATCGTCCATGGGAAATAGCCGCAAACGCACACTCTGCCGCCCAAAGTGTTTTCAAATACACCCATTGTGCAGGCGGCTTTTTCTTGACGGTTATAGTCGACCAAAGAAGCCAGCACCTGTGCATTTTCAAACGGCGTAAAAGCTACTGCGGGAACGGGGGAGAAGGATTGCCGACAGTTGCGACGGTGACCTGCAAAATCACCGTTGAGCGGGTGGTCGGTGTATTGCTCCATCGTGTCTTGCGGGAATTGTTCTGCCACGGCAAAGCCGATATATTGTCCAAATCCACGCGCCGTGAGTGCCGCAACTGCATCGGCATCACAATAGACACCGTCCGCAAGAACCTGCATTATCTGCGCATCGTCCATACAACTGACACTTTCGGCTGTCAGAGCATACACGGTGGCGCTTGTATTTTCATAAGCGAGCGGCAGACCGATCACGCCAAACTCCTCGGTATGGCGCAAACTCTGCGGCCAACCGTTTGTATTAAGCGGTGATGCAAAGTTGGTGGCAGGGTTCCAACCTGTGCCGATACCCACGGGCCGTACGCGACCGATGGTGGATGCTATCAGATCGAAGAAGGGGCGCAACTCGTGCGCGCGTTTGATCGTCGGCTCGATAGTTGAAAGCGGCTCGTCATAAGCAGGAACAATATTGAGCGCAGTGCCCGTACAGCCTGCCGCTACGTATAACAGTGACTCCATCATATTGGCGTGCGTGCCCTTGCTGATGAACTGATAGGGGAAATTTTCGATTTCCGACTGAATATCGGTGACATAATCGGGCAATGCGGCGGCTTGGCGCCCCAGGGAGTGCGCCTTTTCCACGAATCCAACCAAACGCTCGTCGGTATACACACCGCCACCGGGACGCCATTTGGTTTGCGTTTGTTGCTGATGTGATAACACGTCGGCAATATCGGCATACGGCCAGCCTTCAAAAATATATTCACAGCTCATCGAGCCGATCGTCAGATCGGGATCAACGGAATCGGCGGCTTTTCGCACGACGCGAAACAGATCGGTCAGCACCGACGCGTTAAACTTGCGCCAAAGCTGTCGCAGATTGGCATCGTGGGTGTTGCTATCGGCAAATGCGACGCGCAGATCGTCACGGGTGACGGCGAGTTCGTTGCGCTTATTAAAGGTGTCAATGCAATGGTCGCAGAAACAACAGAGTCCGTTGTGGAAAAAGCGCAGGTCATCGTCCGTCCACAGAAAATCCGGTTTTGCTTTGGCGAGCATAATAATGGACTCGCGCACATAGTCAAGTGTGCACGGATGTGACAGACAGAGTGAGCCGAGATGCTCATCACCGTTAATATCTACGCAAAACGCGGCGTCGGTCAACGAGCCGACGGCGTGTTCTTGATGGTGCCCGATAAGAGAGAGGTGGTTAATGCCACAGCGAAATCCCTTGGCACGCGCCTTTTCCATAAGCGGAACGAGGGCATCGACGCGCTTTTGCAAAACATCCAGCGGCATCGGCGCGTGGGTGTCGCCTGTGAACAGTGCAATCTCGCTGACAGCCTGCGGGTATTTTTCGAGCAGTGCGAGCATTTCGTCAAAACGCGCCGCATCGTTCATCGTATTCCAAAGGCGTATGGATTGATGTGCACGGGTAATATTTCCACTCATAACCAAAACCTCCGACCAAGTCGTTCGTTTATATGATATCATAAAACACGCAAAAAAGCAAATGAAAAAGGGACGAAGCGGCGCTTCGTCCCTTTTATAGATGTTATTATTTCTTGCGGTCGAATAATCTGCGGATAAGCTTGTAGATCTCGATAAGCGGAATAATCGCCAAAGCCAAGCCAAACGCGATGATATATTCTTTGAAGGAAATCGATTGGAAGCCGAAAGCGTCTCTGAGGAAGGGAATATAGATAACGCCTGCAGTCAGCAGCATAGCCGCAATGCCGGCACCCCACAGGAACTTGTTCTGGCGGGTGAGAGAGAAAAGCGAGTGGCGGCGAGAACGTACGTTGAAGGCTTGGAAAATCTCCGCCATAGACATAGTGAGAAACGCCATCGTGACGCCGTCAGAGCTGTTTTCAATGCGCCAGTGACCAAACTCGATGAAGTCGCCGATAAAATAAGCAAGCACTGTGAGTGCCGCAACCAGTGCGCCTTGAATGAAAATATCCACAGCCACACCGCCTGCGAAAATACCGTCTTTGGGGTCGCGGGGCGGGTGGGACATAGAGTCCTTTTCACTTTCTTCCATGCCGAGTGCCAGCGCGGGCAAACTGTCGGTAATCAGGTTGATCCACAGAATGTGCGCGGGTTTCAGAATGGTGAAGCCGAGCATCGTGGCAAAGAAGATGCTGATCACTTCGCTCAAATTGGTGGACAACAGGAACTGAATGGCTTTGCGGATGTTGGAATAGATGCGGCGGCCTTCCTCAACGGAAGACACGATGGTGGCAAAGTTGTCATCCGCCAAGATCATGTCCGCCACGTTTTTGGTGACGTCGGTACCTGTGATACCCATACCGATACCGATATCGGCAGACTTGATGCTGGGAGCGTCGTTGACGCCGTCGCCCGTCATAGCGGTGACCTTACCCTGCGCCTGCCAAGCCTTGACGATACGCACCTTGTGTTCGGGTTGCACGCGGGCATAGACGACAAAATTCTGAATATTCGCCGCCAACTCCTCGTCGGACAGCTCGTTGAGTTGGGTGCCCGTGATCGCTTGAGCGGGATCGGTGAGAATGCCGAGGTCCTTGGCAATTGCCACCGCCGTATCGCGGTGGTCGCCCGTGATCATCACTACGCGCACGCCCGCGCTGTGACATTTTACAACGGCGTCGCGTACTTCGGGGCGAATGGGATCGATCATACCGGTAAGACCGATATAGATGAGATCTTTTTCCAAAGCCGCAGGGCTGTTATCCGTGGGCTTTTCGGTATAGGTAGTATAAGCGGCGCAAAGCACGCGTAAAGCGCGGTCGGCCATCTCTTTGTTTTGCGCAAGGATCGTCTTGCGGTCGTCGTCAGTCATACCTCGCACGCCGTCAACCGTATGAATACGCGTGCAACGGCGTAACACCTCGTCGGGCGCGCCCTTGGTGTACTGCACGAACTGATTGCCCGCTTGATGCACGGTGGACATCATCTTACGCATAGAATCGAAAGGCGCTTCGTCAACACGCGGGGTGACGGCTTCCAAATCGGCTTTTGGCAGACCGATCGAGGTGGCAAAATTGACCAGCGCACATTCGGTAGGCTCGCCGACGGCGTTGCCCGACTCGTCAGGCTCGGCATCGGAGCAAAGTGCCATCGCGGTGGCAAGCAGATTGGTGTCCACGGTGCTGTGATCGACAACTGTCATTTTATTCTGCGTCAGCGTGCCGGTCTTATCCGAGCAGATGATCTGCGTGCAACCCAAGGTTTCCACAGCGGTCAAACGGCGGATAACGGCGTTGCGCTTGGACATCTTGGTAACGCCGATGGAAAGCACGATGGTCACGACGGCTGCCAGACCTTCGGGGATAGCGGCAACTGCCAAGCTGATCGCCAGCATAAAGGTGTTGATAAGCGCATCGGCAGTGAATTTGCCCTCACGCAAGATGCCGACGGCAAAGATCAGCACACAGATACCCAGCACCAGCCAAGTGAGAATGCGGCTAAGCTGCCCAAGCTTTTGCTGCAAAGGCGTCTGTTCCTTTTCGGCGGCAGAGAGCGCGGAAGCAATATGCCCCATTTCGGTGTCCATACCGGTGGCGGTGATAACCGCCTTGCCGCGTCCATAGACGACGGTGCTACCCATATAGACCATATTTTTACGGTCGCCAAGCGGTACCTCGCCCTCGGCAGAAAGCGCTTCCATCTGCTTGTTGACAGGCTCGGATTCGCCCGTCAAAGCCGCCTCTTCCACTTTGAGAGAAGCACATTCCAACAAGCGCGCATCGGCAGGAACGGCGTCGCCCGCTTCCAGAATAACCACGTCACCGACGACGAGATTGTCGCTGTGTAAGGAAACGACGTGACCGTCGCGCAGCACCTTGGAGGTGGCGGCGCTCATCTCTTTGAGCGCTTCAATAGCCTGTTCTGCTTTGCTTTCTTGGATAACGCCCAAAACAGCGTTAAGTATCACCACAAACAAAATAATAAACACGTCTGCCAAAGATTCATCGGCGTAAACAGCGGTGATGCCCGAAAGTAACGCGGCTGCCAGCAGTACCAGAATCATCGGGTCGGCGAGTTGAGAAAGAAATCGGGAGAAAATGCTGACCTTCTTCGCTTCAACGAGCTTGTTGGGACCGTTCTCCTGCAAGCGGCGATCGGCTTCCGACGCGGTCAAGCCTTGCGATGTGGTGGAAAGTCCATCCATCACTTGCGGAAGATCTTGGGTGTACCATTTCATACGATTGTCCATCCTTCCTTAAAAGAAAATGAGCATAGCCAAGGCTATGCTCATTAAGTACCGTTATCGTACCCACGCACAGCCAAGGCTATACATGAGTCTCATTGCAAAGACAGAGCCGACCCCAAAAGGGGCGAGGTGACGAACTCTGCCGCGCCAAAGCGCCAACTACTCCCTCACGAATAACCAAATTTTAACAGATTATACCGCAAAAGTCAAGGGGCAGAATTGCGTCAGTCGGGTGTGTGGGGAACAAGATAGTTAAGTTGATCGACAATATGCCCGTTCTCGAGGAATAAACGCGGCACGCGCTTGCCGATGTCGCAGACAACTTCATAGGAGATGGTGCCGGCGGTGGTGGCAAAATTGGCAGCCGAGCAGCTACCGTTGCCGCCCAAAAGCACCACTTCGTCGCCAACCTGAGCGCCTTCAATGTCGCTGATATCCAGCATACACTGATCCATACAAATACGCCCGACGATGGGAGCGGTTTGTCCGTTCACACACACCTGCCAACGGCCGGAAAAGCTGCGCGGCAGACCGTCGGCATAGCCGACAGGCATCGTCGCCAATGTGCAGGGCGTTTCGGCAACAAAGGTACGCCCATAGCTGACGGTGGTGCCGACGGGGACGCTTTTAACCATGGAAAGCACCGACTTGACGGTCATAGCAGGGCGCAGCGGCAGTTGATGTTGCAAGGATGCGTCAGGCACCAAGCCATAAAGGATAATGCCCGGGCGCACCATATCCATATGCATATGCGGAAAGCGCATCAAAGCGGCGCTGTTGCAACAATGACGCAACGCAAAGGTGATACCCATCGTTTCCAAGCGGTCGATCACGCGGCAAAACAGATCATATTGCTGTTCGGTGACGGCTTGCCCGTCGGGCTCATCCGCCGAAGAGAAGTGCGTGAAGATGCCTTCTGCTTGCAAACGCGGCAGACGGCACACGGCGGCAACGGCTTCGGCGGCATCGCCTTCCAATCCCTCACGGCAGAAAAAGCCAACGCGGGACATGCCCGTGTCCACCTTGATATGCACAGATAGCGAAACGCCTGCCTTCTCCGCTTCAGCGTTGAGCTGCTCACCGTATTCGTGGCTGATAACCGTTTGGGTGATGGAAAGCTCTGCCAATCGCGCCGCTTCTGTGGGCGGGGTGTAAGAAAGAATCAAAATAGGCTCTGAAATACCTGCTTGTCGTAGCTGCGTGGCTTCTTCTAAGTTGGAAACCGCAAACCAGGAAACGCCCTCGCGGCTGAGAAGGCGCGCAACGGCGACCGCGCCGTGACCGTAGCCGTCCGCCTTGATGACTGCCATCAGGCGGCAATCCTTGCTCACGGCGTTGGCGATAGTATGATAGTTATGGCGCAGGGCTTCGAGATCGATCTCTGCCCACGTGCGTTTGAGATAAGAGGACATAAAGCACCCGCTCCTTGCTCTGATAGAAACATTAACTTCCTATATTATAATCCCATTATGCAAAATAATCAATTGCTTTTTTGCCCGAAAAAGGATATACTGGTTGAAAAAGGAGGGGTTGGATGAAAAAGTTTGCCACGATTGGTCGTGGATTTATCGTTGATGCCTTCATTGAGAGTGCCAAGTCAACGGGATTGTGGCAGCTTGACGCCGTTTATTCCCGCAGTTTGGACAGCGGCAAAAGCTATGCCGACCGCCACGGCGCCAAAAAGGTTTACACCGACCTTGTCAGTCTGGCAGCCGACCCCGATATAGACGGTGTCTATGTGGCAAGCCCCAACGCCTTACACGTTGAACAGTGCCGCCTTTTGATGGAGGCGGGCAAGCATATCCTTTGCGAAAAACCGCTGGCCGCTCGCGCCGATGAAGTGATCGAACTGCAAGAATTGGCGGCTGCAAAAAGTGTGGTATATCTCGAAGCGATAATGTATATGCACACCCCTTTGCGCCAAGCCTTGCGGCAGGCGGTGGGAGCGTGCGGGCAGATATTTACGGCGCGGCTGGATTTTTCCAAGCGCTCTGCCCATTATGACGCCTACCTGCGCGGCGAGACCCCAAATATTTTCAACCCCGCTCTTGAAACGGGTGCACTGATGGATTTGGGGATCTATACCGTCTATCCTGCGCTGGATCTTTTCGGTATGCCGCAAAAAATCAGCGCAGACGCCTCGCTTTTACGCACGGGCGCAGACGGCGCGGGATGCGCCGTTCTGTCCTATCCCGATAAGCAGGTGGTGCTTACCTACGCCAAAACGGCACAGTGCATCATCGGCTCGGAAATCGTCGGCGAGGAAGGTACGGTCACGTTTGGTACTATATCGCAGCTGCAAGATATATGTCTGTACCCGCGAAACGGTGCGGCGATGGCGGTTGCCGAAAACGAAACACGCTTGCAACTGATGGCGCACGAGGCGGAAAACTGGTATCGCTTTATCGAGGACCCGACAGATGCGTCTTATGCCGATTGTAAGCGTTTGGCGTTGCAAACCGCCACCGTTATGGAAGAAATACGCCGACAGGCGGGTGCTCGGTTTCCCAAAGATAAATAAATATGCGTGAAAACAGTCGTTTGTAAAAACGGCTGTTTTTCTTTTTGCGCCGAAAATATCGCATAATCTTTCGACGCGTGGAAAAGATAAGGTACACAAAACAGAGAGGAGTGGGAAAATGAAGGACTGGCGCGGACACGTTTCACGCCTTTTGTGGGAACAAACACACCGCTCACCGCAGGAAGCGTCGGCAGCACAATGGCAAAAAGCATTGGCAACCGCCGTTTTATCTACCGTACCACCCGTTGAAGAAACGCCGTCACGCTGCGCGGCTTATTTTTCGGCAGAATTTTTGATGGGGCGGATGATCCACGCAAATCTGCTCAACACAGGACTTTTGTCCGCAGCCGATGACCTGATGGCGGATTACGGCTTGTCGTTGGCGCAGTTTGAAGAACTGGAAGACACCGCACTCGGCAACGGCGGATTGGGTCGTTTGGCGGCCTGCTTTTTGGATTCTGCCGCCACTATGGGTATACCCTTGCACGGCTACGGTATTCGCTACCGATTCGGTTTATTCCGCCAGCATTTCACAGACGGGTTTCAAAGAGAGACACCCGATGATTGGCTAAAAAACGGCGATCCGTGGTCTTTTCGCCGTCAGGAAGAACGCGTGACGGTGCGTATGGGCAACCTGACGGTGTATGCTGTGCCGTACGATATGCCCATTATCGGTTACGGCGCCGAAACGGTGAATTATCTGCGTCTTTGGCAAGCGGAACCGCTTAACGCCCTCGATTGGGATAAGTTTAACGAGCAAAAATATGACAAGGCATTTCTCGCTGCCGACGAAGCGGCGTGTCTGTCGGCGGTGTTGTATCCGAGCGACAGTACCGATGCGGGCAAACGCTTGCGGTTGCGTCAGCAGTATTTTTTCTGCTCCGCTTCATTGCAGGATCTTTTGCGGCGGTTTCGTCGCAGCGGCAAGGAAAATCTGGCAGATTGGCTGACCGTACAGCTCAATGACACACACCCCGCCGTATCTATTCTGGAACTGATACGCCTTTTGATGGAGGAGGAAAAGCAGTCCTTCGACGATGCACTCTATACAGCGCGCGAGGTGTTTGCCTACACCAATCATACCGTGCTGCCCGAAGCGTTGGAAAAGTGGGATCTTAAGCTATTTTGCAAATGCTTGCCGCAGCTCAAAAAGATTCTCGAAGCGGTGGATTGTGCACTGGTCAACGAGCTGAAACAACGCGGTGTGCCAACCACGGAATGGGAAAAGTTTCGCATTATCAGCGACGGTCAGGTGCATATGGCGCGCTTGGCGGTATTTGGCAGTCGCGCGGTCAACGGCGTGGCGGCGTTGCACACCAAACTGCTTACCGAAAAGCTGATGCCGCATTGGCACGCGCTGTATCCACAGAAGTTTCAAAACAAGACCAACGGTATTACCCAGCGTCGCTGGCTGGCTTTGGCTAATCCAGCGCTTGCCAAACTGATTACCGATACCATCGGCGGCGGTTGGATCACCAACCTTACGGAGTTGGAAAAACTCGAACCCTATGCGAATGATGACGCGTTTTGCGAGGCGTTTTTGCAATGCCGCCAACAGGCAAAAGTACGACTGGCATCCTATATGGAACAGCGTGAGGGGCAAACGATTCCCACCGACCGTCTGTTTGACGTACAGGCAAAACGTCTGCACGAATATAAACGCCAGTTGCTCAACGCGTTTTCGATACTGGATATCTATTATCAGATCCGCGAAGGCAAGCTGACGGACTTTGTCCCGACCGTTTTTCTGTTCGGTGCCAAGGCCGCTCCGTCGTACAAACGCGCCAAGGCTATCATCAAGTATATTCACGAGCTGGCGAAAATGATCAACCACGACCCGACCGTTTCGCCGTATATGCAGGTGCGTTTCTTGACCAACTATGACGTTTCCTATGCAGAAAAACTGTTGCCTGCGGCGGATATTTCCGAGCAGATCTCCACAGCAGGTATGGAAGCGTCGGGAACGGGTAATATGAAGATGATGCTCAACGGTGCGTTGACGCTTGGTACGATGGACGGTGCCAATGTGGAGATCTTTGCGGCGGCGGGGCAGGAAAACGGCTATGTTTTCGGCGCAACCGTAGAAGAACTGGCAAAGAAAACGGACTACGATCCGAAAAGTCTGTATAAAAATGAGCCGCGTATCAGACGCGTGGTGGACAGCTTGATTGACGGTACGTTTTCCGATGGCGGCAGCGGAGTATTCCAAGAACTGTACGATGCACTCCTGAAAGACGCGTCGTGGCACAAGGCCGATCAGTATTACGTGCTCGGCGATTTGCTCGACTTTACCGAAACGCGCCTGCGTGCCAATCGCGACTATGCCGACCGCTTCGGGTATGCGCGTAAATGTATTCGCAATATTGCCGCATCGGGACGGTTTTCCAGCGACCGCACAGTGCTGGAATATGCCCGTGATATTTGGCGCTTGACGCCTTGTAAGGAGGAAAAATAATGAAATGGTGTAAACGTATGACCGCGCTGGTTGCGGTGCTTTTGCTGTGTGTTACAACGATGGCGGGTTGCTCGCGCAATAAGGATGACGCGATCACCTTGCGCGTGTGGGGCGCACAGGAGGATCAGGAACTGCTTAAAGAGATGATCGCATCCTTCAAAAAAGCCAATCCCGATAAGAACTATGACATCACGCTGGGGGTGGTGGGGGAGAACGACGCGCAAAAACGCGTGTTGGAAGACCCCGAAGCTGCGGCGGATGTGTTTTCGTTCCCCAACGATCAGATCCTCACTTTTGTTAATGCCAAGGCCTTGTATGAAATCACACGCAACAAGGATGCCATCATCGCCGACAATACCGAGGGCTCGGTGGAGTCTGCAATGGTGAACAACAAGCTCTATGCCTACCCGATGACCTCGGACAACGGCTATTTTCTCTATTATGACAGTCGCGTGCTGTCGGCTGATGACGTCAAAACGCTTGACGGTCTAATGGAAGCGGCAGATGAAGCGGATAAAAAGGTCGTTATGGACGTGTCGGACGGCTGGTACTGCGCCTCTTTCTTTTTGGGTGCGGGCTGTGAGATCGGTCTGACTGCCGACGGCAAACAGACTTGTAATTTTAATAATGCCGACGGACTCAAGGCGGCGCAGGCTATTCAAAAGTTCACCGCACACGAGGCGTTTATGACGGGCAACAACGACATTGTCACGGGTGCTATGGGCGACACGGTGTGCGCGGCGGTGTCCGGTACGTGGAACGCCGAAGCCTTACAGGAAAAACTGGGAGAGGGATATGCTGCCACAAAACTGCCCACCTTTACGCTTGGCGACGAACAGGTGCAGATGAGTAGCTTTGGCGGCTATAAACTGATGGGTGTCAATGCACTGACAAAGTACCCGGCTGAGGCAATGGCGTTGGCAGAATGGCTGACAAACGAGCAAAATCAGCTTTTGCGCTTCCAAAAACGCGCGATGGGTCCCTCTAACCGCAAGGCGGCAGCCGATGCCAACGTGCGTGAAAACTTGGCGCTGTCGGCATTGACTCAACAAAACGCCTTTGCCAAATCGCAAAAGGAAGTGCTGTCCACCTTCTGGACACCCGTTGAGGCGTTTGGCTTGGCGATGGAAAACAAGGACTATTCCAAAAGCTTGCAGGTGCAGCTCGATACTATGGTACAACAGATTACAGGATAACAAGGAGGGAAAGCCGTGTCGGAGCATAGCCAATATTCTCAACCATTCTGGCGGCGCACCG
>SVOU01000120.1 GCA_015066215.1 Oscillospiraceae bacterium | reverse complement strand
AAGCGGTCAACGACTATATCACAAAAGGCGTTGACCGCTTTGACGGTATAGTCGTCGGCGGCGGTATCGTTGCCGAATTTGGTCAGTTGCAAAATCTCACGGTGAAGCGCTTTGTCGGCGGCGAAATCGCCGTCCATCAGGCGCACGAAGTCGGCATAGGTACAGCGTTTGCCCTTGAACACGAAGGTGTCGAGCGACAAAAGCGAGTCGCCGACCGTTGCCATACCCGAAAAGAACAGGTTGACCACGTTGTAGGGCATCGTACCGCGCGCAGGGAAGCGACACTGCGCGATGCAATCGCTCATCAGCACGCTGTCCAGCACGAAGGTGCGGCGGTTGTAGACCATATCCAGCGGCTGTTGCACCGCGTCGGCGTGGGATTGCAGGTGCGCGCTAAGTGCCGCTTTGTAGACGGCAAGTATCTCGTCCACGCTTGCATAATCCCGCTCACGCAGCACTTTGCTGAACAATTGCAGCGTAGGCACGTAGTGCTCGCGGCGGATGCTGTGGTGGTCGAGGTCAAAGGTGCAACAGGCGGAAAAGGTGAAGCTTTCCGCCACCTCCTGCGGCACGCCCTTTTTGAGCAGATACGCCACGATCTGCGAGTAGTTATACACGTGCAGTTTATCCGTCACCGCCGCCATCACCTCGAACACGCGGCGGGAAAACGCCTCGTCTGCCGATGGGTCAAGCAGGACGGTGAATTGCGGTTGAGGGGTGTTGAGCCGCTCGGCGGCATCAAGGATACGCATGGAGAGCGCGTTGGGCGTTTTGCCGCCGAAGCAGACGTATTGCTTCGACGCCTGCGACAGCACGGGCTTGCACCGGTAGTTGTGGGTGGCGCGCCCGCAGATCTCGTTGGCTTTGACAAAGAAAAAGGCGAGCTGTTCGGCCAATTCTTCTTCGGTTTCGCCGTTTTTGAGCGACTGCTGATAGTAAGGATAGAGATATTTGTCCATCCAGCCGAAGGCATAGTCGCGCGAGCCGACGTAGCAGCTCGCCACCATATGTAAAAGCCACATTCCTTGCAGCGCCGAGAACATATCGAAAGCGGGCTCCATCGGCACGCGGCGCAGTGCGGCGGCGGCGCGGGTCTTGCCCGCTTTTTCGGCGGCGTCGGCATAGCGCGCGGCATATTGCGCGATACCGCGCAGCACGATCTTGGCAGACGCGGCAAATTCCAGCGATTCCGTATCACCCAGCCGTGCGGCGTTGGCGGCAATTTCCTCGCCGCAAGCACGCAGACCCTTTTGCAAAATCATCGCATAGTCGAAGTCCTTGTGCCCGTCGCAAGCGAGCAGCGTTGACGGTGCTTGCATCCCCTCGTCGGGGCGCGCTTCGACCACGCGACCGACAAACATATCCTCTGCCTGCACAGGCACGGATACCGCACCGAGCATATCTGCCAGAAGCGTTGCAAAGGCGACAGGATCGGTTTCGTCAAAACCGTTTGCCGCTTGTTGCAAAAACCGCTCGCGCTCGATAAAGCATGCTTCGTTGTCGGTGGTCAATATATCCCTTTTGAGGGTTTCCAGCGCTGTCCGCATACCGTCATCTCCTTTTTGAAATCACACCTTTACTGTATCATAACCTTTTAGCAGTTGCAAGCGATTTTTTTGCCTTTTGACTTGTGAACCCGCGGCGGTCGTGATATAATGTAGGCATCGAAACAAGGAGTTGATCATTATGCCTATATATACCTGTGCTGAACAAGCGATCGGCAACACGCCGCTCGTGGAATTGCGCCGTTTTGCCGCCGCGCGCGGACTGAAAGCCACCCTGCTTGCCAAGTGGGAGGGCTTAAACCCCGCGGGCAGCGTCAAAGACCGCGTGGCGTTGCATCTGCTGAACATTGCCGAGCAGCAGGGGTTGCTCAAAGCGGGTGCGACCGTTATCGAGCCGACCAGCGGCAACACGGGCATCGGTCTGGCGGCGGTGGGTACTGCCCGCGGCTATACGGTGATTTTGACGATGCCCGACACGATGAGCGTGGAACGCCGCAATCTGCTGGCGGCTTACGGCGCCAAGATCGTGCTGACCGAGGGGGCACAGGGTATGGCGGGCGCTATCGCCAAGGCCGAAGCGCTTGCCGCCGAAATTCCCGACAGCTTTATGCCGCGCCAGTTCGATAATCCCGCCAACCCCGAAGCGCACCGCTTGACTACGGGTCCCGAGATCTGGGCAGACACCGACGGTGAACTTGACGGCTTTGTGGCGGGCGTCGGCACGGGCGGCACTCTCACAGGCGTGGGGGAATATCTCAAAGAACAGCGCGCGGATATTGCCGTTTTTGCGGTGGAGCCTGCCGCCTCTCCCCTGTTATCACAGGGCAAAAGCGGCGCGCACGGCTTGCAGGGCATCGGGGCCAACTTCGTGCCGTCGGTGCTCAACACCGCCGTCTATGACGAAGTGATCGCGGTGGCCGAAGAAGATGCTTTTGCCGCCGCGCGGGAATTGGTGGTCACCGAGGGTATGTTGGTGGGCATCTCGTCGGGCGCGGCTTTGTGGGCGGCCGCCGAAATTGCGGCGCGTCCCGCATGGGCGGGCAAGCGGCTGGTGGTGCTGCTCCCCGACACGGGCGACCGCTATCTGTCCACACCGTTGTTTGAAAAATAAAAGAAAATGCCGTCGGTATCCGCGCCGACGGCATTAAATTTTTACAAAATTCGTTGATAAAAACAATATGTGCCGCAAGGCGATATGCTATACTTTTCACAAAGGAGGCGAAAATATGTCTTTGTGTATGAAAGAATGGCTCGCCGCGCAAAACAAGGTCGCGCGCAAGCCTGTGATGCCTATTTTGTCTTTCCCCTGTGTGCAACTGATGGATATTACCGTCAAGGAGCTTATTTCCGACAGCCGTCTGCAAGCGGCGGGTATGAAAGCTATCGCTGACCGCGTGCCTACGGGTATGGCGGTGAGTCTGATGGACTTGTCGGTGGAAGCGGAGTGCTTCGGCGCGACCGTCAAATTCTCCGATGACGAAGTTCCCACCGTCGTGGAAGCTGTGGTGCAGGATGAGGACGACGCTGCGGCGCTCGCGGTGCCCGAAGTGGGTGCTTGCCGCACGGGGCTGTATATCGATGCGGTGAAAGAAGCCGCCGCGCTCATCACAGACCGCCCCGTGATGGCGGGTGTGATCGGTCCGTTCTCGCTGGCGGGTCGTCTGATGGACGTCAGCGAAATTATGGTGCTTTGCTACGAAGAGCCCGAGATGGTGGAAACCGTTTTGGAAAAATGCGTGCAGTTCACCATCAACTATTGCAAAGCCTACAAAGAAGCGGGCGCCAACGGCGTGGTCATCGCCGAGCCGCTTGCAGGTATGCTCTCCCCCGCTTTGGCGGAGGAGTTTTCTCACCCTTACGTCAAGCAAATTGTTGACGCGGTGCAGGATGACGGCTTTGCGGTCGTCTATCACAACTGCGGCGACAACGTAGCGCGTATGAAAGACGGCATCTACGGCATCGGCGCGGCCGCCTATCATTTCGGCGACGCTGTCCGTTTGGCAGATATGTTCGAGGGTGCGCCCGCCGACGTGCTGGTGATGGGCAACGTCAGCCCCGCCGCACAGTTGCTGGGCGGCACGCCCGATTCGGTTAAGGCGGCGACTCTTGCGGTGTTGCAGGATTGCCACCAATATCCCAACTTCGTGCTGTCCAGCGGCTGTGATATTCCGCCGCTGTCCCCGTGGGAAAATATCGACGCGATGTTTGCCGCTGCCGATGACTTTTACGCGACGGTGTAATCTATCAGGAGCGGAATTTGCCCGGGGTGAGCCCCACGTGCTTTTTGAACACCTTGCAGAAATAACTTTGGTCGGGGAAACCCACCGCCACGGCGATTTCGACCAGTGACAGATCGGTGGACAACAGCAGGCGTTTGCCCGCTTCCACCCGCACCTGACACAGGTGATCACGAAAGGATACGCCGGTGGTCTGATGAAACAGGGTGGAGAGATAGTTGGGGCTGATCCCCAAATATTCCGCCACGTCGGACAGGGTGAGCGGCTCGTTATACCGCTCACCGATAAAGGACAGGGCACGGCGCACGT